>JBBRDQ010000057.1:0-22645 GCA_038203695.1 Chitinophagales bacterium
TTCAAACTGCGCATCACGGTTACTGCTTCGGCAGCGCTCTATCAGGTCGCGGTGCGTTTGATTGGCTTCCATCTTGCGATTTGAATGTATTGACATCGAATGTCGGGGAGGGTTGCATGGTGCTGAATTTTGTTTGTATAATAAAGCCCATTCTACAACCGCACCAGCCGCACGACCCGATCGCCGATCCTGCAAAAATAGACCCCGGCCGCCGGAAAAATGTCACCCGGTAAAAAGAGCGTGCTGGCGAGTACATTAGGCTGCGAAAAAACTACTTTCCCTTGTGTGTCAAATACTTGTATATCCTTACCTGCATCGCGATCCGGCATTTCCAGCCAGACACCGGCCGCGCCGAACGGGTTGGGCCAAACGCGTGGAGCAGTGATGGCATCGGCCACAACACCTGTTGCAAAGGTCAATACCGGCAATTTAGGCACGCCATTAACTGCGTACGCGCAGGCAGTTGTTGGGGCGTCGGCCAGGCGGAGCATTTGCTCGAGCGAGCCGTTCGTTCTTGCCCGAAAATGCACGACGAATAAACGTTGTTCGTCGTTTTGAAACGACGAATGACTGGTTTGTAACAACGCCTTGTTTTCAAAACTAACGGTCAAAACACCGGTTCTCTGCCGGTTTACGCCAAAGTTATCCGCGGTCAGGCCCGGCAGCAGCGGCTCTATTTTTTCAAAGACAAGTTGGTCCGGATCGAACTGCACGGAAAACTGTGCGCCGCTAATGGCCTGCAAATTGGCAGAAAAAACCGCCTGAACGGGTGCACTACGCCAACAATCAATGTTTTGTACGGTAACCGGCCAAATGGCTTCCGTGCGATCCACCGGCAGATTGCCATTAAAACCCGGCACCACATTGGCGTTCAGGTCGCCGATTTTGATGGCTGTAAAATTCAGATTGGCCAGCGATGACATTTGTACATCCACGGCCCGCGCTTCGGGGAAAACGGTCTGAAATGGATTAGTTGGATTGGGAAACGTAAAATTGGACGGCACAAAACGCCAGGACGTATTCCCGGCGACGGCCGTATCGACCCCGAGCACTACTTTCCGCAGTTGCACAATATCGTATGTCGTGAGCGTATTGGATTTATTGGCGTCGGCGGCGATCATTTTGTAGGGCGAATTGAGCGCCTCGATACCCAGAATGTGTTTGGAAAGCAGTACCAGATCGAATGTACTTACGCCATTGATGAAGTTGTCCGTACGGGTAGGCGTAAGCGTATACGATTGGCAACCGCCGACGTTCCCAAAAGCAAAATCGCCATTAGCGGCCGTCGTAACCGGTGTACCCGCGCCACTTACGCGGACAAAGGAGACTTCGCTGCCCGTTTCCGTCTGCACTTTACCACGCAGACTGACCACACTCCCGCTTTGCTGCGCGAAAATAGAATCCAGCGGAAAGGTATATACACCGCGGCCAAAGGTGGCGGCTACGAGTTGTTTGCGGGCAACATTCTGTTCGAGGTCAAAAACCGGCACAAATGGTATTCCACTCCCCAGGCGCTCCCAATGCGTACCGCCATCTTTGGTGAAATAAACGCCTGCATCGGTGCCGGCAAAAATCACCTGGTCGTTTTGGTCGGGTAACACCAATAGATCCGAAACGGGCACCGGTGGCAGATCGCCCGAAATATCGATCCAGGTAGCCCCATTGTTGTCCGAACGGTGGATGTGCGGAATGTACTCATCGTACCGGAACCCCGAATGCGAGACAAATAGCCGGTTGACGGATGTCGGTGAGCCGGCTACCGAGGTCACATACCGGGTGGGCAAATTGCCGGTGATATTCACCCAGGAGCCCGTTGGTTCGCGCCGCCAGACATTGCCATCGGACGTGCCGGCGTACAGTTTTTGGGCCAGTATCGGCGATTCATTGATACAGGCCATCGTATGAAAACGCGGCCCAAAAATAATGCCGTCGGTCAGATCGCCGGAGATAATGCCCCAGCCGGCCCCGTCCGGTGACGCATATACGCGATACGTGCCGCCATACAGGGTATAAGGTGGAAATTTACTGATAAAATACGGCGTATCCCAGTTGGTGCGATCGGTAGTTCCCAGCGCTTCCGGACGCTGTTGCCAGGTCTGACCACCGTCGAGGGTGGTATGAATAGCGCCGTTTTGGATTTCAATCCAGAACATATTCGGGTCGGTCGGGTGAAAAGCGCAGCGAAAACCGTCGGCCGGAAAGATGGATACCCAGTTATTGATGCCGGCGGCATTGCCTTTTTGAATACCGTTGTCTTGCGCGCCGACATAATAGGTGTCCGGGAAATGCGGATTGTAACTGGTGTGGTACAATTGCGTGGTCGGCAGATTTTTGCTCTTGGTCCAGGCATTGGAATTGGGTTCATTGCGATACACGCCACCGTCATTGGTCCAATAACGTCTTCCGGAAGGCGCAAAAGCCAGGTCGTGCGAGTCGGCATGTCCACCGGCTGCTACCAGCCAGGCATTGCTGTTGGGCATTTTCCGGTAGAGCAAAATGGCTAAAAAATAGAGATCTTCATCATTGGCCGGATTCAGGCGAATTTTGCCAAAATACCAGTTAAAATCACCGCCGGCATCCATTATCGCGTTGATATTCATAGGCGTAAACGTGGTGCCGCCATCTACAGTTTTGAATAATCCGCCCGGACGAAATAGCGTATCGACAAATAAAACGTACAGTTTATTGGGGTCGGTCGCAGACAGTGCCAGACCGGTGCGACTATTGGTACCGGTTGGCAATCCTGTAGTGAGTTGGGTCCACGTCGTCCCGCCGTCGCTGCTTTTGTACACGCGTGCGCCGTTGCCATAAGCGATCGATTCTTCGTTGCTCCGGATACGATCCCAAAAGGAAGCGTAGACAATGGATGGATTGACCATGCTCATTTGCAGATCGCTTGCGCCGGCCTGGTTGGTTACGAACAGGGTGTGTTGCCAAGTCTGCCCGCCATCGATGGTTTTATAAATGCCCCGTTCACCGTTGCGCACCAGTGGGTTGCCCATAGAAGCCACTAAGAGGATTTGCGGATTGGTAGGATGCACGACCACTTTGGACATCACGCCGACCTGGGTCAGGCCGATTGAAAACCAGGTTTCACCGCCATCTGTACTCTTAAAAAGGCCGTTGCCATTGAAGACGACGGTGGGGATATTAGGATCGCCGGTACCGGCATACACGACATTATAATTGGAGGGATCGTAGGTGATATCACCAATCGCCAGATTCGGGTGATCGTCGAAAACCGCGCGCCAGGTCGTACCGCCATCCGTGGTTTTGAAAATGCCGCCGCCGGCAAATCCCGCTAAGGCAGTGTTGCTGTCATCGGGTTTGACGGCTACTGTATTGGCGCGTCCGGCCACATTCGCCGGGCCTTGCAGCGTCCATGGAGTGACATTGCCGGCACAGCCATTTGGTCCGCGCGATTCGGCATTGGTACTGGTCTGCAACCGGGAAAGGGTGGTTTGCCAGCCCGCCCAGTCAAATTCTTTATCGGGGTAGGTGCGCTGAAACGTGAAATTGTCATAGGGCTCGAATTTACCTGCTGCTCCTTCCGCCGCTTCATTTTCTTCGAAGGTACAAGTCGTCAAAAAGGTAGCCGCACACAGGATTAAAAAGGGTAAAACGTATATTTTTGCCATCGGTACATGGATAAGAAATGATGTTACTGCGCAGGGTTGAATATAGAACTAGCCAGAGCCGCCCCGGGTTCAAAGGATCGGATTGCGAGAAATACTGCATCTTTGCCCGCCAAAATTACAAAAAATGCTCTATCTTGCTTTGGCGGTGCTGTGTTCGGTGCTGCTTGGTTTTATCTTCAAACTGTATGCCCGCTTTCGCGTGGACAGTTTTCAGGCCATTGTTTTCAACTATTTTACCTGTGTTGCCTGCGGATGGGCGCACCTGGGCCGCTTTCCGGTCACCCGCGCCGATTTCAGTCAGCCGTGGATGCCATACGCCCTGGGATTGGGTTTTGTTTTTATCACCGGTTTCAACGGTGCCGCGCTGACGGTCCGCTATTTCAGTGTCACGATCAGCCAGATCATGCAGAAAATGTCCATTCTGCTGACGGTTCCCTTTGCCATCTTGATGTACCAGGAGTCCGCAGGATGGGGCAAAATTCTGGGGTTTATGGCGGCACTGGCTTGTATTATCCTGGTAAATTTACCCGCCAAAACCAGCGATCCAACCCTGGCACCGCGAAAAAGCGGCAAATGGTTGTGGATACCGGCGATTACGTGGATATTATCGGGCATCATCGAAATGGTTTTTGTGTTTGTGCAGCATGAAAATTACATTATACCGGGCGACCGGCCTTTTATCTGCACGGTATTCGGTGCTGCGGGCATATTGGGAATGACCGTGGCCGTGGCAGGCTGGTCGACCGGGCGACTGCAATTTGCCTGGCGCCATGTGGTGGGCGGTATTGTGCTGGGCATCCCCAATTACGGCAGCATACTGTTTTTACTGCTGGCGCTGGGCAGCGGACTGGAAGGTTCGCTGGTTTTTCCACTGATTAATGTGGGTGTAATTTTGACTACAACTATTGGTGCGGTTTGGCTGTTTCAGGAGCGATTGAGCCAAGTAAACTGGATCGGAGTAGGGTTGGCAATCATCTCAATCGTGCTTATTTCGTTGTAAAACAGTGTATTATGGAAAAAAATAACACCCAGACACAACTGGAACGGGAAGACAGCCAGTTGCTTTTCCATCCCAGCAATGTGATGCTTTTTATCCTGTTGTTTGGCTTGTCCATTTTGTTTCTGGCACTGACCATGGCGTATATTTATACGCGGGTGACGATGCACGTAGCGCCAGTGCAGATTCCCCCCTTGTTTCTGCTCAATACGGTTATTCTATTAGCCAGCAGTTACACGATGATGCGCGCCAAACGCTGTTACATCGACGATGAAACGCAGCGATACCAGCAGCATTTAAAATACACGATCCTGCTCTCCTTGTTGTTCATGGTAATGCAAACCGTAGCCTGGGTCTGGCTTTTCCAACAGAACATCGGATTGAACGCTTCCACCACTACCGGGTATTTGTACGTCATTTCTTTTCTCCACCTGGCGCACGTGATAGCGGGACTTCCATTTTTATACCTTTTTTACCGCACCGCCAAAAAACGCATGGTGGATCCGGTAACCGTACTGGTCTATTTTTCCGACCCGGAAAAACGCCTCAAACTCCGCCTACTCACCGTGTACTGGCACTTTCTCGATGCACTGTGGATATATTTGGTGCTGTTCTTTGCGGTTAATTACGTTATTTAGGAGTTTTGAGTTTTGGGTTTTGAGTTATTTTCACCATCTGTGGTTAAGCATTTGATTATCAAAAACTTACGTGCAGATCAAAAAATAACTCAAAACTCTCAATATTTAGGAGTTTTGGGTTTTGAGTTTTGGGTTTTGAGTTATCTTCACCATCTGTGGTTAAGCATTTGATCATCAAAAACTTACGTGCAGATCAAAAAATAACTCAAAACTTTCAACCACGAACGATCAATTTCTCCCGTTCCGGGCCGGTCGAGATCATTTTAATCGGTACGCCCAGGTAGTTTTCCAGGTCTTTCAGGTATTCGCGGACGCGGGCGGGCAGTTCTTCGTAGGTTTTAGCGTCGTCGAGGGTGCATTGCCAGCCTTTGTAATCTTTAAAAATGGGTGCTACGTCGGTGTAACACAGGTCGTAAGGCAGGTTGATGTGTTTTTTACCGCCATACCGGTAGTGGGTAGCTGCGCTCACCGTCGCGAAAGTATTTAATACGTCGATCTTGGTCAGGCAGATTTCGGTGGTACCGGTCAGGATGATCGTATAGCGCAGTTGCGGCAGATCGATCCAGCCGCAGCGGCGGGCGCGACCGGTTGTAGAGCCGAATTCCTGGCCTTCCTGGCGGAGTCTTTCGCCGATTTCATTATCCAGTTCGGTTGGAAAAGGACCGCCTCCGACGCGGGTACAATACGCCTTGGTAATGCCAATCACCCGGCCAATCCGCTGTGGTGCTACGCCAAGTCCGGTACAAACACCCGCCGTCACGGTATTGGAAGAGGTAACGAAAGGATACGTACCGAAGTCGATGTCCAGCATAGTGCCCTGTGCGCCTTCCGCCAGAATTCTTTTGCCGGCATTGAGGGCGTCGTGGATATAGTACTCGCAATCAACCAGTTGCAGCGAACGCAGCGTGGCCAGGCTGTCAAACCATATCTTTTCCTCCGCTGCCAGATCGAAGGGAATTGATGGGTATATTTTCAACAACTCCAGGTGTTTGGCCTTCAGCGCTTCGTACTGTTCCTTGAAACTTGGCAATTCGACATCACCCACTCGCAGCCCATTGCGACCGGTTTTATCCATATAAGTCGGCCCGATGCCTTTGAGCGTGGAGCCGATTTTAGCCTTGCCTTTGTGGGCCTCGCTGGCCGCGTCGAGCCAGCGGTGCGTGGGCAGGATAAGGTGTGCCTTGCGGGAAACCAGCAGCCGTTTCAGAAATTTGACTTTACTTACTTCGAGCGAGCGCAGTTCGCGTTCGAACACGACCGGGTCGAGCACCACGCCGTTGCCGATCAGGTTAATAAGGCTGGGGCGGAAAATGCCGGAAGGCACGGTGTGCAGCACGTATTTTTTACCGCCAAATTTAAGCGTATGTCCGGCGTTCGGACCGCCCTGGAAGCGCGCGACAATATCATATTGTCCGGCAAGGTAATCTACGATTTTACCTTTTCCTTCGTCGCCCCATTGCAGGCCGAGAATCACGTCTATGTTATTCATTGAATATGGATTCGTTGATTTATTTCAATTGACCAGTCCTTTTATACGTATAAAAAAACGGCTGGCAAAAGTAGGAAAAGAAATCGTGCATCGGGTAGTGCAAGAGTCTGCTTATCTTTGCGGCATGATTCGTTTATTTCTGCTCAGCCTGTTCTTTCTGACCGTCACGCACCCCGTGTCCGGGCAAAATGCAACGAATCCGTTTGAATTGACGCACCGGCTGCCCAGGCGCATGCTGATCGCCGGCAACGATACAATCCTGGTGAATGTGAATGTCAATCCGTTCGAAGTGGTACCGCACCGCGCTCCCGATGCAGCGAAGGCACTGGCTGAAAATTCGACCGAGCCGTTTCGCCCTTTCTCGATCCTGCCGCGCGGTGGTGGCATGTCGCCTACATTTTTGTTCGGCATGCTGGCGGCCATGTTCGGGTTCCTGACGTTTTGCATTGCCGCTAATCGCGGGATCGTGATCAAAGCCTGGCGCGGATTTTTGAACGATAGTGCGCTGACCCTTTCGCAGCGCGAGTCCGCCGGGTTGATCGGCAGCACGCCTTATTATTTATTGTACACCAATTTTATCCTGAACGGCGGCATGTTCATTTTTCTCGTTATGCGCTTTTTCAGCGGCGAGACTTTCAACAATGGCGGATTTCTGCTGCTGTGTATGGTGGCTGCCACCGGCATTTTTTTGAGTAAACACTTCATGCTCAGTATGGTACGCTGGCTCTTCCCGGTGCAAAAAGAAGTAGAGCGCTATAATTTTTTGATGCTGGTATTCAGTTGTGTGTTAGGGTTGTTTTTGGTGCCATTTAACCTGCTTTTGGCGTTTTCTACCGGTACTTACCAGGCGTTGCTCGTATTTTGGACCCTGGGGCTGGTCGCAGTTTTCTATGCTTACCGCGCTTTGCGTTCCGCCAATATTGGCAGTAAATTTTTGGGAACCGACCAATTCCACTTTTTGTTGTACCTTTGCACTGTCGAAATCGCTCCAGTTTTATTAATCGTAAAACTGGCGATGATACAAGGATAATTCACCGGCAAGTTTCACATAAAACATACTTACTCCCGAATGTCTGCAACCACTGCACCTGTTCAGGAAAGCGCCTACAAAAAAGTCCACAACATCCTCATCTCCCAACCCACCCCGGCGCAGCGCTCTGCGTACGATGAGTTGGAAAAGAAGTTCGGTGTGCGCATTGATTTTGTGCCATTTGTGACTGTTGAAGGGCTTACCGAAAAAGAATATCGGAAAAATCGGGTCTATCCAAACGATTACACCGCGATGGTTTTCACCAGCAAAAACGCAGTGGATCACTTTTTCCGCCTGTGCGGAGATATGCGCCTTAAAATGTCAGAAGAAACCAAATACTTCTGTGCTACCGAAGCGATCGCAAACTATCTCCAGAAGTTTATCATGTTCCGCAAACGCAAGGTATTCAACGGCGCCAAGAACATTTTAGAACTCAAATCGTACTTTCTGCGCAATAAGGACGAGAAATTCTTCCTGCCGTGTAGCGATCAGGGAAGTTCTGAAGTACTGGCGTTTTTCAAGGAAATGAAAATCCCGATCCAGGAAGCCATCATGTACCGTACTGCCAATACGGATCTGACGGATCTGAAAGACATCAAGTACGACATCATCGCATTTTTCTCGGCCCTGGAGATCAAATCCATGTTCGAGCAATTTCCCGATTTCCGACAGGAAGACCGGCGCATTTGTGTATTTGGTACGTCGGCCAGCAAAGCGGTCACGGAACGCGGCATGTCGGTACAAATTCAGGCCGGCACGCCGGAAACGCCGTCGATTGCAGTGGCATTGGAGCGGTACCTGAAGGTTTCGAATTTGAATCAGAATTAAATACTAATCCCTTTATCCGGGAGAAAATCGGTGGTTGAAGGTGAAAGCCTTTGCCCACCGATTTTTATTTTTGAAGCCGTCGCCGGTTCAGTTTCTTTGGGCCGTCCCACTTTTTCATTGCGTATAAGGCTACAGACCATCCTGGTCAGATGTGCGCAAGGTTTGTTCGTTCTGCTATCCAGCATACCCGCTCCCCCGCCACCATCGTCGCGATCAAAAAACGCTCTCCGCCTTCTTTCACGCGCAAGGCTGCCCGAATGTCCGCTGTAGCAGCCGGAAAATTGCGCTGTACGATATTGATCTGCCCGATTTTTTCCTGTTTCAGCAACGTGATCAGTTTTTTCGGCTGGTAAGGCAAGGCTGTTATAATTTTGAAAACCCGACCGGGAAAATTGGCGACGGCGTTTTCCGACAGGAAAAACCCGTCGCTGGCAGTCAGCGTACCGGCGAGGTGTGCGTAGTGCTGCGCAAATAAACTGGTTACCATGCGGGCTTTATAAAAGGCTACATCGGGCTCGAGGATAAATTTTGGCAGTGCGGTGCCGGTTGGATTATTGGAAGTAACTATCTGTTTTTCAAAGACTTGTATGGCTCCGTCGACCTGGCATTTTACCACAATGCACGGCTGCGCGACCGGTTTGCCAAAGCGCAACCAGACTTCCTTGCATTCATTTTGCAGTGACAGTACGCCCACTTCGCTTACATCCGGGAATTGGCGGAGTGCCGCATCCACGTCGTACATCGGGGAGAGTTTCACCAGAATCTGCCGGCCTGTTTTGCGCAGTTGTGGGAGTAATGTTACAAAATCAGGTTCGCAATCTTCGGGCAAAAACACCTTTTTCCCCCGATCGTCGCGGCGGGCCGGATCGAGGTAAATCCAGTCGAAAGGAGCGCCGGTATAGTTGGCAATAAAATCCTCCGCCGTACCGGTGTGTACGGTTACGTTGTGCAGACTGAGTAAATGCAGATTGTACCGCACCACGTCGGCCAGCACCGGATCTTGTTCGACCGTTACGACTTGCCGGAAGGTGCGCGCAAAATGTCCGGTGTCAATCCCTAAACCGCAGGTGAGATCAAGGCACGTTTCGCCCGACAGATCTTTGGTTGCAGCCGCCGCCTCGCTGCTGCATTGTTCGAAGGCCAGCGGCGGCACGATCCCGCGTACGGCATACAACGCGGGCAATTTGGTACGGCTGCGCTGTAAATATTTCAACTGGGTGGCCAATGCTGCATCGCGATACCGCAAGGCAAAGTCGGCGGGATGGGTCGTCAGATTGGCTTCGATGACCGCCCGGGCTTCGGGTGTGCAAAGAGCGGCAAATTCAGCAGCGGTCATATTTCCATGATTAGCGGATCACCGTAACGTCGCCGGAGTACACCTCCACTTCGCCATCCAGGAATAAAATGGTGGCCTGCCAGATAAATACACCCGGATTTGCCAGATTTCCGCGATCAGAACCATCCCAGCCCACCGCCTGCTCATTGGGTTGAATATGCTCAGCAAGGAATAATTGGCTGCCCCAGCGGTCGAAAATGCGCATATTTTGGATCTCGACCATGCCTTTTCCATAAATCGTGAACCGCGCGTTATCACCGTTTGAAGCGGGAGCAATGGCATTCGGTGCATATAAATGGCGTTGGTTGTTGATAAGGATCTGCACTTTCGCGGTCGCCATACAGCCGTTGATGTCGGTAATTTTCAAATTATAAACGCCGCTTTTCAACGGTTTGGCCACCGGATTCGGACAGTCATCACACGATAAACCCGTCGATGGCGTCCAGGCCCAAGTGACAATTTTACTGGCCGGCTGATTTAGCATAGGCTGTAAGACAATAGAATCACCTAACTCCAGTGCGCTGATACTGGCCAGGGTGACCGTCGGCAGGAAAGGCACTTGGATTTCAATTTCTTGGGAGTCGGTGCATCCAAACTTGTCGCTGACGAGCAAGGTATAATTTCCTGGTTTTATGCCTTCCATATCGGCATCGGTACCAAATGTTTGTCCGCCATTGATAGAATAGTGGAATGGTGCGGCACCGCCAGAAATGGGCCCGAAGTCTATTGCGCCAGTGGGCGTCAGACAGTTGGGTTGCCAAAGGGTTGGCGCAAAGGTTGGCAGACCGATTTCCGTAACGACGGTGGTGGCCGTAGAAGTACAACTATTGACTAAGTTCGTAACGGTCACCGTGTACGTTCCCGGCGCGTCGATGCGGGGCGTCGCGGTATTGCTGCCGGTGACGATGTTGCCGGTGGTAGTATTCCAGTTGTATTGCAGATTACCGGAGGCAGGGCTGCTACCCTGAAGTGGCGCTTCGGCGGTATTGCAATTCAGTTCAACGCCCGGCCCGGCATTTGCGCCAGGTGCAGTAATATTTTGCGTAACCGTTGTCTGCGTGGAGGCGGTGCAACCGTTTTGCGTATTTTGGATACTCAGGTTATACATACCCGGTTGGTTGACCGTCGGTAAAAGCGTGGTTTGGCCGGCGGTAAAATTGCCGGTACCGCTGGTAGTCCAGGTGGGTACAAAATTCGGCCCGTTGCTGGAATTGCCGGCATTGAGCACGGCCGTTGTTTGTCCACAGGTCAGCAGCGCCGGCGGAGCGATGACGACAACCGGCAACGTAGTATTGCTGGTTGTGGTGGTAGCAGCCGTTGCGCTACACCCGTTGGTGGTATTGGTGACCTGTAATGTATAACTGGTAGCCGCACTGGCTTTTGCCGTCAGCGAATCGGTAGCGCCGGTAATCGGACCGCCAGTCCAGGCATACGTGAAATTAGGTCCGACGGACGAACCTGCTCCGGTAAGGGACGCCGTTAAATTGGTACAGGTAATCTGTCCGGTCGTGGCGGCAACAGCGGTCGGCAAGGCAATATCCTGATTTACCGTGGTTTGGGTCGTTGCTGTACAGCCGTTGACGTTATTTTGCAAGGTTAATTTGTACACGCCGGGTTTGTCTACTGTTGGCATCAGGGTATTTTGTCCGCCGGTAAAATGCCCGTTGGCGCTGGTCCAGGTGATCGTAAAATTGGTAGCCGGTTGCGCCACGGTACCATTCACCGGGACGGTAAGTACCGTGCAGGTCAATATTTGCGGAGCAGCCGCAGTGATACTTGGTGCAAGGGTATCGATCGAAATGAGCACATTATCGGTCGCTGTACACCCGTTTTGCGGGTTCGTAACGGTTACATTGTAGGTACCCGGGCGATTGATTACCGGTGTGGCGGTAGTCGCGCCGTTCGTAATTTGCCCATTGCCCGTTTGCCAACTGTAACCAAGTACGGGATTGCCCGTGCCGGAACCGGCCAGCGTAAGTTGGGTAGTCGCACAGGTCAGCGTGGCTACCGGCCCCGCCTCCGCGGTAGGCGGGACGATATTTTCCAATACTATTACCGTGCTGTTGGTAGTACATCCGTTCACGGCATTGGTGACCGCCAGTTGGTAAGTGCCGGGTGCATCGATCAGTGGCGTGAGCGTATTGGGATTCAGCAGGATATTCCCGCCGTTGGTCGCCGTCCAGTTATAACTAAAATTGCTACCGGCACTGGCCGTGGCATTTAGATTGGTCTGGGTGAGGGTACAGGTCAGCAATGGCGCCGTTCCGGCATTGGCCTGCGGGGTATTCAAATCGTTCGCAACCTGCATCGCATCGGTGGCTGAGCAACCGTTGGCGGCGTCGATGATCGTGAGGGTATAGGTGCCAGCCTGGTCTACGGAAGGCGTAGGCGTAGTGGCGCCGTTGACAATCTGGCCGCCGTTGGAAGCCACCCAGGTATAAGCCAGGGGACCCGCCCCGGTACCGGAACCATTGATCGTCAAGGTGTTAACATTACAGGTCAACGTGTCATCTGCACCGGCCAGGACGGTGGGCGGAGTCGTATTAGCGGTTACGTTCACGACCTGCGTGGCGGTACAACCATTATTTATATTCGTAGTCAACAAAGTGTACGTACCGGCGGCCGTTACCATCGGCATGAGGGAACTTCCACCGCCGAGGATATTTCCACCGTTGGAGGCGGTCCAGTTATAGGAGAAATTGCCCGGCAACGATTGATTTTGCCCTTGCAAGGTTTGCATGGGCGCGGCGCAGGTGATCAGGTTGGCTGGCGCAATTTGCAGCACCGGCGCATTGGTATTTTGAAATACCAAACCGCCGCCCGTAGCCGTGCATCCGTTTACGCCGTCGGTTACGATAAGTGTATAGTTACCCGTGGTACTCACCAGCAAACTCGCCGTTGTATCGCCAGAGACGATCTGTCCATTGGTAGTCGTCCACGCATACGAAAGATTGCTGCCCGTAGCGCTGGCATTCAGGGATACATTGGCAAGTACACAGGTAATCGTAGCCGGCGGAGCGACGCTCAATGCAGGTAACTGTTTGTTTATCAGCACTTCAACGGAGTCGCGACTAATACAACCCGTTACCGGATCCGTTACTTTCAGGTAGTATATCCCATCCTGATCGCAATTTACTTGTGCGGTTGCGGGGTTGCCCGTGAAGTTACCATTCTGTGTACTCCAGGCAAAATTGAGGCCGGCGGTCTGACCGTTATTGGCCAGCAACGCTGCGATGGGTTGTACACAGGTCAACAGTCCGTTTGGTCCGGCATCGGCCGGAGGAGGCGTTTTTTGTTCCAATACGGTTACCGTAGCCGTAGAAGTGCAGCCGGAAATCTGGTCGGTGATCGTCAGGGTATAATCGGCCCCGGCATCGATCACAATACCGCCCGAAATCGTGCCGGACAGAATATTGCCGCCTTGGGTATAGGACCAAGTATAATTTGCGCCGCCATTGGCAAACGACCCCGCTACGCTCAGCGCTTGGATGGGCAAACTACAGGTGAGCGGGCCGGGCGAGGTAGCCACTGCATGCGGGGAATTATCATTTAAAATGACCATATCGAACACGGAAGCGGCGCAACCATTGTGCAGATTCGTTGCGGTAAGGGTATAAACACCGGCCGAATCAACCGTCGTCAGCAGGGTATCGGTGGCGGTAAGGAAATGCCCGCCGACCGTCGTCCAGGCGTAGACAAAATTGCCAGGCTGGGAAAAGTTTTGCCCTTGCAATACGGTGGATACCCGGATGCAATTTAAAGTATCGGCGGGTAAAATAGCCAGGTTTGGCGCAATGGTATCGCTGATCACGACGGCTATATCGGTGGCGGTACAGCCGGTCAGCAGATTGGTGACGCGCAGGGTGTAGGTGCCAGGCGCAACCGCAGTCAGGCTTTGCGTGGTGGTCAGTCCGGTAATACTGCCATCGGACGTCGTCCATTTATAGGTGATATTAGCGCCGGTACTGGAGCCTGTGGCATTGATTACCACGGAGTTGACAGAACAATTCAGGGTATCGGTCACGTTGGCTACGGCTTGTACGACATTATTATCGGCCACTACAAGTACGCTTGCCATCGCGGTACAGGCATTGATGGTGTCGGTAACAACCAGGGTGTATGTGCCAGCTGCGTTGACCGTCGGTGCCAAGGTCGTATTTCCAGAAACAATATTCCCACCGGGCGAGGCTGTCCAGTTGTAGCGGTATTTTGCACCGACCGATGAACCGGTGCCCGATAAAATCACACTGGGCGATTGGCAGGTAATCGAATCAGCCGGCGATACCACCACGGCGGTAGGCGGTGTCGTATTAATGGTCACGGTCGCCGTATCGCGTGCGGTACAACCATTGGACGGATTGGTGGCGGCTATAATGTAATTTCCGGCAGTAGCGGCCACCGGCATCAGCGTGGTCTGTCCGGAGGAGATCGTTCCACCATTAGTGGTTGTCCAGACAAACGGCAGGTTGGCCGGCGTGATTTGTCCGGAAAGGGTAATGCTGTTAATCTGGCAGTTTAAATTGCCATTCGGCGCGATGACCACCGTTGGGGCGACGATATTGGCGATTACCTGGATCGTATCGTACGAAATGCACCCGTTCGTGGTGTTTTTTACCGCAAAAATATAGGTGCCACCTGCCCCCGCCACCGCGTTGAGCGTGCCTTGTCCCGAAAGGATCATACCATTCGGGGTACTCCAGGTGTACATGATATTGGAACCGGTACTCGAACCCGCTCCCGACAGGGCGGCAGTCGGTTGGGCGCAGGTGACAATTCCTCCGGTAGCATTGGCCGTGGGCGCACCATTCGCCAGCGTAACAAGGACTGAACTGGTAGCCGTACAGCCGGTAATGGAATTCGTAACCAGCAGATCGTACGTGCCGGGCTGGTTCACTACACAGTTTTTCTGGGTGGAACTACCCACAATATTTCCATCGATTGTACTCCATTGATACAGTGCAAAACCCGGTTGGGAGGTAGTACTCATCAAAGTGGTAGAAGGCGATCCACAGCCCAGCGGCAGCGGTGGCTGGATAAAAACTACGAGCGGATTGGAAGAGGCCACTACGTTTGCCGTCGCTGTTTTGGTACAAATCACCCCGTTTTGTTCGTAACTAACGGTCAACGTGTACGCGCCGGGCATATTTACCACCACCGAAAGCGTATTTTCACCACTGACGATATTACCGTTCGGCGTATCCCATTGGTAGGTGATATTGGTACCCACACTCGAACCGGTGCCATTCAACGTAATGTTCGTGCCATCGCAGGGAATGATAGTGACGGCTGGCGTGGCCACTGCGCTGAGGGTAATAACCTGCACCTTCACCGTGTCGGTAACCGTACAGGTAGGCGCGAAAAGAATATCGTCCAGCGCGAAGTCGTTACCGCTGAGTACGGTATTTTGATTGACAATACAAATGGTGGCTGTAGTACTTGGACCGCTGTTCCAGATGGCGAAAAAGTTTTGCCATAAACAGGTCGTACCGGGTGCATTGAAAATCGGTCCGATGGTATTGCCGTTGATGGAAAACTGCAAACGTGCCGGTTGGGAGGTTACCAGACTGGTCACCCAGGCGGAAAACACGTATTGCGAGTTGGGCATTACGCTGACCGTCTGGCACCAAACATCGGAGTTGGGAGTCCCCGCCCCGTTTACGGCCATCATGTTGCCACCACCGCCATGGTCGTTGCAGGGCGGGAAATTGGGGTGTGCCGAACTTGGATTCGACAATACATCGTATACCCCTTCCGGAACAAGATTGCCGGGATTGTAGACGTAGTCACTGGTAAAACTGCTGTTTCCGCTCTCAAAATCACCGTTATCGATCAGATTTTGGGTGTAATCTGCCGCTCGGGCCGAAAGCACATAACTGGTAGTCTGGCTGACCGACACGGTGGGCGTAAGGGTAGTAGCACCACTCATACCCGTTGTGGGTGACCAAAAGAAATTGAGATAATCGCCGCCGATGCTACCGTTGAGTTGGGTAGGGGTAGGTGGCGCGCATAGGTAAATGTCTTCGCCGGCATTGACAGTAATGGGGCATTGCGCGGTAACCATTGTATGGCAGGCAAAGAAGAACGAACAAACAAAAATGTAGCGACAGGTCATAGGAACGTTGCTGAGTATGAGGCTGCGCAGGGGGGCAGTGCGACCCACAATAGTACGATTTCGGTGGCAAAATAACGAACTTATCTACATTTTGCCAGATAACTGACCAAATGGATCGTGCACCGGCGATTCAAATTGAATCTGCGAAAGATACAGGCAATGTAAAATATGCTGCTTTGGGGATTGGCGGAATCATGTTGTCCGCACCGTTGCGCCGGTTGGTCGATATGGTTATTTCAGGCCCACGAAACGATCAAAATTTTCTCGGTCAATCAGTTGTGTACTACTTTCCGGATAGGCTTCTAAAAAAGACTTCGGAAAACGCGCTGGCTTTTTTGACCACCATTTAAACTCGAATGCCTGCAATTTGCCATCCGCATCTTCGAGGTAGTCGATTTCTTGTTGACTGGTAGTTCGCCAGAAATAGGCATTGCAATAGTAGTCGGTATAGCTGTTGCGTTTTTTGCGTTCTGCAATCAGGAAATTTTCCCAAAGGGCGCCTGTATCTGTACGCAACGAGAGCGGAGAAAAGTTTTTAATGATCGAATTGCGGATGCCATTATCGTAGAAATAAATTTTCCGACCTTTTTTAATTTCATTCCGGGCATTCCGACTGAGCGAAGGCAATCGAAACAGTACAAAGGATTGCTCCAGCAGGTCCGTGTATTTTTCTACGGTAAGTACATCTGCTCCAATGAGTTGCGCCACTTCCGTATAACTCACTTCATTCCCTACCTGAAGTGCGAGCGCTTGCAATAATTTGACCAACAAAGAAGGTTTTTTAATCTGATCAAGGGTAAGAAGGTCCTTATACATAAGACCATCGGTCAGATCATGAAGGATTTTTTGCGCCTGTGAGGGGTCGTTTTGGACTATTTCAGGGTAATAGCCATATAACATGCGGTGTTCAAGCAAGGAATACTCGGCAAGATAACCGTGATGATTACACATTTCTACAAAAGAAAGTGGGTAAAGCGGGTATTCTAGTTTTCTGCCCGTAAGGCTTTCCTTCGTTTGCGAAGCGAGGTCGAGGGCAGAAGACCCGGTTACAAAAAGTTGTACCTGCGGCAAATGATCGGTAATGAGTTTAAGCATTAATCCGGCATTGGTAAAACGCTGTGCCTCGTCTACGACCACTACTTCATGTTGTCCAATAAGGGTTTGAAGCCGAGCAAGCGATATATTGTCCAGTAAAGAACGGGTCGCAGGGTCATCCCCAGTCAGCCAAAGCGTTTTCTGATGCAGGCTTTGGCTGATTTGACGCACCAGCGTAGTTTTACCAACCTGCCTGGGACCAATGATGATAATTGCTTTCCCTCGCCCCAGCCATTGTTGAATATTGTGCGCTTGTGTACGTTCTATCATGCCTTTTTATGGCAAAAGTACAAATTTTCAAGATTCAAATCGAGTAATTTGGTCTTTTTTCCTGATTTGAAATTTTCCACCTACCGCAATCCTGCATTAATATCGATCAGCGCCTTCGATCCCGGACACAAATCAACCTCCGTCAGTTCATTTAAAGGCGTATCCACGGTTTCCAGAATCTCGTGCAGGTGCGGCGCATGCAGGCGAATATACAGCAGCCCGGTCAGCACCTCGTTGTTCACTTTTCCCTGGTAAATACGCAACATGGCCGCCTGGCGGTCTTCTGGATCCCAATCTTTAGCGAGTTTATGCAACTGAATATACGAGCCATCGTGCAGCCGTACTCCCTTAGTGCTGCCCGCCTCGTATTGGGTGGTGATCTCCTCCATGTACGGCACAAAATCTACCTGCGCCGTCGCCTGCACATGCTCGCGGGTGTAGTCGTACGATTTGGTGGAGCCGACGTTGTTATTAAACGTAACGCACGGTGAGATCACGTCGATAAACGCAAAACCCGGGTGCGACATGGCGGCCTGGATCAACGGCACCAGTTGGGTTTTATCGCCCGAAAAACTGCGCGCCACAAAGGTAGCGCCGAGTTCGAGCGCCAAACCGGCCATATCGATCGGTCCGTACGGATTTGCTTCGCCTGATTTACCTTTCGAGCCGACATCGGCCGTGGCGGAATCCTGGCCTTTGGTCAGTCCGTAGCAACCGTTATTCATGATGATGTAGGTAATGTTCAGGTTGCGCCGGATCGCGTGCACAAACTGCCCCATACCAATCGAAGCCGAGTCGCCGTCGCCGGAAACGCCCAGATACATCAGTTCTTTGTTCGCCAGATTGGCGCCAGTCGCTACCGAGGGCATCCGCCCGTGGACCGAGTTGAATCCGTGCGAATTGCTCAGAAAATACGTCGGCGTTTTGGACGAACAGCCGATGCCGGAGAGTTTGGCGACGCGGTGCGGTTCGACGGCCATTTCGAAACACGCCTGCATAATAGCGGCGCTCACGGAGTCGTGGCCACAACCGGCACACAGCGTGGAAAGGGCCCCTTCGTAATCTTTTATGGTAAATCCGACTTTGTTTTTGGGCAAATCGGGGTGGTGGAAAACCGGTCTGATAAAGCTCATATTATTCGCAGTGCTTAGGCAATTTGTTCACAAATAGTGGCGGCCGTGATCGGTGCGCCATCGTAATTTAAAATGGATTTCAGTTTATCGGGCGATACGTTCAGTTCGGCCATTAACAGGGTGCGCAACTGCGCATCGCGGTTCTGCTCGATCACATATACCTCTTCGTGCGCGGCAATAAACTCCACTACTTCCGGTGAAAACGGAAACGACCGCAGGCGCAACGCATCAAAATATTCGCCTTTTTCGGCTAAAATATCCAGTGCTTCCCGCGTAGAATGGGCAGAAGTGCCGAAATACAGCAGGGCCTTTTTGCTTTGGCCGTCTTGCAGAATTTCGGGTTTTAGCACCATCTGTTTGGCCGTTTCCCATTTCCGTTGCAAACGCTGCATATTCCGCACGTACACTTCGCCTTCTTCCGTGTACCGCGCATACTCGTCGCGGGAGGTACCCCGGGTAAAATAAGCGCCTTTGTCGGGATGCGCACCCGGCAATGTGCGGTAGCAAATGCCGTCGCCATCCACATCCAGGTAACGCCCCCAGCGGGTCGCGCTTTCCAGGCCGGCGGCGTCGAGCACTTTGCCACGATCGTATTGGCGGGCATCATCCCATTCCAGCGGTGGCGACATATTTTCATTCATCCCCAGATCGAGGTCGGTCATCACAATCACCGGCGTTTGCAGGCGTTCGGCCAGGTCGAAGGCGTCAGACATCATGTCGAAACACTCTTTCGGATTGGACGGAAACAGCAGAACGTGTTTGGTATCGCCATGCGAGGCGTAGGCCGCCAGCAAAATATCCGATTGCTGGGTGCGGGTAGGCATGCCGGTGGAAGGTCCGCCGCGTTGTACATCCACAAGTACGGTCGGGATTTCGGCAAAATAAGCGAGGCCGAGAAATTCATTCATCAGCGACACGCCAGGTCCGCTGGTGGCGGTAAAAGCCCGGGCGCCGTTCCACGACGCGCCGATCACGACACCGATCGCCGCGAGTTCGTCTTCCATCTGGATCACCGCAAATTTCTTTTTGCCGGTCACCGGATCGATGCGCAACGCCTCGGCATATTCTTCAAAGGAATTGACCAAAGAAGTCGATGGCGTAATGGGATACCAGGCAGCCACCGTCGCTCCGGCGAAGACCGCCCCCAGCCCACAGGCCGCATTGCCGTCCATCATGATGGCATCCCCCACCCGATCGCGGCGTTCCACGCGCAGGTCGAGCGGATACTGGTAATTATCCTTAATATACTGAATGCCCATTTCCAGTGCTTTGAAATTGGGCTGAATAATCTTTTCCTTGCCATTGAACTGCTCGGAAATAACCGATTTCACGGTTTCCACTTCGATGTCGAGCAAGGTAGCCAGCGCACCGACGTAGATCATGTTTTTGAGCAACTGCCGCTGGCGGGGATCGGAAAAATGCGTCAGGCACATTTCCATCATCGGTACGCCGATGTAATGAATATCGTCGCGCAGGAATTCCTGGTGCAGCATTTTGGTGCTGTCATAAAGAAAATACCCGCCCGATTGCACACTTGCCACATCCTTGGGCATGGATTGCGGGTTGAGGCACACCATCATATCGATGCCTGCCCGGCGACCGAGGTAGCCTTTCTCGCTGATGCGCACTTCGTACCAGGTCGGTAAACCCTGTATATTGGACGGAAAAATATTTTTGGGAGAAACCGGAATGCCCATGCGAAAAATGGATTTCGTAAAAACCAGATTTGCAGAGGCGGAGCCGGTGCCATTTACGTTGGCAAATCGAACGACAAAATCATTCAGCGCAGTCAGTTGTTGCATGGAATAAGCCTGATTATCATGATAGTACCTGTGTTTGAAAACGCCTTTAGCAACACTTGGCTTCCGAGCCTGCCTTTGCTGTATTGTATAAAAATTTCTGCATGTCCCAGGCGGCGGTCGGACACCTTTCGGCGCACAATCCGCAGTGCAGGCATACATTTTCATCCTTGATCATCACGCGGCCGGTTTTCAGCGTATCGGAAACATACAGATCCTGGGAAAGGATATTGGCCGGTGCCAGCAGGCGGGTGCGCAAGTCTTCTTCCGGTCCATTTTCCGTAAACGTGATACACGAAGTCGGGCAGACATCCATACAAGCATCACACTCGATACACCGGGTGGTATTGAAAACGGTCTGAATATCGCAATTGAGGCAGCGCTGGGCCTCTTTAAAGGCTAATTGCTCATCAAAACCGAGTTCCACTTCTACTTTCCGGTCGGATAAGGTGCGGCGTTTTTCCGCGTGCGGCACCGCAAAACGCGGGTCGGGTGCCACGGCGCTGTCGTACATCCATTCGTGGATACCCATTTTTTGGGAAATGAGATTGGTAAAGGGCGAGGGCCGGTCGGTGAGCGATTCGCCCTGACAAAAAAGGTCGATGGAAATAGCGGCCTGGTGGCCGTGCGCTACGGCGGTAATGACATTTTTAGGCCCGAATGCGGCATCTCCCCCAAAAAATACGTTGGGTAGCGTGGACGCAAAGGTTAATTTATCCACCACCGGCACGTTCCACTGGTCGAATTCCATGCCCAGGTCGCGTTCGATCCAGGGAAAAACATTTTCCTGGCCCACTGCGATGATCACGTCGTCGGCTTCGATAAAAACCAGCGGCTCGCCGGTCGGCACCAGGCTGCGTTTGCCTTTTTCGTCAAAGATCGGGTGGACTTTTTCAAAGGTCATACCGATCAAGCGGCCGTCTTTAATATCGAAATGTACCGGCACGTGGTTGTTCATGATCGGAATATCCTCGTGTTTGGCATCTTCGATTTCCCACGGAGAGGCTTTCATATCGGAAAACGGACTGCGCACCAGTACTTTCACGTCTTCACCACCCAGCCGACGCGAGGTGCGGCAGCAGTCCATGGCAGTATTGCCGCCGCCGAGGATAATGACTTTTGGGCCGATTTTACTGGTATGCTCGAACGCCACGCTGGCCAGCCATTCGATGCCGATATAAATATTGGCCGCGCCCTCCTGGCGACCTGGCAGCGTCGGCAGATCGCGGCCGCGTGGTGCGCCGGTACCGACAAAAATAGCGTCGTAGTCCTGCGTCAGCAGTTCGCGCATACTGGACACATAGTGATTGAAATGCGTTTGAATGCCCATGTTCAGGATATAACCCACTTCTTCATCCAGCACGGCTTCCGGCAGGCGGAAAGAGGGAATCTGGCTGCGCATCATGCCGCCGCCTTTGGTTAAATTGTCGTACAGGTCAATTTCGTAGCCCAGCGGTGCCAGATCGCGTGCCACTGTGAGGGAGGCCGGTCCGGCACCGATCAACGCAATGCGTTTGCCATTTTTCACGACCGGTATTTCCGGCATCAGATGCTGGACGTCGTCTTTATAATCGGCGGCGGTGCGTTTGAGTCGGCAAATGGCCACCGGCGTATCTTCTACCCGGTCTCTGCGGCAGGCCGGTTCGCAGGGCCGATCGCAAGTGCGCCCCAGCACACCGGGAAATACATTGGATTCCCAGTTGACCATATACGCCTCGGTGTAACGGCCGGCGGCAATCAGGCGAATATACTGCGGGACGGGCGTATGCGCAGGGCAGGCATACTGGCAATCCACCACTTTATGAAAATATTCCGGATCTTCAATATTGGTTGGCTGCATGAGCGGGCTGATTTATGAGCGACATGGGATGATTTAAAAGACCGCCCAAATGTAGCTATTTTTACAAATCAAACAACCATACAATAAACTATCTATGTCTTTGTCCAGACATCTTTTAACCGCAAAAATGGCCGTTCAACAAATATCCAACTGAGGCGCGCCAGAATGTAGGTCCCGGTAAAAGCCAGCAGAATGTAAATACTCTGGCTGAGGAAAGGCGGCCAGCCGGTGTGAATGAGGAAATTACCAAATAATTTCAGCCACACCAGCCAGAGCATGTGGTGAAAAATATACAGCCCGTAACTATACGTGCCGATATGGCATAAAAATGGATTTTCACAAATACGGCGCACCAGCGCCTGCGGGTGTGGATTGAGCGAGAGGTACAAAACGCCGGCAAAACCCAATGCCGACAGCGTGCCCAGGTAATGGGTATTGCC
>JBBRDQ010000058.1:0-22577 GCA_038203695.1 Chitinophagales bacterium
TGAACACCTGGCAACGGTGCGCTTGCTGGGCGATCATACCTGGGAGGTGACCGAAGGCTCGGTGTAGGGCCACTGTGCCAGACCGTATTGCGTCCTTTTAAATCCGCACTCGAAGATACATATCATCCGTTTGCCATTTTATGCAATCTGAATTAGGACACCTTCATACCCTCATCCATGTTATTGCTCCGCTGCCCGACGCAGTCTGGCAGGATTTTGCGGCAGTCTGGCAACCTTTCGATGCGCGGCGCAAAACCATCCTTACCGCCGCGGGCGAGACGGAGAAATACCTTTATTTCGTCGTGGAAGGCGTCCAACGGGCGTATGCCCTGCGTGAAGACGGCAAAGAAAGTACGCTGGTTTTTACCTATCCGTATTCGTTTTCGGGTGTGGCCGACTCGTTTTTGCTGCAACAGCCATCGCGCTACTTTTTTGAAACCCTCACGCCCAGCCGGTTTTTACGCACCACCTTCCGGCAAATTGACGAGCTGTTATTAAAACATCCCGCGCTCGAACGCCTGTTCAGACTGGCGGTGAGTCAGACCTTGTCCGGCGTATTGACGCGGCAGGTCGAATTGCAGTCGCTGAGTGCCGAACAGCGACTGCGCGCATTTTTTAGTCGCAGTCCGCACCTGTTCCAACTGATTCCGCACAAATACCTGGCGGAGTATCTCGGGATGGATGCGACCAACTTCAGCAAATTTTTAGGACAGATACGGTTTGCGTAAAACCTTGGTTTTTACCAAGATTTACTTTTTACAGTCGCCCCACCTTTGCCGCAGTTATTGACTAAAACCACTCGTACCATGTACCAGACTGCGCAATTACTTGAAAAACTGCACAACGATACCGAGATTTTTCTCCAGCAATCGATTCAATGGCAACTCCTGCCAACGACAGTCCTAATGGCCAAACCGGGCCCCGAGCGATGGAGCATGGCCCAATGCCTGCAACACCTCAATTTCTACGGAGACTATTATTTGCCGGCGATGGAACGCGCCATGCGGGAAGCGCAGGGCAAAGGCAGTCGGCCGACTCCTGTATTTCATCCGGGTTGGCTGGGGGCGTGGTTTACCAATCTGATGTTGCCCCAAGCCGATGGTTCGCTGAAAAGCAAGATGCAGTCGCCCAAAAACGCCGTCCCGTCCGCCCAGCCGGATGCACTGGCGACGTTGGCAGCATTTATCGAACAACAGGAAAGAATGCTGCAATTGCTGGACCTGGCGCGCACGGTGAACCTTAATGCGATCCGCGTACCGATTTCACTTTCCAGGTGGATACGGCTGAAACTGGGCGATACGTTCCTGTTTTATCTGGCGCATCATGCGCGGCATATCCGACAGGCAGAAAAAGCGCTTGCTGCGGTGCTGCCAATTGCAGCCCGTCCGGTCGCTTCGGCAAAAACGGGCTAAAAATTGCTGGCGTGGTCAGTCGAAACGGCGTGTTTTTAGAATCCTGCCCACACCAGCAATTCGTATAGTTCAAGTGACGTGCCAACTGTTCAAGTAGTTGATTTTCAACAATATATATTTTTGGGGATAGGGAAAAATTGCTCGAAAACGGACAAGCGTGTTCGTTTTCGGGCAATTTTTTTTGTAGTTATACCGTGCCATCTTATTCTCTGCCAAACTGCGAAATTCACTTCGCCGTAATTTTTAGTTTTGGCAGCATTCCGAAACCTATTTCGCAAAAACGGGCTAAAAAGGCCATTTTAGGCACCCGGCACTGCATTTGCCAGGATGTGGTATAAGTCACTGCGACTTTGTTCACCGCAATTATTTAACCAAAAAAATCTATTATCATGCACAACATTGGCAGAACCGTACGGGAAACGTATGAAAACAATTACGAAGCAGACCATGAACACGCCGATAGTTATCAACAGGAATATGAAAACGACGGCGGCGCGTACCCCCAGCAATTTGCGAACGAATTTGAGAACAGTTGGTCCAACGAATATGAAGTCGAAGCGCAGGAAATGTACGAATCGGGTGAAAGTCCATTCAGTGAAATGATGGAACTGGAACTGGCGTCCGAATTGCTCGAAGTGCAGCAGGAAGCGGAACTGGACCAGTTTATCGGCAAACTGATGAAACGCGCCGCACCGCAGGGTGCCCGTAATTTTGTACAATCGAAAGGCGGACGTATGCTCGGCGGAGTACTGAAAAAAGTGGCCAAATTTGCGTTGCCAATGGCCGGAAGGGTAGTTGGCGGTTTTTTTGGCGGACCCATCGGCGCTAAAATCGGCGGCAACATCGGGCAGTTTGCCACCCGTGCTTTCGGGCTGGAACTGGAGGGTTTGAGCGCAGAAGACCAGGAATTTGCCGTGAGTAAAGCCCTCGTGCGTTTTGCCGGTGCCGCCGCCCGCAATGTACAGGCCGACAGCAAAACCCGCGTACAACCCGCCGTCGCCGTACGCGCCGGCGTAGTCAACGCCGCGCGCCGGTACGCTACCGGATTACTCAATCCGATGCCCGGCTCCTACAAGATGAACTCCGACAAAGGCGTCTACGATCACCGCGATTACGAGTCAGGCAATGATCCCTGGGTCCGTCAGGAACAAGGCATACCGGTGCAGGAATTTTAATCAGCGTGTTCAACTCCAGGATACTATGCCAATTATTCCTTTATCGGCCCGAAAACACCTGTCGAATGAAGCCCACGCCCTTCTAAGCAGATTGCAGCAAACCGAACCATTTTCCGTATCAATGCCCATGGTAATGGCTGCCGGAATTTCCAAAGATGCGATCGGCTGCATTACCAGGCATTGGATCGTACGCCGGATGCTGCTGGCGCAACAGGTACATCGCTTTATCCGGTTGCTGGAAGCAGTACCGCCCCGAAAGTTGACGGAGGAACAGTTACAACGTCATTTTACGCGGATAAAACTCCGGTTCAACAGTTTGCTCGACCAGTTTGACATTTTTGCCGATGTGGTGAATCAACGCAGCGAACATCGAACGGGGGTCTGGATCGCCGGCTTGGATATTCTGGCCAAAGATGCCTTACAACGGGGCAACGACTTGTACCGCGCTCCGCCGCTCATGTGTTTTGTGGAACGCGGCCACGGCGCAGCCATTCGTAAAGCCCGGACCCGCCTGCCGGGTGGCGACACCAATCCGGTAGCGATCATCCAGGTACCGCGGGAACGGCTGGTCGGGAGTGGCATTGCCGCTTCGGTGGTCCATGAAGTGGGCCATCAGGGCGCGGCGCTACTGGATCTGCTGCCGTCGATCGGGCGGGCGATGAATCAAACCAGGATCGCACCCGAAAACCGGAAAGCCTGGGATTTGCTGCGCCGCTGGTTGTCGGAAATCCTGGCGGATTTTTGGGCGATGGCACATCTTGGTGTCGGAGCCACGCTGGGATTGATGAGTGTCGTCGGGCTGCCGACTTACTTTATGTTTCGGTATAAAGGCGACGATCCGCACCCGTTTCCATGGATACGGGTTATGATCAGCCTGGCATTTGGCGAAAAAATGTACCCGGATGCACAATGGACGCGGCTCCGACAATTGTGGTTGCGGCTGTACCCTGTTCAGGAACGCGACGCGGAAACAAAAGCGATCATCGGACAAATTCTGGCCTGTCTGCCTGTTTTTACCAGTATGGTGCTACAACACCAGAGTGCTGCGACCAAAGGCCGGGCGCTGACCACGCTGTTTCCAATCGCACAACGACAACCGGCTACGCTGCGACAAGCCTATGCCCGGTTGCAGGAAAATACTACGCTGGCGCCCACGCTCGTCTTTGCCATTATCGGACAGGCGCGTGCGGACAGCAGGATCAGTAACGAGGCCGAGAGCCGGTTTTTATCGGATATTCTGATCCTCTGGGCGCGCAAAAGAGCCGAAATAACTTTTCATAACTAACATTAAATCACAGAATCAGACATATCTGGTTCTACAAAAAATCTATCACAATGGGACTTCCAAATTTAATAGCATCGCTGTACCTGTTTGATTGGCAGCGGGATAGCCGGTTTACCTTAATCATTAACCTGAACCAGTTCGATGCGGAATTAGCCAAAATAATTCCAGTCATCACGGACCCGAAGGTAAAAAAGGACGATATAATCCGGGTGGAGGTGTTTGACGTGCCCAATAATTTGCTGGGCCGGGAAGAGATTACTGCACTGGATATAGCGGATCGCACGCAGAGTATCAGTATTGGCACCCTGAGCAATCTGATCGCCGGGCAATACAATGTAACCATTACGCTGGTCAGAGGCGCTGAAAATCACCCTTTTCAGCAAAGTATCACCATCCCTGATCCAGTTATGGCCGACCAGCCGTTTCAGGTGGATTTACAGCCTACTGCCTTTGCCTATACACCGGCTGTAGACCTGTGGAAAGTAATTAAAAGCCGACAGATCAATTTCAAAAACCTGCAGGAATTTGTCAACATAGCGCTTTGCAAGCCGGTCGTTAACCACCAGCCTTACAACATCAATTTCACGTCCGACATGCGGGAAAAGGCCAAGAACCGCCTGCCTTTTGTCAACGTAGATGAGTATTCGCTGGTCAAATACGCCATCGATACATATTTGCGCAAAGCCCTCAAAATAGAGGGCAATGCCGGGAATTACTCGCTTAACCCGCTGCCCTATTACCAGCATATCAATCAGCCACTTCTGGAACTGGCCGATGACTATCTGCCTGGCGGCGGGGATTGTGCGGAACGGCTGGACAACCGGCTTAACGGCTTCCTGGCGATTGAACTGATCTGGAGTTACTGGACCGAACAGGCTTTGCTGGTGCAGGCGATGGGTACGATCAGCCTGCGTTACCAGAATATCCGCGGATTGCATGAGGTAGAGCCGATGATGCGTTTTGACACCAGCCCATTGCTGCCCCTGAGCAATCTTTTATGGGGATTTATCCAGGATGAACCGCACCGCACCTCTTTGCACCGCCGTACCTTCGAGTACCAGCATGCTTACAATGTGAACCTGATCGGCAAAGCCGTGCCCCGTCAGTTAGGCGTCGATAATCGCTCCCCTTTCCTGTCCGCATTTCACACCCTGCTACACCAGGCATCCCTTTTTTACAAAGAATACGACGATAAAACCCGCAATGCCGATGCATTTCCGTTGCTGATCGCGTTGCGTGATGTGCACCTGCTGCTGGCTGAAGGCAATCACAATGCCTATTACAACATGACCTACACGACGCGGCATGAAATGCTGACCATGCAATATCTGTTGGCGCAACAGGAAATGCAAACCTTTTTAGGCGGTCGTCCGATGATGCCCTATGAAGCGCACATGGGGGTTCTGGATACGGTAAAATCTATTCAGGGCTGGGATCCGGTCGGTACGCTGCACTACTACGAACTGGCCAATGCGGGCGAGCAAATTGTGCTGAGCGTACGCTACGGCAGTTGGAACGATCCAGCCGATATGTTCAATGCGACGGATGCCGGCAACTGGGCCATTGCTTTCCGCGACCTGATTTCGACGTATATCAATGCATACCGCAATGTCACGATGGTAGATTTGTCGGCCGACGCCGCCCGCAGCAGCGTAGAGGAACGGGCTATTCAACCCGCCTTGCTCATTCAGCGCCGTATGTCGATGATGGCGCCGCGCCGCTTAACCACCCGGCAACAACAATCTATCCCTTCCAACTACGGTACGCGATAGTGCTTTCCCTCCTTTCATTCTTTTAAATCTTTAAAAACGCAGCAATATGTATTACCAACAAGAAGCGCAAACCTGGCAGGAGATGATGGAAACCCTGCAGGAAGTTCAGCAATTGCAAGAACTTCAAACACCTGCCAACGAGACCGGCAGCAATATCCATCGCGGCAAAGTAGTGGTCATCCGCATCCAGCTCATGCCTTCCAACAGCCCGATCTTCGGTCATCCCAAGCGCATCGTCGGATCGCTGAATACGACCAATGGACCGCTTACCGGAAAAACAATCGTACCGGTAAGAGAGGTGAACACGCTCACCGGCGAAGTATCCAACGGCCTGGTGTATGCACCAAATGTCGGCAGCAACGAATTTGAATTTTCTTTTCTCGGTTCTGGCGCACTGCAGAAAGCCGGTGGCTGGCTCAGCCGTCAACTCACCCGCATGCCCAAATTGGCACAGCGTATCCAAAGTATCAAAGCACTGGTGCCCGGCAAACCCTGCCCGGGTTGTGAACGCCAGTTCGGACAAAAACTGGGCAAACTGTTGCCGCGCAATGTAAAATTCCAGTTCAATCGCGACCCCAATGGCCAGTGGAATGCAGGATTGAATTTCCAAAACCGCCAGGGGCAGGATGTCAGCATTGCCGGAAACGGGCAAGGCAATGTCTGGAATGCCAACCTGCAGGGCATTGGCCCGAATGGGCAACAGTACGGCGCAAATGCCAGCAATAACAACGGCCAATGGGGATTTAACGGAAACTACCAGGACGCAAATGGCAATTATGTCACCGCAAACGGTCAGGGAATGCCCGGCCAATGGGATGCCAGCGCCGATGGCACTATTGCCGGCAACAACTTCGGCGCAAATGCCGGTGCCGACGGACAAGGGTACAACGGGTACGGCTATGTGCAAAACAACGGCGGTCAGAATCTGTATGGTGGCGCATTTGCCGGAGGGCCCAACCATTTTCAAGGTGCCGCCGTCGCGCAAAATAGTCATCTCAATGCCAATGCCAGCGGGAACTGGCAGCAGGAGATGGAAAGCAGCATATTAGGCGAAGTATTTCGCGAAATCGGCCTATAACAATGCGTATCATTGATTGTCATTGTCACGCCGGCAAAGGAGACGGACTGAGCGGCCCCTGGGATACAGAGGCGTCGCTCAGCCGTTTTTTGCAACGGTCGCAAAAAGCGGGTATTCAACAGACCAATCTGTTTGCCGCTTTCAACAGTACCGGTTATACACAAGCCAATGCACAGGTGGCAGCCATTGTCAATACGGATCGAAACCGTTTTTCCGGTTTTGCATTTGTGCATTGCGAAGCTGATAAAGGCCGCATTCACGCCATGATAGAAACCGCCGTCTGGCAATACGGATTCTGCGGCATCAAAGCGCACCGCCATGATGCGCGGCTAACCCGCGAAGCCTGTGCAGCGGCCCGTATTTTCCACATTCCCATTCTATACGATGTGATGGGTGAAACTACGGCGGTAGAATTGCTGGCTACCCAGTATCCCGATGTAAATTTTATCATTCCGCATCTGAGCAGTTTTGCCGACGACTGGCAGGCCCAACTGAATTTCATTCCTTTACTGGAACGGCACGCCAATGTTTACACGGATACGTCCGGGGTGAAAAGATTTGATTTGCTGGAAATGGCGGTACGCCGGGCCGGACCGCAAAAGATACTTTTCGGTACAGATGGCCCTTGGTTGCACCCTGCCGTGGAACTCCAGAAAATATATGCCCTGGAATTGCCACAGGAGCAAACCCAATTGATTTTAGCCGACAACTTTTTGAAACTGACGCAAAGGATGGTGCAGCGAAAAATGCAGCCCGTCAACCGACCGACCAGCAAACTCAATGCCTTTTAGCCCTTTCTGAACTGTACAACTGCATCGTACGGTCGGTCACTTGCAATAATTCGGAAGCAGCTTGCAAATTGCCATTGACCTGTTCAATGGCAATTTCTTTAGCCAGGTTGGAGATGTCGTGTACGATTGTTTTTAGACTCCTTCCGTCTTCGATCGCCTCCCGTACGAACCGCATAAATGCTGCTTTACTCATTGGCGCTTGCTGTGCAAAGGTGTTAGGTCGATCGCACGCTGGAATATCACCCAGCGTGATAATGCCTGCACCAGCGTAGCGATTTACCAGCCGTGTGACCACTTGGCGCAGTTCACGCACATTGCCAGGATAAGGCCGGGCACATAAAAAAGTGATGACTTGCGGATCGATCAGTGGCCGTTTGCGTTCATCGGGGATCAATTGTTTCAAAAAGGTATTTACCAAACCGGGAATGTCTTCAACTCTGTCCCGGAGCGGAGGAAGTAAGCATACCCAAGTGGAAATACGGTAGTACAAATCCTGCCGGAAAGTTTTTGCTTCTATTTGCTGGGGTAAATTGCGATTGGTAGCGCTGACCAGCCGGAAATCAGTCTTTCTCCACTGGTTACTACCTAATTTTTTATAGGTTCCTTCCTGTACTACGCGCAGCAATTCAGCCTGTAAATGCAAGGGCAATTCACCAATTTCATCCAGAAAAAGCGTTCCCTTGTCGCCGGTGGCAAAAGCGCCCTCGCGGGAATTAATCGCATTGGTAAATGCGCCTTTCTCATGGCCGAAAAATTCGCTGCCGGATAGTTCGGGTACAATCGAAGAACAATCCAGCAGGGTCAGGTCTTGCTTAAAGGGTCGATTATCAAAGCGATGAAGCAGGCGGGCGGCCATTTCCTTACCCGTTCCACTTTCTCCCATCAACAGTACGGGTGCTTGGGAAAATAGGGATATTTCGATAATCTGCCGGAGGGTATTGAGCCAAATGGGGCTGCTTCCAACCAGGCTGTCTTGAATGAGTGGATCGGAGAGGTGTTTCTCAACGTGCAACCATCTTTTCAAACGCGTGTTGATTTGTGCGGCTGCCAGCACTTTATCGTGCCAGTGAATCACATCGTTCGCGCCGGTAATCAGCAATTGCCAGATTTGTAGCCGGGTCAGACAACGCGGGCCACCCCACACCACCAGACAGCGGATGCCGCGTTCGCAATTATCGAGTAGCATGTGTTCTAACCACGCTAAATCGCGTTCCTGATCGGCCATCAAAACGCATCCGGTATATGGAGCGGGCGCTTCCGGCTGGTCAAAAAAAATCTGTGCTGCGGCTAAAGCAAATTTGAGCTCATCTGCAAGAGCAATGTTGGCATGCGGGGATACAGTAAGGGCAATACGGTCGGTCATTTGGCGGTTGATTTTGGTGGACGTATTGGGAAGATCGCTGCGATGATAAAAAACTTACCCCGAGACAGCGTATATTTTTATAACTGATCTGCCGGACGTTATACCGCAGCCAATACAGCAAAGCATAAACCACATTCTATCATGCGAATATTGGGTTGGGATTAGGAAGTGGTTGACGATCAGTTGCTTAGTGCCGGGGTGACTTCAAGTCTAATGTCGTCAACTTAAGGAAATTGGTTTCAAAAAAGGTCTTCGCAAGTTCATTGAAAATCTGAGTTTGTGTTTTTCGTTCGCGGGGGAAAGTCCTGCCTGGTCGGACAGGTTCTCGATGCCTCAAAACCAGTTTAATCATTCGCTCATAAAAGGCCAGGGGTTCTTCCTTTCCAAAGAGCATGGCCGGTATTTCGTCTTTGACCAGCCCTGCTGCGACCGATCGGTTGATCCGGTATTGGTATTTGTTGGACTTGGTGAGTTGGTTGAGCACATCCCATATCTTTACCCCTTTGGCCATACACATGGGCTTTTTGCCCTGACCGTTATCTGCTATGCCGAATTCCGCCCGTAGCTCTGCCTCCCACGGCAGTTCGGAGTCCGATCCGTCGGTGGCCAAAAGCAGGTATTTGTCCCGGTACAAGCGCTGCCCACCTGCGCCATAGTACGCCTGCATGAACGTGTCGTTCAGATCCACAAACGCCTCGGGCCGCAACTTGTACCTCGCTTTGCTGAATGCCTGCTTGCTGGCAACTTGGGCTGGCCCAAGGAAGCGGTGTAAAAACTTGGGCAACTCGACCCCCAAACTTTTACGGATGTTGTTCAATATCATAAGTAGCACGGTCTCAAAATTAAGGGTTCGATCCCGACAAAAAAATGCTTCTCGGTGCGATAACGCTCCTTGAAACACAGGCTGCCAAGGCGCATTTTTACCGCCTGCATCACACAAATAGATTTTCCCTTCATGGCTGTTTTTTAAGGCCAAAATCCGTAACCTGAACCAATCCTTAAAACCTTTTTGAAACCAATTTCCTTAAGTTGACGACATTAGACTTCGAAGTCACCCCGACACTGGAACTACAAACCACCCTCCAAAACACCCAAACGCGAAGTGTGCAAAGATAAAGCCATTTTGCTATATTTGCCCCTTCAAAACGTCCAATCGCCGCATGGCCGCACCGCTGAAAACTTTTATTATCTATGCCCGGGCAGACGATGCGGCGAAGAGCCAACTCATCCTGCAGTTGCGTCCACTTATTAAACTCGGGACACTGGATGTTTGGCATGATGGCAATATTCTGCCGGGTGAAGAATGGGATGCGGTGATCAAACGAGAACTCACCGACAGCGAACTGGTGCTGTTTCTGGTCTCTGCCAATTCGCTCAACTCAGATTACATTCAAAAGGAATTCAAAACCGCCCTTGAACGCTTCGCTACCGGCCACACGCGTATTATACCCATCGTCGTCGCGCCCTGCGGCTGGAAGTACGACCCGATCCTGAAGGGTTTGCAAGCCCTGCCGTTGTATAAAGCCGAAGGCGTGAAACCAGTGCGCTCCTGGGCGGACCCGGATGAAGCCTGGGCTTCGGTCGTGGATCACTTGGGAGAAATGGCGCTTGAATTACAGCGCCAACGAGATATAGCAGAACAGCAACTTCAGAACAAATCGATTGCCGAACAGGCTGATCGCGCCGCAAAGGAACGCCAACGCCAGGAACAGGAAGCCCAACAGCGTCGCGATGCCGCCACTTCCGCGCAAAAAAAGCAGGAACAGGAGCGATTACAACGCGAGCAGGAAGCCGCTGATCAGCGCGTGCGGGAGGCAGAAGCCCACCGCGCCCGCCAGCAGGAAGCCGCTGCTTTGGCTGCCTGGCAGGATGCGGAGAATGTAAATACGGTGTATGTGTACGAGGCATTTGCCAATAATTACTCCAACCACGTAAATGCACGCGAAGCGCGGTATAGAGCGAAGCAACTTCGATCCGGCGGAAAACCTAGTACTTACAGGTTAAAATACCTGACGATTGGTGTAGGTGTAATTGTTTTATTGGTAGTGGTGCTTTTAATTTGGATGAGGAACCCGATTATAATAGATTCTTCTGATCCCGATATGGTACTCGTGCATGGCGGCACTTATACCATGGGTTGTACCGGCGAGCAGCAGGATTGTGAAACAAATGAAACCGCCCATAAAGTAACGATCAGCGATTTCTACATCAGTCGGTATGAAACCACCCAAAAGCGCTGGCGGGAGATCATGGGTGACAATCCTTCGTATTTTAAAGACTGTGACCAGTGCCCCGTAGAAGACGTTTCCTGGGATGACGTGCAGGAATTTATTAAAAAACTCAACCAAATAACCGGTAAACAATTTCGCTTACCGACGGAAGCCGAATGGGAATACGCAGCCCGCGGTGGGGGTAAAGCGTCCATGTTTGGCAATGGCGAGAAAACTGCCGATGCTACACAAATCAATTTTAATGCCAGCGCTTCTTACAAAACAGCCTATTCTATCACCGGTGTATACCGGGCGAAAACGGTGCCAGTGGGTAGTCTTAACTCGCCGAATGCGTTGGGCTTGCACGATATGAGCGGCAATGTCTTGGAATGGTGCAGCGACTGGTATGGTGAAAATTATGATCAGTCTAGTGTTTCAATGAATCCCACAGGGCCAGATTCAGGCGTTAACCGCGTGCTTCGCGGCGGCGGTTGGTACAACAGTCCGCGGTACTGCCGTGTCGCTAATCGCGGCAATCACGCGCTGGCGAGTCGCAGTAGCGCCCTGGGCTTCCGCCTGGCGCGGTCGTTTTAGTCAGTTTGCAGGTATGCCGGCCTCCTTGTGAGCCAAAAATACAAACCACCGCAACGCAACGAACCAGGCGAGCGAGGGACGAGCCGCCGGCGTAGTGGAGTAGCGAGCGGGTACGCAGTACAGCAAAACGTAGCAGGAGGGAGGGACGACCGACCGTGCAGTGTAGCGCATGTTTATCGATTCGGCGCAGCCGAAAATTTTTCCCGCTTTATGTTGCCTGTTCATCCGACATACGGATTTGAATCGTTGTAAGCCAGTACTCTTTTAGGCGGAATGAAATTCCCCATCCCTACTTCGCCCGCACCTCCACCACCATACTCGTATGCCCCCGCGTCAGTTCCAGATTCAGTCCCACGGTCATTAAAAAGTCGCCGGTGTACACCGCCGTTTCGTCTACTTGCGATTGCTGGCCGGGGTAGACATTCAATTCTTTGACCTGGTACTTTTTGGCCGGATCCAGTCCTTTCAGTTTGATTGGATCGATGGAGTAGTGGTAATCGTAGCGGTTGGTCACCACAAAACCGAACACTACGGCGTGATCCTGTTTGGCGTCGCTGTACTGGATGGCCGCGTAGGGATTGTCCCACGGACTGGCTAAACGGTACTGGTCGCCGTGCCAGATGATATCGGTAACGGCGTGGTAGTTTTTAAGCGCCTGCTGACTGAAAGCCAGATCGTCGGGACTAAGATGGTCCACTACGATATCGTAGCCCATTTTGCCCATCATGGCCACATCCGTGCGATATTTCAGACCGACTTTGCTCCAGTCGGTAATGTGGTTGCAATGGGTGATAGCCGGGAAGAAATAACTGTTTTCCCACTGGATAAAGACGCGTTCGAGCGGATCGGTGTTGTCGCTGAGCCAGAATTCGGTGAAGTATTGCAGCGCACCGTAATCCACGCGGCCACCGCCACCGGAGCACAACATCATGGGTATGGTCGGATATTTGGCGCGCAGGCGGTCGAGCACTTTGTACAACCCCTGGATGTAATTGACGTACAAATGGCTCTGCGGCAGTTTTTGCTGTTCGAGATAGGCCGAATGCGCATTGTAAATCACGGCATTGCAGTCCCATTTTACAAAAGCGATGCCGGGATGCTGGGTGAACATCTGGTCGAGCACACCGAAGACAAAGTCCTGCACTTCCGGGTTGGCAAGGTCGAGGACGAGTTGGTTGCGGAAATAATGCTCTGGCCGTTCGGGTTTGCGGATGACCCAGTCGCGGTGTTTTTCATACAGTTCGCTTTTGGGGTTGACCATTTCCGGCTCCACCCAGATGCCGAATTTTACACCGGCTTTATCGGCTTCTTTGACCAGATAACCCAGTCCGTGCGGCAGTTTTTGTTTATTTTCCTGCCAGTCGCCCAGGCCGGCTTTGTCGTCGTTGCGCGGGTATTTATTGGCAAACCAGCCGTCGTCGAGCAGGAATAGATCTACGCCTAATTTTTTCGCACCGGCAAAAAGGCCGGTCAGTTTTTGTTCGTCGAAATCGAAGTAGGTCGCTTCCCAGTTATTGAGCAAGGTGAGGCGCGAGCCGTTGCCGTCGGGAATGCGGTAGGTGCGAGCCCAGCGGTGCATATTGCGGCTGGCGGTGCCGACGCCGGTTTCGGAATATGTGTAAATCAATGCCGGCGTGGTCAGGGTTTCGCCCGACGTGAGCGTATAAGCCGAAGCAAACGGGTTGATACCGGCGATCAAACGCAGGTGGTGGTAGGGATCCGTCTCGAAATCGATCTTGAAATTGCCCGACCAGGCCAGGTTGGCGAGCAATACTTTGCCGGCGTCTTCGGTAGCGGGCTGGTCGAACGAGAGCATAAACGACGGTGGCTGGAACAGATTGGTGCGGGTGCCGAGTTTGGAATCCAGTGTGTGTATGCCACCGGACAACAGCGTCTCTTCCGGCCGCATTTCTTTGGCCCAGTTGCCGTGGTAATGGCGTAAATAATAGTCTTTGGCCGCGAAATAAAGATTAGCCGAGGCGTATTTCGCCAGGACGACCGGCCCTTTTTCGCCGTTGCGGATGACCGACCATTGCTCGATCACATCTTCTTTGCGGTAGACTTTGTAACACAGCGTCACCTCCGTTTTATACACCGGATCGCGCAGCAGAATGCGGGTGGTACTCACATTGTTATCCGTCTTTTCGACCTGATCGTCAACGTATTGTAATTCTGTAGAAACATCCCCATCGGCGTGGGTCATTTGCAGCGCGGGTTCCGACAGGTTCCAGGTGCCGGATGGCGTGTAGGCCCCATTCTGGATACCGCAGTTGAGATCGTCTTTTTTGGATTGGGCAGCGATGGCGGCATAACCCGTCGCGTCGGCCAGTTTTTTACCGAAGTACACCACGCGCAGACGGCCCGCTGCGTCGGTCTGCAAAACCTGGGCGATATGATCAGTTTCAAGGACGATGTTTTTTTGTGCAGCAGCGATCATGAGGGAAGTGGATAAAAAGAAGGTAAGAAGTGTTCGCATTGTTTAAGTTGTGCGTGGTACGTAATACGGATGATGAGCTTATTCATTGTGACGATGGTCGATTACATGGTTGTTGATGTTTTTGGCGGGTGCCTGGGATCACTGGGTTTGTTTGGTAGCGGTTTTGGTGCTTGAGACGAAAACGGAGACGGGTTCGTTATTCTCGGTTAACAGCGCCATTAGTTTGCTTTCTGAAAACCAGGCGCGTTTGGAAATTATTTTCAGACATACCAGCGTTTCTCTTAGTTCTTTGAGACAAATTTTCATTTTGTGCACAAAATCATTGCGCGATTCTGCGGATTGTGCCTCTGCGTAATTAAGTGTGGGCGAAGTCCCCGAGCATAAAATCTGACCGCCAAGATGTTTGCCGGCCATCGTTTTAGGGAGCGCTTCCGCTAGGTCAATGATTCTGGAAGCAAACTCAATAAGCCGCTCTTCTAAATCTTGCGGAGATATTTTGTGCTGTATATTGTCCACAAAAGTCATTTTTAAAATTACTATAGATTCGTTACTTCTCCCGTCTCAAGCACCAAAATAAATATTTAGCAAGTCAATAAATGCCAGGCACCCGCCAAAACCTCCACAATCAACAATCGTGTAATCGACCATCGTCAATCATTAAAACAGCATCCCGCTATGCTTCGGCGGCACCGCCCCGATATGCACATACGCTTTCTCCGTGGCTACCCGGCCGCGCGGCGTACGCTGGATGTAGCCTTCCATAATCAGAAACGGCTCGTGTACTTCTTCAATCGTACCGGATTCTTCGCCTACGGCCGTGCCAATGGTGGTTAGTCCGACTGGGCCGCCTTTAAATTTATGGATAATGGTGGTCAGGATACGGATGTCCATTTCATCCAGGCCGCTCTCGTCGACATCCAGGGCGGCGAGTCCGTAGCGGGCAATTTCCCGATCTACCTGTCCGGTACCTTTTATTTGGGCGAAATCGCGGATACGCCGCAGCAGCGCATTGGCAATACGCGGTGTGCCGCGACTGCGTCGGGCAATCTCATACGCGCCGTCGTCGGTGATGGGGATTTGTAAAATTTCGGCCGAGCGTTTCAGGATATGTTCCAGCGTGGCCACATCGTAGTAATCCAGGTGGCAGGCGATGCCGAAACGCGCCCGGAGTGGCGACGTTAGCAGACCCATCCGCGTGGTCGCGCCGACGAGCGTAAATGGATTGAGGGTAATCTGGATGCTGCGGGCATTGGGACCCGAATCGATCATAATGTCGATCCGGTAATCCTCCATCGCCGAGTAGAGATATTCCTCGATGACGGTATTCAGCCGGTGTATTTCGTCAATAAAGAGTACATCACCCGGGTCGAGATTCGTGAGCAGTCCGGCCAGATCGCCCGGTTTTTCCAGCACCGGACCGCTGGTCATTTTCAGGCCGGCACCCAATTCGTTGGCCACAATATGAGAAAGCGTGGTTTTCCCCAATCCGGGCGGACCGTGCAGCAGAACGTGGTCCAGGGCCTCGCCGCGCTGTTTGGCGGCCTGGATGAAGATCTGTAGGTTCTCCACGATTTTGGCTTGTCCGCTAAAGTCGTCGAGCAACTTCGGGCGCAACGCTTTTTCGACAATTTTATCTTCTCCGCTCTGCGGCTCGTTAGCGAGTTCTTTACTCAACTTTTAAAATATTTTGTTGGGCAAATATCGGGGAAAGTCTCGGAATGCCGGATTATTTCAACAAATTAATGTAGACACTACAGGCGAATTTGCAGATTTGAGCATTTGAGTCATTTCGGTGCGGTCTTCAAATCCGCACAACAACTACCTTTGCACGATGGAACCACGTACTTATCTGCAACCTGACCTGTATCTGGAAGGGGTGCGTATCACTGAAGCGTCTATTACGCTCACTTCCTTGCTAATCACCCTGGTTTGTTTTTACGCCTTTCGGCGCTTGGGCAAAGCGGGGTTAATCGAAGACAGTACGCGTCTTTTTCGCATTTTTCTGGTGTTAATGGGCCTTTCCACCCTGATCGGCGGACTGGTAGGGCATGCCTTTACCTACGCCCTGCCGTTTGTTTTTAAAGCGCCGGGTTGGATATTGGGCGTAATTGCGGTGTCCGCTTTGGAACAGGCTTCCATTGTGCGGGCGCGGTCCTATATCGGCCGAACGCGGGCGCGTATCGTCACCTGGCTCAATGTCGGCACCTTGTTTATCGGTTTATGGTTAATCCTGACTATTTTATGGTTCCCGATTGTCGAAATTCAGGCCGCCTTCGGCATGCTGCTGGTGGTTGGGTTGCTGGAAGGGTATCTGTTGTGGAAAACCGGCCGGCCGACGCACCGCTACATTTTATTATCGCTGCCGTTTGCCGTAGCGGGCGCGCTAGTGCATGTGCTGAAATTTTCACCCAGTATCTGGTTTAATTTTTTCGACGTTGGGCACGTGCTGATTTGCGGTACGATCTGGATGATCATGCGTGGGGCGGAAGTGGAACAACAGGAAGCACCACCGGAAGAAATTGCTATTGCAAATGACGTAACATAATGGTTTCCACTTGTTTATGCAAGGCTGGAATATCCTCCGCTTTTAGACCGGCTGTTGGGATCGGCGTATCCCAGACGATGCGAACGGTACCGGGGCGCAAGTCGAGCGGCTGGGTAGACGAGGTTACAGCGCGGATATTGACGATGGTTTGTACGGCAATGGGCGCACCCATTTGAATCGCCAGGCGGAAAGCACCGTCGAAAAAAGGGCCGAGCGGCGCCTGGGTAGTGTTGCGGCTGCCCTCCGGATAGATCAGCACACTCCAGCCTTCCGCCAGTTGTTGTTTCATCGCCACTACGCTGCGCGCGCGGGTCATGGCGCTGGTGCGGTCCACAATCAGGCACATTTTCTTGACAATCCAGCCAAAAACGGGTATTTTTTGCAACTCCTGTTTGGCCAGAAAACGAAAAACACCCGGGAAGGCATGGCCGTTGACAATGAAATCCAGGGAGGACCGGTGATTGCCGACGATGATATAGGATTGGTGCGGATCCAGTTTTTCTTGCCCCTGTACTTTTAAGCGAATACCGACCAAGGTCAAAAACGCCGGGGTGAAAGCATGGTGTAAGTACCAGATATTGCGCCGCAATGCCTTCGGTCCGGGGGAGATGATCATGTTCAATCCAATAATCGGCAGACTGAGGGTCATCAGTATCAGAAACAAAGCGACGGCGTAGATCGCCCAGATTTTGCGCATAAATAATGAGTGTGTTCTGGCGGCAAAGGTAGCAAATCTGCGGGAAGGCGGGGCTGGATCCCAAATAGTCGGGATATTCGTGTCGGCGCGCGGTATGGAAATGTCCTGACGCCGATAATTTAGCCGGTTTGGCAAGATGTTTTACAATCCTTTTGGGGCTTCGGTTGTTAAACAGTCAACTCAAAAATGAGGGCGCTTCAACCGTAATTTTTTCAATTGATCATCTACCGTATCGTAAAATTTTCATAAAAATGACTGAAAATAAAAATCCGGACTGGAACGTCCTCACACCTGAAGAAGAACAGGTTATTGCGCATAAAGGCACCGAACGGGCCTTTACCGGTGAATACAACAACTTTAAAGGCAATGGAATTTTCGTGTGCCGCCGTTGTAATACGCCGCTGTACAATTCGACCGACAAGTTCGACAGCGGCTGCGGCTGGCCGTCTTTTGATGACGAAATCCCGGGCGCCGTTATCCGCCACGTCGATAGTTCGTTCGGCATGCGCCGGGTAGAGATCACCTGCGCCAACTGCGGCGGTCACCTCGGACACGTATTTGACGGCGAGCGCATGACGCAAAAAAATACCCGCCATTGCGTGAACTCGCTGTCAATCCGGTTTATATCGAACAAAACAGCAGATACGGAGTAGCCCTAAATCTCCCATTACCACCAATACGGCCGCTGCAACGTAGAAAGCGAGAAAGACTGACAATCCACACACTCACTTGGCTCGCCTCCTGCATAGGCGTTGCAGTAGGAGACAACATATCGCCGCAAATCAATACTCAGATCGGATTTGTTTTTGAAAAGATGGATCGTATCGACGGCGGCTATTTCAAAAAGGCCGAGTGCCGGCAGACCCGGCACTGTGATATTTTCCATATTGCCGATTAATTTGGCCGGAGGCGCGTCAAAAATGGTGCCGGTAGGCGCAATCAGACCCTGCGCTTTTTGCCAGTATTCATAGGTGGAACGATTGATGACCCGCTGGTATACGTTGAAACTCGCCCGCGTTTCCAGCACATAGTCGACGCGGCGCTGGCCGGCTTTTTCCCGGATCGTAGCCCCCGGCTGGTAATTTTTCAAATCGGCGATCGCGATGATCTGATCGCCTACCCGCACGGTGACGTAACACTGTCTGGCCGCCGGCGCAAAAGGGCCGCTGAACTGAATTTCATTAAACAGGAACGTGCAATCCGATTCCCAACGAAGGCAGCGATCGTCCGGCGTAGCCGGTGCAATCGTGCGCGCAAAAGTAAACCCGGTGGGCTCTTTGACCACAATACCATCGGACGTGACAAAATTTACAAAATCCGCTTCAAAATCCGCGCCCGTCAATGCCAGCGGTTCCGGCATTTTTTCCGGTTTGGAGCGGTATTCAGAACCCGTTGCCAATTTAATATGCAGCGTATAGGTACGCCCCGTCACCCCTTGTACATTGTCCAACTGATAATAGGTATCATTCGCTGCAACAATAAATTGATAGGGATAGGTATTGCCCGCATCGTCGGAAAGGGTCACCTGGGCATCTTTTACCGGGGGAAAAATCCGCTTTTCATAGTCGGATGGCCGGGTGAGGCGCAGTAGGTGCGGACCGGGACCATCGGTAAAGCCGCCAAAAACGACGAGTTGTTCCTGATCGCTATTGGCTTTAGCGTAGTCGATGTCGGAAATACAATTGGCTAACAGTAGCATCGAAACCAATGCGTAAAGGCTGGGTAGAAGTAGTTTGTGTGGCATATTTTATAGATAAATAAGGAAGTCTATTGCTTCAATGTGATTACTTTGTACCACAATTGATCACAATACCGATTTCCTGTAGATTTTGTGTTCCAGGCTGTTAACTGCACGAGTAAAGGTATATCTATTTACAAAACCGACGTTTGTCTAATTCAAAAAGATCGCTCGATGCTTTGCTTTAAATTTGGCCAACTTTACGCTGTAATTTTACGACGCTGTCGTAACCACAAACGTTTACACGATTCTACAATGATCATTCGCACTTACCTCCTCTTGTTTGCACTGTCCGGTGTCGCCACGTTCACGACGGCGCAAAAACATATTTATACCCGCGAAGATACCATTCGCGGTTCGATTACACCGGAACGCGAATGGTGGGATTTGACTTTTTACGACCTGAAAGTGAAGGTTGATCCGGCCGCGCAAAGCATTTCAGGGAGTAATGAAATTCGCTATAAAGTATTGAAAGCGAACAATTTAATGCAAATTGACCTGCAGCCGCCCCTGCGTATCGAACGGGTGGAACAGGATGGCAAATCTTTGGTAGTGACACCGGAAGGTAAAAACGCTTACCTGATCACCCTGCAAAAAGAGCAAGTCGTCGGTTCTACCCAAGCGGTGACCGTGTGGTATTCCGGCAAACCCAAAGTGGCCGTCCGGGCACCGTGGGACGGCGGTTTTACCTGGGGCGAAGATGCTGTATCCCGGCGGCCATTTATCGCTACTTCGTGTCAGGGACTGGGTGCCAGCGTCTGGTGGCCCTGCAAAGACCATGCCTACGACGAGCCCGATTCGCAGGCAATTGCCGTCACGATGCCAAAAGGAATGATGGATGTTTCCAACGGTCGGCTGCGGCGCACCGTCGACAACAAAGACGGTACGCGTACCTTTGAGTGGTTTGTGTCGAATCCGATCAACAACTATGGCGTAAATATCAATATTGCCGATTACAGCCATTTTTCGGACACATTTGTCGGTGAAAAGGGCCCTTTAAGCCTGGATTATTATGTGCTGCCGCAAAACCTGGAAAAGGCCCAAACCCAGTTTCAACAGGTAAAACTCATGCTACAGGCCTTCGAACACTGGTTCGGGCCGTATCCATTTTATGAAGACGGGTATAAATTGGTTGAAGTGCCTTATCTGGGCATGGAACACCAGAGTTCGGTCACGTATGGCAACGGCTATAAAAATGGCTATCGCGGCAGAGACCTGTCCGGTACCGGCTGGGGATTGAAGTGGGATTTTATCATCGTCCATGAATCTGGCCACGAATGGTTTGCCAACAATATCACATATCGCGATCTGGCCGATATGTGGGTACACGAGAGTTTCACCAATTACAGCGAAGGCATTTACACGGAATACCATTTCGGTAAAGCGGCCGGTGCGGCTTATATACGCGGCTGCCGGGGTTTGATTGAGAATAAATCCCCGATCATCGCGCCATACGGCGTAAACGCGGAAGGCTCCAGCGATATGTATTATAAAGGTGGCAATATGCTGCATACCATTCGCCAGATCATTGCCAACGACGAACAATGGCGCTCCATCTTGCGCGGTATGAACCGCGATTTCTACCACCAAACCGTCGATGGTACCCAAATAGAGGCCTATATCATCCAGCAATCGGGGAAAAAACTGCAAAAGGTATTCGACCAGTACCTGCGCAATACTGCCATCCCGGTACTGGAATGTCGGCGCGCCAAAGGCAAAGTTGAATACCACTGGACCAACTGCATCCCCGGTTTTGATATGCCGGTAAAAGTAACCCTGGCCAAAGATAAATTCACCTTTATTTATCCGACTACCGACTGGAAAAGCAGTCCGTGCAGCCTGCCTGCCAAAACAGCGCTGCAAGTCGACGAAGACTTTTATGTCAACCTTAAAGCGTTATGAGTTATGAGTTATGGGTGATTAAGGTGTTGATTATCAAAACTTTAATACAAATGTTGTAAAAAATGACCCATAACCCATAACTTTTAAAAGATCGGTAGATTGGCCTAGCGATAAAGACGCGAACGAAGCCCAGACGTACGCATTTGCAGCGCATGGCCGATGAAAATCTCGGCGAGTGGCACTGGGGGGTGAACTGGACCGGCATTCCCGATACGACGGAGGACAAAGTGCGTCGGTGGAAATGCCCGTATCGTAATGTGCGGGCGTGCATTGAAGAGATTCGGCGATGCGGTCAGGATATTCTGAGAAATACTTACCGGTCCGCTTCGCAACAGCCTACGATTTCGGCGCATCCGCCCATACCGTCGTTTCCTCCCAGGTGTCGATGTCTTTTTTCAGTAAATCCAGTTTCATACGGGCACCTTTGAGTGCACCGACGCCCAGCAACAAGCGCAATGGTGGCTCATCGGCTTCTACTGCTTTTACGATGGCCTGGGCTGCGCGTGCGGGGTCGCCGGGCTGATTGCCGCTGTACCCCCGGATGTTTTCCTTATTCTGACCGGCGGTCGTCGCATAATCGGCGATCACCACCGGGCTGTTATTGGCCGACCGGCCGGCCCAATCGGTACGGAACCCGCTGGGAGCGACGATGGTCACTTTAATGCCCAACGGCGCCGTTTCCTTGGCCAGCGATTCCGAAAAGCCGTCGACCGCAAACTTGGTCGCATTGTAAAATCCAACTGCTGGGAATCCGACCAATCCGCCGATGGAGGCGATGTTGACGATATGGCCGCTGTGCTGGCTGCGCATAATGGGCAGGACTTCCTGGGTCATTTTAGCGAGTCCGAAAAAATTGATCTCGAACATTTCCCGCACTGCCGCATCTTCACTTTCTTCGATCGCGCCGAAATACCCGATACCTGCATTGTTGACCAGTACGTCGATGCGGCCGAATTTGTCCACCGTTTGCCGGACGGCTGCCTGGATTTGCTGCGGTTTGGTTACGTCCAGCGCAAGGGCGATCGCGTTGTCTCCGTGTCCGGTTACAATGTCTTCCACATCGCTGGTATTGCGCGAAGCGACGGCGGCGCGGTAACCTTGCGCGAGCACATACGTGGCCAATGCACGGCCGAAACCGGTAGAGCAGCCCGTGATCAGCCAAACTTTTTTATTATTCGTCATAGTTGTATGGTACGTTTGTGAGGCTTGCTGTGCCATTCATAAAAAAGGCCATTTGGATCGCGGTTGGCCCGGATTGTCTGTAGTTTTTCCATATTCGCATCGGATAGAAATGGCGCCGTTCTTTTGTGCAAATTTTCATCGGCCAATTGAATCCCGGTAGATAGATGTTCCATTTTCTGCATCATGCTCGTAGCCCAGTCGCCATACTTTGCCGTGTCCGCTGCCGATTTCCAGTTGGCGTACAAGGCTAAGTAAATGTTGTCTTCATTGGAATAAGCCATATCGGGCCGGTTCGGATTTGGATGCCAGTTTAACCATAAGAAGTGCGATGGTGGGGGCGGCAAGGTACGGGCAATTTCTTTTAGGTAGGGCATTAGTTCTTCCAGCGGTGCATGT
>JBBRDQ010000059.1:0-22302 GCA_038203695.1 Chitinophagales bacterium
CCGGCATCCTGATTTTTGTTTTAATACCCGTATTATCAAATACATCCTGCGGTTGCCGAAATCCGCATTGCCGGCAGTGCTGAAAAACTTTACGCTGGGGCAACTTGAGGAATTTTTAAGGCTGGCAGATGGCAATCATTATGATATGATTGCAGCGTATCAGGCCAATTACCAATTTATAAAATCGCATGCCGCCCAAGTACCTGGACTTATTGCAAACTAAGCTATAACCTTAACCACTCCTTTCCCATGCGAAGACTGCCCGTTTATTTCCTGATTGATGTCTCTGAATCGATGGTTGGCGAACCGATCCAACAAGTTGAAGAAGGTATTGCTACCATTATCAAGGATTTGCGCACTGACCCCTATGCACTGGAGACCGTCTATGTCTCCATCATTGTATTTGCCGGTAAGGCTAAAAAAATTGCCCAACTAAACGAGTTGAGCATGTTTTACCCGCCCCGATTGCCCATTGGCGGTGGCACCTCGCTTGGCTCCGCCATCGATTTTTTGATCGACGAACTAGACACGAGCTTGGTACGCACCAGTGCAGATACAAAGGGGGATTGGAAACCGGTTATTTTTCTCTTTACCGATGGCGTACCGACGGACGAAACTGCGCGCGCGATCGACCGCTGGAATAAAACCTACCGCAACCGTGCTTTTCTAGTGGCGATTTCTTTTGGCGACAATACCGATATGCGTGCATTGGGGCAACTGACCGACAAAGTCCTACAGTTCAAAAATACCGACCCGGCGGCTTACAAGCAGTTTTTCAAATGGGTAACTGCTTCCATTCGCACTACCAGCATTGGCGTCAATGAAAATAACAGCGATGAATTTCAAATGGCAAAAACTGATGAAAATGTGCTGGCGCGCATCGACTTGAGCAAAAACCCGGAGGCAGTAGCCGGAAAAGTAGATTTGCAGCACGCCGTTTTCATTGCTAAATGCCAGCTAAAAAAGACGCCCTATCTCATTAAATACTCGCGTACACCCGGACAGACCCACCAGGAAGGACTGGATGTGGCCACACGACTCTATCGTTTGCAAGGTGCCTATCCGATTGATAATCAATATTTTGACCTACTCGACAGCACATCGGGGGCCTTTTCGGTCAGCACTGCTTCGCTCACAGGCTTTCCGACCTGTCCTTGCTGTGGCAATCAGGATGGCTTTAGCACCTGTGCCTGCGGCAACATTCTTTGTACGGGCCGCGAAGAAGTGACCACCTGTCCATGGTGCGGCACGCAGGCGAAGTTTGGATATGCGCAAGGCCACCAAAATATCGCCCGGGGAAGAGGATAATGCACGGTTAAATTTACACGATTGCTTTGCGCTGGATCGTCAGATCCAGCGTTTCCAGTTTATCCAGTCGCTCCAGGTTCAGGGCAATTACGCGCAAGGGGTTTCCGCTTAAATCCAATGTTTTGAGCTCCGGACAATCGGACAAAAACGGCGGTAGGGTTTCCAGGTTATTGCCTTTCAGGTTAATACTTTCGAGTTTTTTAGAATTTTGCAGGAAATCAAAGGAGCCGAGCGAACAACGCACCAGTATGGCTTCACGCAAACTCGGAAAGTCGCCCAGCCGTGCCTCGCCCGCCATCGGATAACCATCGACGATAAATTTTTCCAAGGTCGGACTATTAAATGGCCCGCCTTCCGGTAAGGACATGGGCTGACGTGGGCGATAGGTACCGCGTTTGATACTGAGCGTACGCAATCGCGGCAACTGCAACAGCGCAACCGGAAATTCATCCAGCCGGGTATTTTCAATAAAAATACTTTCTAAAGGCAATTGGACCAGGTGTTCCATCGCCGCAACCAGGTCAAACCCCTTGTGTGCCGGCAAGGCCAGGTAACGCACGAAATCGAGGGTAGCAATGGCCGGCGAAAGGCTGTTTTCAGGATATTGCGCCAGATTAAGCGTTTGGTGGGAGATGAGTGAATAGTTGGTGCGGGTACCGCCAAGGCGGTACCAGTTGCACATTTTATAGGCCAGCAGAAAGTCAAAAAGGTCAAATTCAGGATTGCCAAATTTGCTCAGGTATTCCGATTCATTGTAATAATAGCCGGCGCTTTCTTTCAATTTTTGAGCTTGGCGCAGCGTATCTGGTTTAGCGTTGCGTTGCAACATCGTCATAGCCATGGCGGCTATTTCGCGGACGGGGTGGAAGACCGCAATTCCGAAAAGATATCCCAGTACGCGCCGGTTGGTGCCGCCTCCGCGAACCAGTTCGAGCAGCAGCGGACAGTTGTCGGTTTCTTCATCGCGCAAAAGCCGGGTGAGTTGGGCAGTATAGTCACCTGATTCGTCTGTACTGAGATAGGTGCTGGATTCGGTGAGCATCGTTGTGGTGATTAGTTCTTCGCAACGTTTTGCGAGATAGCAAAATCGTTAATTTTTACCTATTTTACTCGGAAATGCCACAAATTAGTGAATTTCAATTTATTTTGAAAACAAAAAACGGGTTCCGGCATTTCATAGGCGGATTTGGGCACGGTACGATCTGTTAACCCAATTTTAGGGACGTTTTAGTCCGGTAGTAATAGTCAAACGTTCAAACGCTTTAAAATCATGGATATTCAGGAAGGCAAACAAAAATTCATCGAATCCTGGGGCAAGATGGGTAGCGATTGGGGCATCAATCGCGCCATGGCACAGGTCCATGCCTTGCTTTTGATCGCTCCTGAGCCGATGACTGCCGATCAGGTACAAAAAGACCTGCAAATATCGACCGGCAATGCGAGTATGAATTTGCGCGCGCTGATGGATTGGGGCTTGGTGTACAAACAACTGCGGGCCGGAGAACGGAAAGAATATTACTACGCCGAAAAGGATATGTGGAAAGTGGTCTGCCAGATTATAATTAACCGCAAAAAACGCGAACTCGAACCGATGCTGAAAGTGCTGGACGAATTGGCGGAAGTAAAGGAGGACTGCGTCGAATCAGAAAGTTTTTGCGCTGTAATACGCGACATCCGAAAGTTTTCACACAAAGCCAACAGCACACTGGATACCTTGGTCAAGGCAGAGTCGAACTGGTTTATGAATACATTTTTAAATCTTGTCCGATAAGTCCGGTCACTTTCGCCACACATACAATAGTTCCAATAATTTATTTCCCGCTTTCCAGATTTGATGGTACGGCGTCAGCCTGGCACCGAATCCACGAAACGCGTGCTCGATATCAGGGTGCATACTTCCTTCAAAATCAAGGCTTAAGCCATGTGCATGGCAGAAATACAGCGCTTGTTCCAGCAAATACAGATTAGCGTATAAGCTTCTGTGTTCTGCGTAAATGCCGGTTAATAACACCGATGCCCGACGCTCGTCGAAAGCCAGGTACACGCCAGCCACCGGCATACCTGGCTCCGGAAGTGCCGCCAAAAAAATCTTACAGTTGTTGCGTTTAGCCAACGCATCGTGCAATCTTTCGAACGTTTGTAAGGAACAGGGCGTCGGCATAAACCGGCGTTGCAGGGATGCGCTATAGAGCGCAAATATTTCAGCCGCAGTCCCGTCCCTGATTACTACGGCCTTTTCCGCTTTACGAATGTTGGTGCGCAGGTTGCTTTTCAAACCTTTTCGCAGTGTTGGCAGGTCGCTGGTATCTTCAAAAATATAGGTGTACCGCGTCGTCTGCCGAAAGCCGCTCCAATAAAAAGGCAACCAGTTATCCATTGCCGGTAGCAAATTTTGCTGAAAAAAGGCCACTTTAGGCAGTTGTGCAATCAAAGCCGTACAGGTTTTTTTTTCAAACGTATACCGCGTCGTTCCTTTCATGGCTGCATCGTCGGGATAACAAAACCACGGGCCACTATACGTGGTCAGAGACGGTTGCTGAATCACGCGCAACCCCCAGCGTTTGGTCAGGTAATACGGCAGCACACCCGTTACACGGCCACCGCGATCCGTAGCAATACATACATCCCAGCTCGCCTCGCCGCACACTGCATCCATCCACCAAGGCTGTAAATGCAGTGGCAGATAGTTATTCCGACAGAATTCGGCATATAAGGCTTTGTGACCGGGTAAAGACATGCTACTTTTACCGCAAACTTACGCAACACTATGACGGTAGAAGAATTTTATACGTACCTCAACACGCACACACTGGCCGTGCTCTTCCTTTTTTTCAGTATTCCGGTCATTGCGCTGGTAATCAACTGGATCTGTAGCGGCGAAGGTGAGCAGTCGCCGTGGAAGTATATTTATGCGATGCTGATTTATGCCGCCTGCATTCCGGGCATCCTTTCAGTAGCGCTGGGCATTTACTTATTTTTATTTGAGCCTGGCAGCAGTATTTACCGGTTAAATCTGTTAACGCACGTATTACCAGTAGTGGCGATGATTGCTACGCTGGCTATCATACGGCGCAATGTTGCGCTGGATTATGTACCCGGTTTTGGACGGATTTCAACGTTCATTTTTATGATCCTGGCTATTTTTATCCTGATGTACATCATGCAGCGCCTGCACCTGATCATGTGGATTTATATGCCGGCACAGTATTTCCTGCTGACAGTAGTTGGATTATTGCTTATTTTACATTTCTCCCTCAAAAGGTTAATCGCTTAGCATACGGTGCTTTGAAAACGAGTGCCGCCTGAAATGATCGATCAACCGCCTCCTGCAATGTCAAAATATATCTTTTTTAGCATCGTGCTTGCCATACTAACCATAGCGGCATGTGATAACCTGAAAACGGAAACACGGCAAGTGTTTACGCAGGACGATACGGCAGTGGAGGTAATTGAGATGGTGGAAATCCTTTATTCCGACAGCGCTATTGTGCGGGTGAAAGTAACCGGGCCTTTGATGTACAATTACAGCGACCGCGAAAATCCGCGTCAGCAGTTCCCCCAGGGCGTGCAGCTGGATTTTCTCGAACCGGATTTATCGGTAAAAAGTACGCTGACCGCAAAAACGGCGGTCCGGCTAACGGAAAAAGGGCAAATCATCGCACGTGACAGCGTCGTTTTTCATACCCGCGAACAGGAAACCCTCGAAACAGAAGAACTCATCTGGGATGAAAAAACGGCGAAGGTGCATACCGACAAATTTGTAAAAGTAACGCGCCCCGGGGAAATCATCTATGGGTATGGTCTCGAAGCTGAACAGGACTTTTCTTACTGGAAAATCCTGGTTCCGAAGGGGCGCATCAAAGTGGACAAACTCAATCAAGCCTTGCAATAATCTATGGAAGACCTTCCTGCTCCCAAAAGCACCATTCCCTGGGCGTCGGCCCTGCGCATTGGCAGCCCTACTTTACCGGCCAATTTCTTACTGACCGCACTGGCGACATTCATGGCGCTGGGTTTGGTGCCTACCCTTTCCTACGTTTTCGGGAGCGGCTGGTTCGCACCATTTTTGGTTGCGCTGCTGCTTTTTCTCATTCTGTTGTTATTTAAGAAATTCATCTTCAAGGAAATCTATAAAAATGCCCCGGAAGACGGGGATGCCGCGTTACTGGAATATCTGGTGCAACAAAATGCCTCGGGCGCGCCGGGCGAAGAAGAAGTAGAGATGGAATTGCTGGAAAATGCGCTGCATTTAAAACAGGTACGCGCCCATGATTGCATGTCGCCCCGGCCCGAAATTGTGCATATCGATGCAGATGCCACCATCGAGCAATTGCGCGACATGTTTATCGAGAGCAGCCTTTCGCGTATTCTGGTTACCGACGGCGAACTGGATCGGGTACTGGGTTATGTACACGTACAACAAATATTTGCCCGGCCACGCGGCATTCGCGGCATTGTGATGCCGATTACTTTTGTGCCCGAACATATTCAGGTCAATGATCTGTTGACCAAGTTTATAAAAAACCGTACGAATATCGCCTGCGTAGTCAATGAATATGGCAGCATTGCCGGATTGGTAACCCTTGAAGACGTGTTGGAGCAGTTATTCGGCAATATTGACGATGAACACGACCAAGAAGATTCTATCGAAATACAACTGAGTGAGACCGAGTTTTTGTTGTCCGGCAAACTTAAAATAGACTACCTAAACGAAAAATATCCGGCACTTGATCTCCCGCCCGGTGATTACCATACCCTGTCGGGCTTTCTGGTAATGACCGCCCAGACGATTCCCGAGCAGGGTGTGCGATTGGAACTAGCCCAGAAAACCTTCGTGCTGGAGATGGTCAGCGACCGGAAAATAGAAACCGTTCGCATCCTTTTGTGAGTAATTTCGGGATTAGAACTGGTTAAATTCCCATAAAATGCGCTATTTCGTCTATTCACCGGTGGCACTTTCAGTAAAGTGTTTTATCTTCAATGGCAACATTACGCAACGGTATGTGCCGTGTTTTTGTAAATCCATTTTCCTCCAATTTTTTTAAAACAACATGAAAAAATTACTCTTTGCAGGCCTGCTTGCCTGTACCTGCGGTTTCCTGACTGCCCAGCAACTGCCCGCCGACCTGGGCGGTTATAAGTTTACCGAAGTAAAAAAACTGGGCGCAACCGACGTAAAAAACCAGTTTCGCTCCGGCACCTGCTGGGTCTATTCCACCAATTCCTTCCTGGAAAGCGAGTTGATCCGTATGGGCAAAAAAAATCCGGATTTGAGTGAAATGTACGCCGTACGCGCCGGGTACATCGAGCGGGGCGACAATTATCTGCGTCGCCAGGGCGCAACAGCATTTGGGCAAGGCGCTGAAAATCATGATGTTATGAACATCATTCGCAAATATGGCATTGTACCGCAGTCCGCTTATTCCGGTTTTCCTGCCGGTCAGGACAAACCAGTCCACGGTGAAATGGAAGCCGTGCTCAAAGCCATGCTGGAAGCGCTGGTAAAAAACCCCGACGGAAAGATCAGCAAAGCGGCGATGAAAGCCTATACGTCGGTACTCGACGCTTATTTCGGTGCGCCACCGACTACTTTTACCGTAGAAGGCAAATCCTATACCCCGCAGACCTATCTGCAAAGCCTCGGCCTCAATCCCGATGATTATGTGGCCCTCACATCTTATACCCACCACCCATTCTACAAACCATTTGTGCTCGAGGTTTCCGACAACTGGTCGAATGGGATGTTTTACAATGTGCCGATCGACGAGTTAATGAAAGTATCGGAAAACGCCCTGGAAAAAGGGTACTCGATTGCATGGGCCAGCGATGTCAGCGAAAAAACTTTTTCCGCGAAAGAAGGCATGGCCCTGATGCCCGAAAAAACCTGGGAAGACATGGGACAGGGTGAACGCGATTCGATCTGGAAAGTCCCGGTAAAAGAAAAATGGGTAACGCAGGAAGAGCGCCAGCAATCGTTTGACGATCTTTCTACCACCGACGACCATGGGATGCATATCACCGGCATGATGAAAGACCAGAAAGACACGAAATATTACATCGTTAAAAATTCATGGGGCACCATGAAAAAAGAAATGGGCGGCTACATCTATGTTTCGCAAGCCTATTTCCGGTACAAAACGATGGCCATCATGGTCCATAAAGATGCAATTCCAACCCAGATACGTCAAAAATTAGGCTTGTAAAAGGAAAATAGCAAGGTTATGTTTTTATTTTGACGCTCCGCAAGCACTTACTTGCGGAGCGTTATTTTTAAAAACAAACAAATTATTTTATAAATAAAACAAAGTGTTTTATATTTGCTGCTGAAAATAACGGACGGCCATTTCTGCGCTTTATTATTTGATTTTCAGACAGCCATGCCAATGCAACACAACACATCTATTTTTCGCATTTGGACCCTCATAAAAACGAACTGGTTCTCAACCGCATTAATCATACTCCTGTTGCTGGCAGTCGGCCGCAACCGGTTGCCTTTTCATTGGAGTGACAATCCAACTACACATCCGAAAAACAGTCCCGAGAAACTCACCGAGAATGGCACGGCCGCCACGGAAAACAAATCGCTATTTGGGCTAATACCGGGCACCAACGAACCGCAAGCGGCAATACCAGCCGTCGATGAAGCCACCACAATTATGTTTTTGCGTCGTTTCGGCAAAACGGCTACGGGTGAGCACAAAAAATTCGGTACGCCGGCATCGGTGTTACTGGCGATTGCCTACGTCAATAGTGCGGGTGGGCAACGTGAAACAGTTACCAAAGCCAACAACTACTTTGCCCTGCGCTGTAACGGCAATTGGGACGGAGCCATGGCGACCATCGACCGTGTTTGTGTAAGACAGTATAACACGCCCTGGGAAAGTTTCCGGGATTTCAGCATCACCCTGGCCGGACAGGATTGGTATGGAGAAGTGCGGCAATCCGCGGGAAAGGACTGGACGTTATGGGTAAAAGCCCTTGGCGATAAGAATCTGTCAGATGTACCGAATTTTGAAGCGGAACTCTCCCGTGTCATTCAGGCTTACCGGCTTTTTGAATTAGACACGCCGTAAAATAAATCGGGGAGACGGTATAAATGGATGGCCTCGATGCGGGAATTCTAGGGCAGGACGAGTTAATGCCCGACTTTGCTCATATTAGCAAAGTAAATATTCAAGTATTATTCTTCCGCTTCACGCGGTGGCAACCCTGGTTTTGCATAGGCAAATCGCGCCATCCGTTGGGTGGTATAGTAACCGTCTAGGCCCAGGGTTGTTACGATTTCGGCTTTTTCAAGGGCTAAAAAACCGTCCGGCTGTATCAATTTTGCATCGACCCAAACCGCAGTGATCTCCCCGATCACCAGAAATGTTCCATTGCATTTTATTGGCATCACTTCCACCAGGCGCAAGGCATACTGTACGGCACTTTCCGCCACAAAAGGTGCGCTGATACCTTCCCGCATTTGCATGGTTAAACCGGTTTCAAGGAATTCATTGGCATTTTCAGGATACTTGGCACTGGTTTGATGTGCTTGTTGCACGAAACCGGCACTCACCGCATTCATCGTGTAACAGTCGGTCGCCTGAATATTGGTTAGGGTATGCGGTGCGGCATCAAGGGGTCGGTTGACAAATCCGATCAAAGCCGGGTCGGCTCCCAGGTGTACTACATTGTGAAACACCCCCAGATTGGGGACCCCTGCGGCGCTCATAGTGCCAATTAAATGAGTACTTTTAAATCCGCTTAAACTATTGAGAAAGTTGGCTCGGTAAAAACGCTCCCACGTAGCAATCGTCGTGGCATTAAATTGTTGGTGAACAGTGACCGACATAGATGATTTACGTATTAATCCCGTTAATGAATTTCAAAACTGGCACAGTCCTTGCAATTTGTTAAATGTTATCAGACAGATGATTCGCGACAAACCTTACGGTTGGTAGCGACGTATATCTGCTAAGAATTATCTGGAAAATAGCCGGCATTAATCCTTAAATGCCTGTTTCCAGAAGAACATTAGGACCGAATGTGGACCTAAGACCGTGGAAGAGGAACCAGTCTGCTGGGGGGTAAGACTGGTTTCCTCACCACAATCCCCCAACCAATTCCTTTATTTCTTTTTTAGAGTCCCAGCAGTTCGGTCATTTTCTGATAAATGCTCGTATTGTCCATGACGCCATTGAACAGTTCGGCGCCCGGGCCATAGGCAAATACCGGGACCAAGGAGGCCGTGTGGTGATTTGTCAAAAAATCTATATCCAGGCTGTCCATGGAGGATCCTTGCTCAATGGCCATTCCACCCGTTTCATGGTCAGCCGTGACAATGACCAGCGTTTCTCCATCTGCTTTTGCAAATTTCAGAATTTCGCCAATCGCCGCATCGAAATCAAGCATTTCACTAATCGCCTCTTCTGCTTCATTACTGTGGCAGGCCCAGTCAATTTGTGAGCCCTCCAGCATCATAAAAAAGCCTTTGGTACTGCGTTGTTTCAAAAACACCGGTGCTTTTTGGGCGGCATCGGTTAAATAATCGCGGCCGCTTAATGCAGACCCAGGCTCCTCCCGGGCTGAAAACCAGACAAAAGGATGCGCCGGGTCAGGGGTAAGTTCCTGCAATTTATTTTCCGCAAAATTATGTACGATATAACCGTTAGCGGCCAATTGCCGGTACAGGTTTAATGAATCACTTTTGCGCTCGTTGAAGTATTTCAAACCGCCTCCAACGAGAAAATCGACCTGGGTTTGTAGAAAAAACGTAGCTATCTGTTCCGTTTCACTACGACTGCCCACATGGGCGATAAATGCGGCCGGCGTAGCGTGTGTAATACTGGAAGTGGCGACAAGGCCGGTGGCTAAACCCTGTTTTACGGCTTTTTCCAGGATTGTCGTACAATCTTTACCGTTTTTATCCTGCCCGAGTACGCCATTCTGTGTTTTGCAGCCACACGAGAATGCCGTAGCACCTGCAGCAGAGTCGGTAATAAGGTGCTTGAAAGCATGGGTTGTCATAATACCGGTCACCGGAAACTGCTCCAGATTCAAGGTGTTTTGATGGCTGTATAAACCGGCCGTCACCTGCGTGAGCCCCATGCCGTCACCGATCAGCAGGATAATGTTTTTGGGTTTGTTCGGCGGCGGCAACGGTGGCCCTGGCCGGAACGCTGCGGCGATTCCGGAGACGATAAGTACAAAAAGTAGTTTTTTCATAAAAAGCGGGCTAAAAGTAAGGCGAATTTCGCAGATTGGGCACCGAACAGGAACTTTTCCCGCAAAACCTTTCGTTTCTTTGCGACTTATGGAGCAACAAAAATTCACCATCGATAAAACCCGCATCCGGGAAAGACAGGAGGCACTGGAGCAGATTCGCCTCCGCCTCAAGTCTGATTTTGTGGGTATCGACGATATCATAGACAGCCTGCTGGACTATATACAGATCTGGTATCTCGTACCTGAAATATTAACCAGGCCGATTCTGGTTTGCCTGTGGGGGATGACCGGCGTGGGTAAAACAGATCTGGTGCGGCGTTTGGTCCAGTACCTTGAGTTTCAGGAACGTTTTGTGGAAGTAGAACTGGGCAATACGGATAATACCACGTATTTCAGCAGCGTCGGAGCCATATTAAAAGCAAATGGCGTCAGTGACAGCAAGCCGGCCATTGTGCTTTTTGATGAGATTCAACGTTTCTATACGGTTGAGCAGGATGGTTCGCCCGTATCGACGACTAAATTCAACGATTTTTGGGAATTACTCAGCGATGGCCGTCTGGCGCGCCGGGAAAAAGACGACATCGACTGGTACCTGAATGAATATCGGCTCAACCAGCGCAAGCGCAGCCGCCGCCCAGAAGGAAGCGAAGAAGAAGATCCCATGCTGGAGGCGATCGGGCTGTGGGAAGCGCGCCGCCTCAAAGAAATGCTCAACTTCGACGACGAGGTGGTAGACCTGGCCGATATGAACAAACTTCAAATGCTGGACCGGATTGTAGAAGCCAAGAGCCGCAAAAAGGTATACGAACCGGTAGACTACAGTCAGACCCTTATTTTGATCAGCGGCAACCTGGATGAAGCATTTCAAATGGCTACCCAGACTTCCGACAGCGAAGTGGACGCCGATATTTACCATGCATTTACCAAAAAAATAACGGCCGTAGACATAAAGAATGCGCTGACCCGCCGGTTTCGGCCAGAACAGGTCGCGCGTTTTGGAAATATTCATTTGATCTACCCCAGCCTGCGCAAAGTTGATTTTCAGGGTTTGATCCGCAAGGAAGTGGGTAAAATTCTGGAGCGGGCTGCCAGCAGTTTTGGCATTATGATCGAGGTCAGCGAAAACATTTATCACCTGATTTACCGCAACGGCGTATTCCCGGTACAGGGTGTTCGTCCGGTGTTTAGCAGCGTGACCGATATACTGGAAACGAATTTGAGCAAGTTTCTTTTTGAGGCATTACACGAGGATTCGACGACCATTTACATCGATTACGATAATACAAAACAGGCTATTGTCGCTAAAGTAGGCCCCAAACCAGTCGAAATTCCGTTTGTCGGCCGCATCGATAAAATTCGGCAAGGCAACATTGATGATGTCGTAGCAAACGTCAGTGTACATGAAGCCGGTCATGCGGTAGCCTATGTGGTTTTATTCGGGCTTGCCCCCCTGCAACTCAAATCAAAAGTGGCCAGCAGTTACGCCGCCGGGTTTACCTTCCCACACGAAATATACGATACCAAGGAAAACATTCTCAAACGCATCACCGTATTACTAGCAGGTGGTATTGCCGAAGAAGTTATTTTTGGCGCCAACAATGCCACGGTGGGACGCGCCAACGACCGCGAACAAGCAACTATGCAAGCGATGGATTTCCTGCGCCGGCACGGGTTCGATGCACGGTATCAGGCCAATTATACGTTGGAGTACGGATATGCAATGGATAAGTTCGAAACTGATAAAGATGTAGAGCAGATGATCACCTCACTGGTGACCGACACCCGCGGATTGCTGGAAAAACATCACTCGTTTTTACTCGCCCTCGCCCGTACACTGCATACTAAAGGCAGCATGGACGCCAAAGAGGTAGCAGCAGTTGCTGCCGAATTCGACCTGACTGCCGCCATCCGCGAGGAAGGGTATTTGCATTTGCCGGATTATAAATCAGCCATGTTCGACCAATCATAATGTTACTTCATACGCAGGGCATTGTTTTTCGGACGATGAAATACGGAGAGACCAGTATCATCACCGATATTTTCACCGAAGAAAAGGGACTACATAGTTTCATTGCCGGCAGCGTGCGCACTGCGAGGGCCAAAATGCCCTATAGCTTATTTCAACCGATGTCGGTGATTGATGCGATCGCTTACTATCGCGAAGATCCTGGCGTATTGAACCGGCTCAAGGAAGTGCGTGCCGGCGTGATTTTTACGGCGATTCCTTTTGATATCCGGCGCGGTGCAGTGGCATTATTCATGGCAGAAATATGCCGCAAAAGCATCCAGGAGGCCGAAGAAAATCGGGATCTTTTCCATTTTTTACTGGATAACCTGCGCTGGCTGGATACGACTATGCACCCGATTGCCAATTTGCACCTGCATTTTCTACTGCACTTGTCGGCATTCTTGGGTTTCGAGCCGCAAAGCGATGATGTTTCAGGTACCGTATTTTTTGATTTGAAAGAGGGTACATTCAGCCATACTTCTGCGCTGCACGACCAATATATGAACGCACTGCAAACCACTCAAATGCTGGCTTTACTGCAAGTCACGCTGGAAGACTGCCACACAGTTTTGCTCACTCGTGCCGAACGAAAAGCGCTTTTGCAAAAGTTATTGCAGTTCTATCAGTTGCACATTTCAGGATTTTCGGATGTACACACCCCGGATGTGCTGGATATGATCTTTTAATTACTCCTGGATTGTCATTTTTGAGCGTTTTGTCTGATTTTAACAAAATTGTAATACCGTTGGCCTTGTACATACTTCAAGATAAAATTTAAGCGTTCAATGGTCCTGACTAGCAACGTATCCATGTTGCCCGATTCAATCCCACCCGCTTTTCAAAATATATCTGCTCACGCGCCAACCACAAACCGACAATTATGGCAAGTGTAAATTACAAAATCCTCCTCGTTGAAGACGATCAAAATTTCGGCGATGTACTCCGATCCTACCTCGAAATGCACGATTACGATGTCACCCTGGCTACCGACGGGGTTTTAGGCTTAGAAGCCTTTAAAAAAGGACATTACGATTTGTGTGTTTTTGATGTAATGATGCCGCGCAAAGACGGATTCACGCTCGCCCGTGAAATTCGCGAACGCAACCAGGAAATTCCCATTATTTTCCTGACGGCAAAAACCATGAAAGAAGACGTTTTGCAAGGTTTCAAAATCGGCGCAGACGACTATATCGCTAAACCATTTAATTCGGAAGAACTGTTGCTGCGTATTCAGGCTGTCCTGAAACGGGTGAATAAAGCCCCCGATCCACGCGATGATCAGCGGGAATATCACATCGGAAGATACCATTTCAACTTCCCGTTGCGTATTCTTACCTTAAGAAATAGTGCGGCCGGTGAAGAAAATCAACGGAAACTCAGTCCCAAGGAAGCCGATCTACTCAAGTTGTTCTGTAAATACTTGAACGATGTGACTCCACGCTCTGAAGCATTGACCAAAATCTGGCACGAAGACAATTACTTCACGGCTCGTTCGATGGACGTCTTTGTCACTAAACTGCGCCAGTACTTAGCCAAAGACCCGGCGATCGAGATCGTTAATATTCACGGCAATGGATTTCAGTTGTTAGTAAAAGAAGAGATGGCCGCCGCGAGTTAAAGCCCCACAAGAGTTTCTAATTTTTCAGGCCCGTACACCATCCCCCCGGTTGTGCGGGCTTTTTTATGCCGCCTGCATCTAGAAAAAATCTTTCAGATTAGTGCCAATGCCCAGGTGTAAGACGCCACCGGCCAGATGGTAAGAACCATAACCGAGATCGATGCGAAAGCGGTTGATTTTAAGCCCAATCCCCCCGGAGAATCCGGCAAGGCTGCGGTAATTGCGCACTGATAATTCTTTTTTTCGCAAATGATTGTATCCCAGTCGGATGCGAAATCCTTCATTGCGCCCCAATAGAAATTCACCGTTAAAAACAAAGTGGCGGAAAAAATTATCGATTCCGGCATTGCCTTTATCGGTCGACTGCTGTTCGCCACCGAATAACAGCACTGCATCTGACTGCGCATTCGGGTCGTCGTAGCGGATATTCCACCGCTGTAAATGGTGTGCGATGACGCTAAAACGAAAGGGTAGATGGCGCAGGCGTTTACTAAACCCAAACTGCAAATCGTAGGGCATATTTTCCCGGTTGCCGGTGTACGTAGATAATTGGGCCCCAACATTGCGCAGCACCAAACCCATAGTGATCTGGCTGGATGTATCCGCGTACAGCAATCCCGCGTCGGCGACCAAAGCACTGGCATTATACACGTCGAGCGTCGAAAGTCCGAGGCGCGCGTTGAGTCCAAGCGACAGGCGATCCGTCAGCGGACGGGCAGCGCCCAGGGTGAACGCCGTTTCAGCGGCTTTTACCTCACCGTTTATGTTGCCAAATTGATCGGCTTGTTTGATCTTTCCGTAGTCCATATACTGAACGGCACCTTGCACGGTAAATCCTAATTTTGGCAGGTGCTGCGCATACGCTGCGTAGCCATGCTGAATATCGGCCAGGAAAAAATTGTGCTGAAAGGTCAGTCGACCGCCCATACTCGCATTCAAAGCACCCGGATTCTGGGCTGCAAAAGCCAGATCATCGTCTTTTACCGCGATTTGTAACCCGCCGAGCGCTGTGATGCGCGCGGATGGCGACAAGGTCATAAACTGAAAGACCTGCTGACCACCATTTACTTGTGCGTGCAGCGAAGGCACTGACAGGGCAAAAAAAACGGCCAGTAGACCGCACAGCGACTTTTTATTGGGTAGTAAAATATCCATAAACGTTCTTTATCATTCTTTTTTCCAGACGGTGCGACACACACCATCCACGCAATTGGCCGTGCGGATCAGCACACCGGTAGAATCGTATTCCTTTAATTCACCCTGTTCCAGTGGTGCATCTTCGGCCGGACTATACATACCCTCCGCCTTCAGTTTACCGTTGTCATAGTATTCCGTAAACGGGCCGTTTTCCTCATTTTCTTTGAGCATTACTTTTTCCTGCAACTGGCCGTTGGGGTAATATTTAAGGCTCCAGCCATTTAGCGCATTGTGCGCGTATAATTGTTCGATGATCAGTTTGCCATCGGGGGTGTATTGTTTGTAAGGCCCTTCAAAACTACCGTGTTTAAAATTGCGGACCACTTCCAGCCGGCCCGTTTCCAGAAAGAACTTTTGCTCGCCATCAAGCGTGTCATTCAGGTAGTGGGCCTCTTCGGCCAATGTATCGTTCGCATAGAATTTCTGATACAACCCGTCTTTGGCAAAATTGGTTTTAAGGCGTTCGAAACGTTCCAACTGGCCGGAATCGGTGCGATTTTCGACTGTTTCACGGTTATTTTGTTTGCAAAAAGTTTGTAAAAACACCAGCAAAAATGCGGCAAAAATCAGGAAAAAACGATGGTTTATCATAAGGAAACGATTTTAACCTGCAAACGAAAAGAATGACGACAAAAGTCTGAAACAGGCTGCCTGCATGCAAAAAAAAGACGGAAGATACTCCGGCGCATTCCGTAAACAAATCCTAACTTCGTCCATCAAAAGTAATTTTTGAAAATCATGGAATCAGTTTATACATATTTTACCCACATCCCTTCGGCGCACCGCAGCATTATTTTATTAGGCGGCCTCACGTTCTTTTTGCTCTTGGAAGGCGCCGTTCCTTTATTTCGGTGGGATTATAAAAAATGGCCCCATGCTGGCATCAACTTATTTTTCACTTTTACAACAGTGATCGTTAATTTCCTGCTGGCCGCCATACTGCTTTATACAGGCACCTGGGTCGAAACGCATCATTTTGGCCTGTTGCAATGGATGCCCAAAATGCCATTATGGCTGTTTATGCTGGCCGGGCTGTTGCTGCTCGATTTGATCGGAGCCTATTTTGTGCATTGGGCAGAGCATAAAGTCAAATGGATGTGGCGGTTTCACCTGGTGCATCACACCGACCGCAACGTAGATACGACTACAGCGAACCGCCATCACCCGGGTGAAAGCGTATTTCGTTTTGTTTTTACCACATTGGGCGTACTGGTAGTGGGGGCACCCATCGCGCTGATATTTTTGTATCAGTCGCTGTCAGCGCTGCTGTCGCAATTCAACCATGCCAATATTCAATTTCCTGCCTCGCTGGATCGGGCGCTGAGTTGGGTAATCGTGACACCAGCTATGCACCGCGTGCATCACCATTATGCGTTGCCTTATACAGACACCAACTACGGCAATATTTTTTCCATTTGGGATCGCCTCTTCGGTACTTTTTCACGACTGGACAACGATAAAATCATCTTCGGCATCGACACCCATTTGCAGCCGGATGAGCATTCAAAAATGGGCAACCTGCTGAAAATCCCCTTTCAAAAATACCGTTCGCCAGTAGGCGCGAAATTCGACGCACTTGATCTATAAACTTTTCGTTCTGCCTCCATCCACCGGCAAATTGATCCCGTTGATATAAGCGGCCGCCGGACTTGCCAGAAACGCTACCGCCGCAGCCACTTCCTCCGGTTCGGCAAAGCGACGCAACGGTAAGTGGCTTTTAAATTGCGTTTCTATTTCCTGGGTAGTCAATTGCGCCGCCGCCGCCCGTTTTTCAATGATTTCCTGGAGCCGTCCGGTCGCCGTATAACCAGGCAACACATTATTCACCGTAATGCCAAATGGTCCGACCTCATTGGCCCAGGTTTTGGCCCAGCCAGCCACTGCCCAACGGGTTGCGTTTGAAACGCCAAGACCATCCAGTGGCTCTTTCACCGAGGTACTAATAATATTCACAATACGGCCAAATGCGCCATCTTTCATGCCCGGTAAAACGGCCTGTGCCAGTAATTGATTGCAAATCAAATGGTTATGATATGCCGACAGGAATGCTTCGGAAGTCGCCGTAGTAATCGGACCACCCGGAGGGCCGCCAGTATTATTAATTAAAATATGCACAGGTTGGCGTTCGAGCAATGCGGTAACCGATCGAAGCAGCGCCATGCTGTCGGCAAAATCAGCCACCAGGTAACCATGTTGCTGCCCTTGCGAAGTGTCCAACAGCAATACCGCCTGTTGCAGGGCAGTTTCTGTACGTGCCATCAGGATCACGTTGGCGCCCAGAGCCGCCAGTTCAACGGCAATAGCCCGGCCGATGCCGGCACTGCCGCCGCCCACCAAGGCATTTTTATTAAGCAGGGAAAGATTCATTTCGTCGTGTGTTTGAGGCGTGCGGCTTACAATACTTTTAGACAAACGGGGGTGGCAACATGCGTCGGAGTGCCTTGCAAGGTCAGATTTCCGGTGGCGGCATCTATTTTAAATATGCTCACGGTACTCGAATCCTGGTTGGCGGCCAGCAACCAGGCACCGTCGGGCGTTATCATGAAATTGCGGGGTGTTGCCCCCGTTTCTGCATGTCCGACATACGTCAACACACCGTTTGCTGCATCGACCTTATAAATTACAATACTATTATCGCCGCGATTAGAGCCATACAGGAATTTTCCGTTGGGATGAAAATGGATATCCGCACAGGAATTTTTTCCGGTAAAATCGGCACGCAGGGTAGGCATTGAATTGAATATGGTAAGTGCGCCAAACTTATGCCGACGACCCAGGAAGAGCCGCGAATTGGATTCGTTGATGACGGCAAAAACGCTGGAATCTTGCGGATGGAAGTCCAGATGACGTGGGCCGGCACCTGAATCCACGGAAATAGTTTGATCCAACAATAACTTGCCTTCCTTGGAAAGCTGGTAAATGAACAGTTTATCGGCACCTTTATCCACCGCCCAAATGCGTGAATTGTCGGGCGAAGGAACAATCATGTGCGCCCAGGGCGATGTGCCGGGATGTTGTACCATGCACAGCGAATCGGTCAAACTACCGTCGGGTTGGACGCCATAGGAAAGCACATTGCCGGTAGAATAGTTGGCTACGAAGACAAATTTGCCGGTACGGTCGGTGGAAACATGACAAGGGGCTGCTCCAAAACTGGATTGCGCATTGATCTTTTGCAGTTTTCCGTCCTCCTGAATACGATAAGCGGCTATCCTGCCAAAAGGTATCTCCGGGCTGCCGCCGGTTTCCGCCACTGCATACAGGTACTTATGGTCGGGCGAAACGGTCAGAAAAGAAGGGTTGACGATATCGGTCGTTGAATCCACCACGGTAAGGACTCCGGTAACCAGGTCAAACTTGCAGGTGTAAATACCCGTGGCTTTACCATCGACATGGCCGAGTTTCTGGGTGTAGGTACCGACAAAGATGGTGAGCGTTGTAGGAGAAGATACTGTTTTTTCAGAAGAGCAAGCCTGAAAAAACAGCACGGACAAAAGCAGGCAGGTAATGTGGAAAGGTCGCATGTTGTAAATTTTGGCAAGAGTAATCACTATTTTTGAAAATGGCCTAGAAATAGTGCGCTGCCCGGCAATTTATAGCCTGCCAAAACGCGATAGTGTATGCGCTAAATTATACATTTGCAGCTCCATAAGCAAAACACCCGAAAGGCAGTATATTCCACTTTTCGCAAGTAGTTGATACTCCGTTTTTTATCTGACTATGTACACCGGCAAAGACTTTACTTTTATTTTACTCTGGCATTTCGCACGGAAGAACCTGTTCCGCACCTTTCTGGTGAGCCTGGTTGCGGTGTTGTTATATGACCGCTGTGGATTTAAATTTGTGGCCATTCCCTTTGTTCCCATCGCTACAATTGGCACCGCAGTGGCCTTTTTTATTGGGTTTAAAAACAATCAGGCATACGATCGCCTTTGGGAGGCACGGCGGTTGTGGGGCAGCATTACCAATACTAGTCGCAGCCTGGCAACCATGATGATCGCCTTGCTGGAAGACAAGACGTATACTACAGATTTTTTATATCGCCATATTGCGTATATCAATATTCTGCGGTTGCAACTGCGTCGCACCATTCCGTGGGCGACGAGCCGCGAAAATCTGCATCAGACTTTTGCCGGAGAGAGCAAAGAACTCGAAGCCTTTGATGAAGGGCTGAAGAAAATTTTGACCGACCACGACAAAATGCAATACTATGAGACCCTGCAAAGCAAAAATAATACCGCCAATATCATTTTGAAAGTGCAAACGCAGCAACTTAAAAAACTCAAAAATGCCGGTAAAATCGACGACTTCGAGCACAGCGATCTGGTCAGGCAGATCAATGAACTCTTCAATTTGCAGGGCGGTTGCGAGCGGATCAAGTCCACGCCGCTGTTTCGTCAATACAGCATTTTCAGCCGTGTTTTTGTGGTTATTTTCATATATTTATTACCGTTTGGGCTGTTAAAAGACTTGGGCAATCTGGCATCCTGGGGCGTCTGGCTGACCATTCCTTTTTCGATGCTGATCTCCTGGGTGTTTTATACGATGGAACAAGTCGGCGAATACAGCGAAAATCCATTTGACAATGCGGTCAACGATATTCCGATCAGCACCATCTGCCGCAATATTGAAATTGACATTAAGGAAATGCTGGGAGAAGAAAACCTTCCACCCAAACTCAACCCCGAGCATAACTTACTCTTCTAAAAACGAACGATTATATGCATAAGATTGAACAAATATTTGCCAATAATAAACAGTGGATTGCCCAAAAACTGGCGATCGATCCGGCCTATTTTGAGAAACTTGCTCAAGGACAGTCGCCCGAATTTTTGTACATCGGTTGTTCCGATAGCCGCGTGACCGCCGAAGATCTGATGGGTGTACAACCGGGAGAGGTTTTCGTACACCGCAATATAGCGAATCTGGTCAACAATGTGGATTTGAACGTGATGTCGGTGTTGAATTACGCGGTTCGCCATCTTAAAGTAAAACATGTAATTGTCTGCGGGCATTACAACTGCGGCGGTGTAAAAGCGGCCATGCAACCCGCCGATATGGGCATTCTCAATCCCTGGCTGCGCAATATCCGGGATGTATACCGGCTGCACAAAGAAGAATTGAATGCCATCACGGATGAGTCGGCCCGGTACGACCGGCTGGTCGAACTCAATGTGCAGGAGCAATGCGTCAACCTGATCAAGACCGCTGCCGTGCAGGAGGCCTTTAATGACCGGGGCCTCCAGGTGCACGGCTGGGTGTTCGACGTGCACACCGGTAAACTGATTGACCTGAAGATCGACTTTGAGGGGATATTGGCTAATATTATGGAGATCTATAAATTATATTGAATGCGGAAATGGTCCCTCTATATAATGGCCCTGCTCTATTTTTTGGCCGGGGTCAATCACCTTTGGCACCCCGGGTTTTATCTGGACATAATGCCGCCCTGGTTGCCCTGGCCGCAGGCCTTGGTGCTGATCAGCGGCCTGTTGGAAATGCTTTTGGGCGTATTGTTATTAATTCCGGTCACCAGACGAATGGCCGCCTGGGGGATCATTCTTTTGCTGATCGCCGTTTTTCCGGCGAATATCCAGATGCTGCTGAACTATGTGCATCAAGATAATCCGGGGTTATGGCTGGCTATTCTTCGGCTGCCGGTGCAGTTTTTGTTGATCTGGTGGGCGTATGTTTTTACGAAGTGATTTTCCCTGGTATCCTACTCTGGCCTAAAATCAAACCCGCAACGAGCCCCGAAAACCCCGAACGGCATAATAAGAGGACGCTCCGTTGTAGTACACGAAGACCGTATCGTAGCGGCGATCCGCAAAAAGGGCGCCGCCAAGTTTTCGAATCTCGGGTGGTGTTTGCACCCAACTGGAGGTTTTTAAATCGAATGCTCCCAGGTTCTGTAAGTCGCGGTATTCTGCTTCCGATAACAGTGTAATTCCCATGTTCGCCGCCATATCCAGCACGCTATTGGCCGGTTTATGCTCTTTCCGGGAGTCCAGAGCGGCGCGATCGTAACAGACATTCCGGCGGCCTTTCGGCGTTTCGGGGGAACAATCGTAAAAAATGTATTCGCCCGTTTTTTTATCCAGCGCAATCACATCCGGCTCGCCGCCGGTGTCTTCCATTTCCTGGAGCGACCATAGTTTTTCTGGTTTTGCTTCCAGGCTGGCTTGCACTCTAGTCCATTCTAAGCCGGTATGACGACTTAAGTTTTTCTCAAAACGAACTTTTAAAATTCGGAGTAGTTCTTCCCTTTCTGCCGGGGATAACTCTTGGTAATTTTTCATAATTTTTATTGTTGATACTGAATAAGTATTGGAACAATATTACCACATAGATCACATAGATCACATAGATCACATAGATCACATAGATCACATAGATCACATAGATCACATAGATCACATAGATCACATAGATCACATAGAAGGTTTATGATCAAAACTAGGTGATCTATGTGAACTATGTGGTAACCAAAATTTATTTTGTCCAAACACTCAATCTAATCATTTAACCCCTTTCCCTCCATTATTTGGATCACGCTTTTTTCAATCCTGGCTGCTCTGGTTTTAGATTGTTTAGGAGCGGTGAAATGCAGCAGGTAGGCTCGTTGCCGTCCCGGCGTCAAGGCCTCAAAAGCAGTTTTTAAACCAGGGTTTTCCGCTAATTGCTGTTGAAACTCCTCCGGCACGGCGAATTCCGGGGTCTTTTTAAGCGGCACTTGCAGGCCGGATTCTTCTACTTCCACGGCTTCGAAAATATAGGCTTTCAGCACGGGTTTCAGTTCCTCTATTTCCCGGACACTAGTAAACCGGACCTGCCGCGCCGCCTGGACGTTCTCCGTTTGCTGGATCAGAATACCCTGGGGATCTTTTAACAAGGCGCCTTTAATAAACAACAGCGCGCAGTATTCTTTAAAGGCATGAATTAAAACGATGTTCTTATTTTCATA
>JBBRDQ010000060.1:0-22293 GCA_038203695.1 Chitinophagales bacterium
CTTGGATTCGTGGAATCGCAGGATGTGATAAAAGTCTGTGAAGCGATCATCACGACCCAGCGCGATCATGGTAACCGCGAAAACCGCAAATTCAGCCGCCTGAAATATACGGTCGAGCGCATGGGGCTGGATAACTTCAAACAGGAAGTGGAGCGCCGGGCAGGCATTGCTTTTCAGACCCCGAAAGATTACAAATTCGTGCATTCCGGCGATCCGCTGGGCTGGACCAAAACGTATGACGGACGTTTCAACCTGGGGCTGTTTATTGAAGGTGGGCGCATTGCAGATTTTCCTGGTTTTCCGCTAAAAACGGCGCTCAAAGTGCTCGCTACCGTACACGACGGCGATTTCCGGCTCACTGGGAATCAAAATCTGGTGATCGGAAACATTTCGCCGCAAAAACGCCCCGCCGTCGAAGCCATTCTGGATAAATACGGCATTATTGCCGCCACTTTCCGGCAAACGGCTTTGCGGCAGAACTCCCTGGCCTGTGTAGCGTTGAATACTTGCACGCTGGCTTTCGCCGAGGCGGAGCGTTATTTACCGGCACTGACGGATAAAATTGACCAGTTGTTGCGCACCTACAATTTGGAGCGCGAGGCAATAAATATCCGGATGACGGGTTGTCCAAATGGTTGCGCGCGCCCCTATCTGGGTGAGATTGCCTTTATCGGCAAATCGCTGGGACGCTACAATATGTACCTCGGGGCCGCCCACGATGGCTCCCGGCTGAATAAACTCTATCGTGAAATGCTGGACGAAGTGGGGATTTTGCAAGAATTGGAACCTATATTCGCAGCGTATTCGCGGGACCGGCAGCGCGGCGAGCGCTTCGGTGATTTTGTAATCCGGGCCGGTTACGTAGCCGAGACCACTCATGGAACAAATTTTCACAATTGATGTAGCACGACCATGGATTTATCACTACAAAAGGCATTTTTTAACGATGATACATTGCTGCGGGAAGAGACTTCGACGGGTCAGCCGCTGGCACATAATACCGGCAATACCTTGTTCCCTATTTTTCTGAAACTGGAACAATTGGACATGCTGATCGTCGGCGGCGGCTATGTGGGGCTGGAAAAAATAACCGCCGTGCTGCGCAATAGTCCTGCGGCCAAGGTTACGCTGGTCGCGAAGGCAATAAGCCAGGATATAAGATTATTTGCGGCTGATTTCCGGCAAGTTGTTCTCCTGGAAAGACCGTTTGAAGCGGCCGACCTTATCGACAAGCAACTTGTAATCGCCGCAACGGACGATCGCCGACTACACGGAGAAATCCGGCGCTTGGCCCACGAACAAGGCATCTTGATAAATGTAGCCGACACCCCGGCTGAATGCGATTTTTACCTCGGTTCGATCGTCCAGAAAGGCGATTTAAAATTGGCTATTTCAACCAATGGCAAGTCGCCAACGATCGCCAAAAGACTCAAAGAAACACTGCATGAATTATTGCCGGATGAATTGCACGATCTTTTGCAAAACATGCCGGCGATCCGCCATAAACTGGGCGGCGATTTTTCTGAAAAAATACGGGTGCTCAACACGCTAACTGCTTCATTGGCGGTGGGCGAAGAGGCATTGTCGGCGGTTTTCCCGCACCAAAACCTGGAACAAATCCGCGATCAGAAATGGCGGCGCATTGCTACGGCCACGATGGCAGCCTTCGGTCTGCTGTTGATCTTTACCGTGGTATCTTTTTATTTTCCGTATCATACCTGGCCGCAACTGGTTGCCGATGTAAATCCACAGTTCTGGACCTTCGTAGCCGTGGGTTTTGGCGCTCAACTGGTGGATGGATTATTGGGCATGGGCTATGGGGTAGTAACGCAGATTTTCCTGATGGGCATCGGGGTGCCACTTTCTGCAGTCAGTTCCAGCATCCATACCGCAGAAGTTTTTGCAGCCGGCGCTTCCGGCTATTCGCACTACCGTTTTGGCAACGTCAATCACCGGCTTTTCAAAGCGCTATTGGTGCCCGGTATCCTGGGTGCCATCATTGGATCTGCGCTGCTAGTTTGGGTAGGTTCACAATATGCCGACTATATCAAGCCGTTGCTGGCAGTCTATACGCTGCTGCTGGGCGTGCGGATATTGAGCCGCGCTTTTGTGAAAAAAAGCAAGCGACGCAAAGTGCGCAACCTCGGCTGGCTGGCCTGGGCGGGCGGCTTTCTGGATTCATTTGGCGGTGGCGGCTGGGGGCCTCTGGTGACCAGTACCTTAATTGCCAAAGGGAAAACTCCGCAATATGTGATCGGCTCGGTGAGTTTGACCGAGTTTTTTGTCACGCTGGCCAGCGCGATCACTTTCTTTTCTTTTATTGGACTTTCCCACTGGCTGGTGGTGGCCGGTTTGATTATCGGCGGTGTGCTGGCGGCACCATTGAGTGCGCGACTGGCCGGAAAATTGCCCGTAAGACTTATGTTTGTGCTGGTGGGTATAATTGTAATGGTGTGGAGTTTGCGGGTGTTGTTGAAGGCATGGGGTGCGTTTTAAAACGAAATTGCTACGGCGCAACCGGATGACAGGCCAGTTCGCCGGTTGCATCCAATTCCCATTTTCCCACCAGTGTTCGGGCGTAGACATTGCTGGCCAGGTATTCCATAAATAGACTGCGCGAGATACTTCTGGCACCCAGGCTGCTCAAATGAACGGTTTCCTGCTGACAATCGATCAGTACGAAACCGTTTTTTTCTAAGGCCCTTGCCAGCGTAATAAAGCCGGCCTTGGAGGCATTAGAAACGGTGGAAAACATACTTTCGCCGTAAAAAATAGTACCCAGTGCGATACCGTACAAGCCGCCGACCAGCGCGCCATCCTGCCATACTTCCATCGAGTGCGCAAGACCGGCTTCGTGCAGGCGTGCATATCCCTGCATGAAATTTTCGGTGATCCAGGATCCCGATTCACCGTCGCGCAAGGTGTTTGCGCAGCCGCGCATGACGCGTTCAAAACACGTGTCGAGGGAATACTGGAATTTATGCTGATTAAAGATCGAGCGCATGCTTTTGTGCACCTTTAATTCGGGCGGAAAAAGCACGAGGCGCGGATCGGGCGAATACCAGAAAAACAAGTCATCTTCTTCAAACCAAGGGAAAATGCCGTTTTGATAAGCTACTATCAGCCGTTCTACGCTCAAATCGCCGCCAACAGCCAGCAAGCCATTTGATTCGGCCAGCATGGGTGGCGGAAAATCCAGATCATCATCTCGTAGACGGAAAACGGGCATTGTATCAAGTACCTTTTTGAAGAAAAATGTTGCTAAAAAAAGCGGCAGGCGTAGAACACCTGCCGCTTCGCAACCTGGTATTGTCTAATTTTTATACGGCGATCACGCGCGTTTTCGCCCATTGGTCGCCCAAGCGTTGTTTGTCCACGTTCGTAAGCATCACAATGAGTTCGACCAGTCCAAAAAATGGAATGAAAAGCACCACGTTCCGCAACACGGTTGCCGCCCAGTTATTGGTCAACGGCAATCCATCTTCGGTGACAGCGCGCAATCCCATGGCTTTTTTACCGACGCTTTGACCTTCCAGGAATGGCAATCCGTCGCGGGTGATAAAATAAGCCGCTCCGGCGACCCAGCCGACAAACGGCACCAGACTCAGCGCGCCGGCCAGCAATGAATCAATGAGGACCGCAATGATGCGACTACCGTCACTGGCCGGGGGAGTAGAAAATTTGTTGATAATCATAGGTGAAGGGTATGATGAAAGAATGTTTAATCGACTAGTTTTTAAGCCTCGTCTCCACCTTCTACTTCTGCCGAAAGCCTTCGATCGAGTAATGCTTCGCACAGTGGAATCAGTTCGGATTTAGTCCCTGTTTTTACCGTGGCTTTGCCCTTGGTGTGGATAATGAGGGCCAGTTGTTCGGATTGCTCCAAGGTATGGCGCAAGACCGACATAAAGGATTCTATCACCCATTCAAAGGTATTGACGTCGTCATTATAGACGATAATATAGGCGGTGGCGCCCGTTCCAATATCGTCTTCGACCAGCACGTCTTCTTCTTCTTCCCAAAGCGGTTTCATACGTTCTGATTTAAGATGCTAATGATTCAAGCGTGGATTTTACGGCGTCAAAATTGGGCACTTCGCCGGCGTTTTCCAGCACTTCCGCATACCGCACAATACCTTTGCGGTCAATCACAAAAGCGGAGCGTTTGGAAACACCTTTGAGGCCCAATCCGAATTCTTTATAGATCGAGTCGTATTTTTTGCTCACTGTTTTATTGAAATCGGATAACAGCGGAAAATTGAAACCCTGTTCATGCTTCCACTTTTCTAAGGTATAGGGACTATCGACGGAAATAGCCAATATCTGCGCGTTCAGTTTTTCATATTCGCCGATGCTATCGCGCATTTGGCAAAGTTCTTTGGTGCAAACGCCCGTAAAGGCAAATGGAAAGAACAGTAAAACGACATTTTGAGCACGCTGTTCAGAAAGTTTTACCAGCGATTTATCGCTGGCACGAAGGGCAAAATCGGGGGCTTTGTCGCCGGTTTGTAACATGCTTGGGCAGTTAATTGTGGAATATTGACCGAAATAATCTATTATTAAGGGCAAAAGTAGCGAATTTCACACAAACCCCCACAGTAAGATGGTAAGTTTTACAATTTACATGTACGCATGTATGCTCAACTTATTTGAACCCGCGGATCCAGCCAACCATATACCAGATCAGCCAATAAATTCACCACCACAAATACAGCAGCCGTAAATAATACACACCCCAATACCACCGGAATATCGAAATTGAGCAGCGCAGTCACGGTCAATGCGCCCAATCCCTTGAAATTAAAGACATTCTCAATGAAAAATGCGCCGGTGAGCAAAGCGGCAAACCAGCCGGAAATAGCCGAGACAATCGGGTTCATCGCATTGCGCAAGGCGTGTTTTAAAACGACCGTGCGGTGGGGGAGACCCTTGGCCTTTGCGGTCCGCACATAATCCTGGGCCAGCACGTCGAGCATGGCGCTGCGGGTCAGTTGGGTAATCAGCGCAACGGGGCGCAACCCCAGGGCCAATGCCGGCAGGATCAGATTTCTTCCGTGCAATTGCCAGTCGCCAAAATCGTCCAAAACAAATAAACTGCCTTGCAATTCCAGCCCCGTCCAGCCGCCCAGGGCATACCCAAAAGTCAGCGCCAGCAACATTGCCGCTACATACGACGGTAAAGAATACCCAAATACCGAAACTACACTGATCAAATGGTCCCACAGGGTATGGGACTTTAGGGCTGCCACCACACCGCACAATACGCCGAGCAGGGTAGCCAGCAACAGGGCGGTCAATGCCAGCAATGCCGTAGCGGGAATTGCCTCCGCCAACATTTCCCCGACTGGTCGGCCAGTTTGATAAGACGCGCGCAAGTAGGGCGCTTTAAGCACAAGCGCCCGGTTAGTGCCGATCGATATTAATGGGTAATAATGGTATTTTCGCTGATTCTCGGGCGTCTGGGCCAGGGTCGAAATCGGCATGATATCGCTCAGGTAATGCTGCAATTGCGTGAAGAGCGGTTGATTCAGCCCTAACTCAGCCGTTTTGGCCTGTACCGTTGCTACATCACTGCGCTGCCCAAAGGTCAATTGCGCCGGATCTACCGGCGACAGAAATATAATGCTGCTAATGGTTACAACTACCAAAAGCATGACCAGAATACCGTAGGCTAAGCGCCGCAAAATGTATCGCAACATCTCGCAAACGTACAGCTACGCCACGGTAATTAATACATTTTGTCGGGTGGTAAAATAACCAAAGGGTTGCAGGTCAAAACCAGATGCTGCGGCTACAGTCTGGAATTCGGCTTCATGACCTTCGGCAATAGCCACCAGCAATCCACCACTCGTCTGCGGATCAGCCAGAATATTGCGGTTATAATCATCCAGCGCGGAAATTTTATGGCCGTAACTGTCCCAATTGCGTATCGTGCCGCCGGGTACACATTGGTTATCAAGATAATAATCCAGGATAGACGGATCAATCGTCGGGACGTCGGCAAAACGAATGACCACACTTGCATCGCTGGCTTCGCACATCTCAGCGAGGTGCCCGAGCAACCCAAATCCGGTCACATCGGTCATCGCCTGTACGTATGGCAGTTGCCCGAATTGCTCCCCGATCCGGTTCAGTTTTTTCATACTGTCCGGCGCGATCTGTGCATGTTCCGGTTTTAACAACCCTTTCTTTTGCGCCGTTGTAAGAATACCGACTCCGATGGGCTTGGTCAGGAAGAGCGTGCTGCCAGGAGTGGCGCCCCCGTTTTTCTTTAAATTTTTGAGCAATAAACGACCTGTTACCGCTAATCCGAAAATGGGCTCCGGGCTATCGATGCTGTGTCCACCAGCCAACGGAATGCCCGCTTCTGCACAGGCTTTGCGACTGCCTTCAATCACTGCATTGGCGACTTCCGGGGGCAAGGTGTTAATCGGCCAGCCCAGGATTGCAATGGCGACCAGTGGTGTACCACCCATCGCGTACACATCGCTGATGGCATTTACCGAAGCGATGCGCCCAAAATCTTCGGCGTCATCCACGATGGGCATAAAAAAATCGGTGGTGCTCACCAATGCAGTGCCGTCACCCAGATCAAATACAGCTGCGTCATCCCGTGCTTCGTTGCCTACCAGCAACTGCGGATAATGCACCGGTAAAGCGTTGCTTTTCAGGATATTATCCAATACCTTGGGTGCTATCTTACAGCCGCAGCCCGCGCCGTGCGAGTATTGTGTCAGTTTGTACTCCATGTTAGAACTGTACGGTAAAGCTCAGACTGGGTAATAAAGGCAACTGGTTGACGCGGGCGTAGCGCACCCGGTCGAAGTAAAAAATATTTTTACGGTCGTAGATATTGGTAGCGGAGGCCACAATTTCTGCCTTGCCATATTTTGAAAATGCAAAAGTCCGTTTCAATGACAAGTCAAGGCGGTGATAGTAGGGTAGGCGGCCGCCATTGCGCTCGTTGGAATAGATGATACCCAGATCGCCCTGTCCATCCAGCGGATCTGAGCCGATGCCGTTGAGGGGGAGGTTATTGTAAAAACCCTGCGTTTGCGTAAATGGGAAACCGGAGCCGAAATTCCAGCGTGCGCCGAATTCCCAGACCTGTTTTTTACCAAACTGGTAAGTGCCTACCAGGTTCAGGTTGTGACGGCGGTCAAATACGGGCGGGTATTCTTGCTCACCGTCATTCCGGGTAACGTAACCAAGCGAATAGGCACCCCAAAGGTAGGCGTGTTTCAATTCAATTTTCATCGACACGTCCACCCCGTAGGCTTTGCCCGTTTCCGTTGCGAAGGTCGGATCCTGCGGCTCTTGTTTGTTGCGGTTGAGGGTAATCAATTGGGAGAAATTCTTATAGTAACCCTCGACATTCAGGTCCACATTATTCGTCACATCGATCTCAAAACCGCCCACGCCATGTACCGCTTTTTGCAGGCGGTGATTGACTTGTTCGGTGCTGCTGCCGGGTTTGAAAATCTGCTCTTCCGGGCCGGAAAGAAAGCCCACAAACAAGTTGACGATATCACGTTCATTAACGGTAGAAAGCAGGTTTTGTGAATATAATCCGCCGGCCGCTTTGAAGCGCAAACGATTGGTAATGTTATATTTAAGACCAATACGTGGCTCCGGTGATACATCGTTGAGCGACTGGTAATACTGCAAACGGAAACCCGGTTCGATGACCAGGGGGCCGAATTTTCGTTTCCATTTCAAGTAAGCGCCAATTTCCGTGGTGTTCTCATCCTGGTTGATAGTGATACTGCGAAAGTTGACAAACTGGAACTCGGTGCGAAAGCCGGTCAATTCCAAACCGTATTTAAACTCTGAATCCTTATCGTAGTTCGCAAAATTCAGTCCGGCAAAGTAACCGGAAATGCCACTCGTACGCGGCAGCCGGTCCGACTCCTCAATACGCGATTCGTACTTGGAATACGTCAGCGTACCGCCGACAATCGTATTGGAGTTTTGCGGTACCAGGGTGAAATCCATCCCGCCACCGCCGCTGTTCCAGCCATAATCTGCAATCGCATAATTTACGCGGTCGTCGTATTTAAAGCCGAAAAAGTTCATTTTGCTGCCGTTACCGGTCAACAGGGAAATTTTTCCATAAAAATCCTGGTAATTGAATGGAATGCCGGCCGTATCGTTGACACTTGGATACAACTTGTTGTCCAGTTGATCGATCAGGGCTTTCTTGGCAGTCAGTACAAACGAGACGCTGCTACCCCCCTCTTCTTTCAACGGCACGAGCGGACCCTCCAGAATCGCTTTTGCCTGGAAAGGACCGGCTGAGGCGAGGCCGGAAAAGCGCTTGCGATTGCCTTCTCGGGTTTTTACATCGACAATAGCCGAAACCCGGCCGCCGTATTCGGCATTAAAACCACCGGTCAGAACGTCGGCATTGCGGATCAGTTCCGTTTCAAAAACCGAGAAAAAACCAATGCTGTGAAACGGATTGTAAATCGTCATCCCGTCGAGCAGAATCCGGTTTTGTACCGGAGAACCGCCGCGAATGTATAATTGTCCGCCCTGGTCGCCGGTAAAAATAACCCCGGGTAATACCGTCAGATATTGGGCAATGTCCGACTGTCCGCCGGCCGATGGCAAAGAGCGTATTTGCTTCGGCGTGACCGTTAACTTAGATACCTGCACCTCCGTTTTGGCAGTGGCCCGTTTACCGCTGATCACGACATCTTCCAGTTGGGTGCCTTCGGAAATATAAATGTTTTGGAAAACGATTTCATTTTTAACGATCGTAACCGGCGTGGAGGAAGGAGAATACCCCACAAAAGACACGACTAAATTATATTGACCGATTGGAACTGATATGGTGAAAAAGCCATTAACATCGGTAGTCGCGCCGGTATTCGCGCCCTCTACCGTCACGGTAGCGAAACCCACCGGTTGTGCGGTTTCTTTGTCAAAAACATTGCCCCGTACCACACCTTTATCAAGTTTTTGGGCAGACAACAGCGCTGGAAGCGCAACAATTAAGCAAACAAAGGTAAAAAATCGCATAGTAAATTTTTGAAAGGCTGTCCATTTGGGGACATTTGCGGCGCAAAGATAGCTTGCCTGCCGTAGTTTTGAGTGCTTGTAAAAGATATTCCGGGACAAAGTGTCTATTTTAGACAGCGCAGGCCATTAGTACCGCATATAATCGACCGGTTTTGACCTGATTTGGTTATACGGAAATATAGTGCGTATCACGTTTATAACCAGCATTTTAGATTGAAATATCTTGTCATTTTTGCCTCCGGGGGAGGAAGTAATGCCCGCCGTATCATCGAACACTTCCAGTCGGTACCGGATATGGCGGTTGTATTGGTGGTCTCCAATAAAAAAAATGCCGGGGTGCTCGACATCGCACGCGAGCATGGTATCGCAACACATCTGATCGACCGGGCTTCATTTTATGAACAGACGGACATTTTAGCCGTTTTGAAAGCGCATCAAGTCGATTTCATTGCCCTGGCCGGCTTTCTTTGGCTGATCCCATCCTACCTGATTCGGGCTTTTCCGCAAAAAATGCTGAATATTCACCCGGCGTTGTTGCCAAAATATGGTGGTAAAGGCATGTATGGCATGCACGTACACGAAGCAGTACGGGCAGCCGATGAAATTGAAACAGGGCTCACCATCCATTTCGTCAATGAGCAATACGACGCCGGCGATATTGTATTTCAGGCGCGCTGTCCGGTACATCCAACAGATTCCGCTGCCGACATTGCGCACAACGTGCTTGGGTTGGAACATCGTTTTTATCCGGAAGTCATCGAACGCATCATGCGGGAAACCAATCGCCAATAATTCAGTAAATCGTTAAATTATATTACTCATTCATAATTTTCCGTCATGGAGTTAATTAATAACAAGTACCAGTTTGCCAGCGGTGTAGATCCGCTGGCGCTTTGCAAGGAATACGGAACACCTTTATACGTCTATGATGCAACCATCATGGAACGGCAATATAAACGACTGACCAGCGCCTTCACGTATCCACACGTGCGTTTTCACTACGCCTGCAAGTCCCTGACTAATCAGGCGGTGATGCGGCTGTTCCGGCAGTGGGGTGCCGGGCTGGACTGCGTATCGATCCAGGAAGTGCAACTGGGTATCCTGGCGGGGTTTTTACCCGAAGACATTCTATACACGCCCAATTTTGCCGGCCTGGATGAGTTCGACGAAGCGGTGAAACTGGGCGTTAAAATCAATGTCGATGCGATTCCCATGCTGGAAAACTGGGGTTTGCACCACAAAAATGTGCCCATCTGTCTCCGGATCAATCCGCACCTGATGGCCGGCGGCAATGAAAAAATCAGCGTCGGGCATATCGATTCAAAATTCGGGATCAGTATCCACCAGTTGCCGCACGTGTTGCGCGTGGTGGAGAGTCAGGGACTTATGGTCAATGGTTTGCACATGCACACGGGTTCCGACATTCTGGATGTCGATGTGTTTTTGCGCGGCGCGGAAATCCTGTTCGAGTCGGCGCGGAAATTCCCCAATCTCGAATACATCGACCTGGGCAGCGGTTTTAAAGTGCCGTATAAAACAGAGGATATTGAAACCGACGTCGAAGAGCTCGGTGCTAAACTCAGCGCGCGTTTCGCCGAATTTTGCCAGGAATACGGTCGCGATCTGACGCTCATGTTTGAACCCGGCAAATTTCTGGTCAGCGAAGCCGGCTACTTTTTTGCCCGCTGCACGTTGGTAAAACAAACCACGTCCACAGTTTTCGTTGGTCTGGACACGGGATTGAATCACCTGATCCGCCCGATGTTTTACGGCTCCTACCATAAAATCGTCAACGTCACGGAGCCTACATTCAAACCGCGCATTTACAACGTGGTCGGCAATATCTGTGAAACCGACACTTTTGGCGTCGACCGCCGTATCGCGGAAGTGGTGGAGAGCGATATCCTGTGTTTTTACAATGCCGGCGCTTACGGCTGGATGATGGCGTCGAATTACAATTCCCGATTCCGCCCGCCCGAGGTACTGATCCTGAACGGCAAAGCACATTTGATTCGCAAGCGCGAAACGCTGGAAGATCTAACCCGCAATCAGGTGGAAATTGTAACGGAACTCGCGGGCGAGCAAGCATAGTGTAATACGGGGGCGAAATGTACATTTACGATCAAATTTCGCCTCCCCATTACTGTGCAAAGGAGGGCCAGGCATTGTTGGGTCTTGAATTGAACGCCTTGCGGGGCTTCGCTTTCTTTTATGCGCTGTTTTAAAAGTTCTACTCATTTCAAGGTTCGCAAGGGCTGTCTGTATTACCTCGGCCGACGCAACACTAACATTCCCAATGCAAGCCTGTTTAAAATAGACCTGCACCGCAAAACGGACTGACTGTTACACCTCAATAAAATCCAGGTCCTTGCCATACGTTTCCTCCAGATTCAATGCCGCCAGAATGGCAATCGAAAATAGAATACTGCCCGTCACCCAGCCGCCGGTGATGTAACTGCCAAACTGATGGCGCGTATATTGAAACAGTAAAATGATCAGCGGCAACGCGCCGCGCACCATATTGGGAATACTGATGGCTGCCGTGGCCCGCAGGTTGGTGCCGAACTGCTCCGCGCTCATGGTGATGTAAACAACAGTAAATCCGGAGCCATATCCCAGCCCCGCACAGATAAGGTAGAAATTGGTCGCCGTCCCGCCTTGTTGCTGAAAAAACAGGGTCAGGAAAAATACAGTGATGCCGTAAAAGATGAACAATGCTTTTTTGCGGCTTTGTAATCGGCGGCTCAATAATCCGACCGACAAATCGCCAAATGCTATGGCTGAATACAATACTACAATTGCTTTAGCCGGATCGATGTCGCGGATGCCGAAAGCGGCACCAAATTGATCGGAAAAAGTAACCAATACACCGATAATATACCAAGCCGGCAGCCCGATCAGGATACAGCGCATATAGCGCGTGAACCGGTTGCGGTTCGTAAAGAACATCCAGAAATTGCCGCGTTGCTGGGCGCTGGTGGTTTGTTCGGTATACAGACCACTTTCATTTACGCGCATCCGTAGAGCCAGGAGCAATAATCCGAGTACGCCGCCGATATAGTAACACACCCGCCAGGGGAAAAAGGAGTGCATGGCAAAAGCGGCTACCGCGCCCAGAATGCCAAACGACGCGATCATGGCGGATGCGATCCCTCTTTTTTCTTTGGGCAATAATTCGCTCACCAGCGTAATACCGGCACCCAGTTCACCGGCCAGGCCGATGCCGGCGATAAAGCGCAAGACCGTATATTGTAAAGTAGTGGTCACCATGCCGTTCAGGATGTTGGCGATGGAGTACAGCAGAATCGAACCGAACAGCACTTTCAGGCGACCTTTTTTGTCGCCTACCACCCCCCATAAAATCCCACCCAGCAACAAACCCAGCATCTGGATACTGATAATAAATTCTCCCTCGGTCCCTACGGCTGCCGGAGAAAGTCCCAGATCGAGCAGGCTGGATTTCCGGATGATGGAAAATAGCAGCAAGTCATATACATCGACAAAAAATCCGAGTGCGCTGACGATCACGGCCAGTTGGAATAAACTGGTGTTTTTCGGGGTATGCTGCATGGTTAGCGAGTTAGTGCAAAGTTGAAGGGATTATGGGGTCTATTTTTCATAATAATACCGCATCGCCGCAATATACGCCCCGGCCCCGTAGCCTACCATGGGCGTAGAACCTTCGTAGTTTTCCGTCTCCCGGTCGTACAGTTCGGCAAACTGATTGTTATTGCGGGCTGCATAATCGGTCAACAGGTCGAGTAATTGTTTGGCCGGTCGTGGTTGTCCGTAAGCATGCAAAGCCATTGCGAAGCGCATATCTAAAAACGGCCATTCGCCGGTGGTGTACCAGTCCGGATTGTTGAGCCGGGCAAATCCGCGCTGCGGTGTAATGCGCAGGTTTTCTTCATACGCCTTATAATAGGTGGCAAAAAGGGTAGGATCATCCAGCACACCCAGTGTGAACGCCTCGATAGTGCCGCCGTCGTAAAAATCGAGGGTGGCCGGAGTGGCTGCTTCGGCAAATCCTTTGATCAGGCGGTTTTCATAGACCAGGTTTTTTTTGATGCCTTCGGTCAACCGAATTGCGGTGGCATTGTATTTTTCCGGGGTAGGGATACTGTTTGCCTGTAAGACACGCACCAACCGTTGCAGTCCGGCTGCACTTACGATCGACGTAAATGCCTGCTTTCGGCCAGGCAGGTGCATTTCCCAGGGGCCCGATTCTTTGCGAATGAGATTGTCTTGCTCGATAAATGTTAAAATGGGGTCGGCGACCAGGCGCCGCAGTTGCATTTCATTTTTCTTCAGAAAACTTACATCGCCGCTTTTTTCAATGTAATCGGAAAAAGCCACCAGGAACAGGCCAAAGCCGTCGAGTTCAATATTGGGCCCCTGCTCATTAAAATCCGACTCTTCTTTGCCATTGCCAAAGTAGCGGCATACCGAAATTTTGTAATCCGATTTTACGCCGTAATCGATGCCATCGGTGTGTACGTATTTTTTATAGTAACCAACGTCGGCATTGAGGTGAAACAACAAGGCGTTTTTGGCTTCCGCAAATAAACCGGCCTGATTCAAACCCAGGATGGAATACACCCCGTCGCGCAGCCAGCAAATGTTCCAGCTGCCGGGCGGCAAGGCAGCCAGGACTTGCCCACGCGCTTTTTCGAGCACTTCCGATTGCGATACCTGCGCCATTTTCAGCGTAGTGATCGATTGTTCGTACAGGGCGCGTTCCTTCGCCGTCAGTTTCTCCGGAAAATGGGCGCGTTGGAAGACCGCGTGCATATACGCCAGTTCGTCTTTTACCAAATCGGTCTTTTGCAAACGCGCCGCCGCTTTGCGCAACACCGGTTCATTTTGATGCAGCGAATCGCTGAAGGAGAATAAGAAGGTTTTGCAGGAGCGACCGGAGGAACGCTCCTGTTGGACCGTCTCCCGCAACAAAATACTGCCGGGTACGCCCTCGGAGGTGTATTTCAGGCCAGTCAATGTTTTAGTGGGGCCCTCCACCTGGGCGTAAAAAACTTTTTCATCGGTAGAAAAAGCCGCGAAGTACCGCACCGTGAATTTGGGATAGACCACCGCTATTATATGTGTATTTTCCTCGAAAGAGACCGAAACTGGTTTTTCATCGGTTTGCAGGCGCAGGTGTTTCAGGAATGGCTGCACGGGTGCATCCAGATCGTAGTCGCGAAAAATATGTGGAAATACGCTTTCCACTTCGTTTTGCTGCGCATCATAGACCGCCGCGATCAGGCCATTGGCGGTCGACAATTTAAACCACGACTGTTTGGGGGCCGGCCCGAGGTGCAATAATTGCGTGTAGGTTTTTTTATCGCTCAGTCCAATGATACCGCCGCCGATACCGCCGTCGTACTTGGTATCGAAGACCCGGATCGCGACTACATTTTCCGATTTTAGCAAACCTTCCGGGATTTTATACACCCGTTGCGTATTGAACTGACTGAAAGTATCGGGGGAAAGCCGACCGGTCTGGCCGATCAACTGGCCGTTGAGGTACGTTTCGTCGATATCGTCGATTTTTCCGGCCAGTAGGTATAATTCCTTGTTTTGCAGGGTTTTATCCGCCGAAAAGCGAAACCGGTACCAGGAAAACCCATCGTGATCGGCAAATCCCTGATCCTCCCAATAGCCCGGCACCGCGAGTTCGGTCCATGTATGGTCATCAAAAGAGGGGTTTTTATACGCCGGGTCATCATCCGGGGTGAAAAGCCAGGTATTGGGCAGCGGCGTCACTTGGGCGGGAAGTTGGGCTGCAACGAACAGTAAGAAAACAAAAAGGCGAATGTGCATAAAGGTGCTTGCTGGCAAATGAAGGATAAACAATCTCTGAATCGCCGCAAATTTAAATCAATTTAAACCATGTATTCCCCTTCCCCTCACCCCAAATTAAATTCCGATATGACCACCCAAACACCCTCATTTCCCCATTATTTTCGGAAAAATAATTTTAGTAGGTTTTTTTTAACCAATATAGCGTCGTACTTTTGCCCCCGATTTGAAAAAGAACCTTTCTGAAGTGATTATGACAGCCCTTCGTAAATATTGGATTGCCCTGATTTTTAGCGGCCTGAGCACCCTCGCTTTCGCCCAAGAAGAGCATCCGCAAGCCCATCCGCAAACGGGCGGCACCGAACAAGTTGAAACAGGCCATCCCGCCGAAGCGCACAGCCCGTGCGGCCACTCCGTTACCGAGGAAGTTCCCTTCAATGCCGGCGACAATGCTATTGTCCACATTTCCGACGCCAATGCCATTCACGTGTATGGCGATCTGTATTTCCCGCTACCGTGTATTTTATACGCACCGGGACATGGCTGGACAATGACGACCACGGCGGCGTTTGACGCCCATCACCACGGTAACGGTTCGGTTTCGCAAGACGGCTACGTATTAATCCACGGCAATATCTTGCGTTTTGCCAATCCGGAATTTGCAACCGGCGAACAGAAGATCGACGACTATACCCACAAGGACAGCGTGATTAACGGCAAAGAAAAGACCTTATATTATGCTATTGTGAACGGTCAATGCCAGCCCTTACAATCCAAGACCACCTTCGACGGCGGTATGATGGGCGGCGGCATCACCAATTTCTACGACTACTCGATTACCAAGAACGTCTTCACGATGTTGCTGACGGTGCTGATATTCTTCTTTGTGTTCCGCTCGGTGGCCAATTCGGCGACCCGCAACCGCGGTAAAGCACCCAAAGGATTGCAGAACTTCATCGAGCCATTGTATACGTTTATCCGCGATGAAGTGGCCAAGCCGAACATCGGTCCGAAATACGAGAAATACATGCCGTACCTGTTGTCGGCATTCTTCTTTATTCTCGGCCTGAACCTGGTGGGTCAGATTCCTTTCTTCCCAGGCGGCGCAAACGTAACCGGCAATATTTCGATTACCATCGTGCTGGCCCTGCTGACCTTCATCATCTCTACCTTTAGCGCAAAAAGACATTTCTGGGAACACACCCTGTGGATGCCTGGCGTACCGGCCGTGTTGAAAATCTTTATCCTGACACCGATCGAGGTGCTGGGTATTTTCCTCAAGCCATTCACTTTGCTGCTGCGTTTATTCGCCAATATTACCGCAGGACACATTGTCATCCTGGCGTTCGTCAGCCTGATCTTTATCTTCGGCAAAGCCGGCGAAAGTGTACTCGGCTCTTCGGTCGGTGCTGCGGCTTCTATTCCACTTACGCTGTTTATGATGACGCTGGAGTTGCTGGTTGCCTTCCTGCAAGCCTTCATCTTTGTGATGTTGAGCGCGACCTACATCGGGACGGCGATTGAAGAACCGCACCATTCCGAACACCACTAATTAATTACGAATTACGAATTAAAAATTACGAATTCCTCCCAAGCCAACAATGAATTTTCTTAACTCAATATAAATTAAAGCATTATGTACGCAGCAATTGGTGCAGGTCTGGCCGTAATCGGCGCAGGTCTTGGTATCGGTCAAATCGGTGGTAAAGCAGTAGAAGGTATTGCACGCCAGCCGGAAGCAGCAGGCGATATCCGCGCAAACATGATCCTGACAGCCGCTCTCGTGGAGGGTGCTGCCTTGGTTTGCATGGTATTGTCCTTCTTCGTTGCCGCTCCAAAGTAATTGTTTCCGGGAAACGTGCGCGACGGTTGGTCTGTGCTGTTTCCCGGTCTTTTGACAACTTTCTGGATTGAGCGACTTCATCCGCGCTCCATTCATTTTTCATAGATTATGCTTAATCAACTTATCAAGATGACTTTTCTGGCTGATTTTTCCGTCTTCAAACCCGAACCAGGTTTGCTTATTTGGACAACCATCATTTTCCTGATTTTCTGGTACATGATGAGCCGCTTTGCTTTCAAACCGATTGGTGCTGCGCTCAAACAGCGCGAAACCGATATTCAGACGGCGCTCGACGAGGCTAAAATGGCCCGGGAGGAAATGTCGCACCTACAGGCTAAAAACGAGGAACTGCTCGCCGAAGCCCGGGAAGAACGCGCCCAGATGTTGAAAGAAGCCAAAGAAGCGAAAGAGCAGATCATCGCCGAAGCCAAAGAGCGCGCTAACTTCGAATACAAACGCAAAGTAGAAAGCGCTATTCAGGATATCGAAAACCAGAAACTGGCGGCGATGACTGACCTGAAAAACAGATCGGGCCAACTCGCCATCGAAATCGCCGAGAAATTGCTGCGCAAAGAACTCGGCAATAAAATGGAACAGGAAGCCTACGCCAAAAGCCTGGCTGAAAGTATCACCCTCAACTAAATTCGGAATCGTATGCAGCCCCAACCGGTCGTTTTACCGTGCACGGCTGCGTCACTCCACATTCCGCACTCAAAATGAGCGTTATAAGAATCGCCACCCGCTACCCCAAGTCGCTGCTTGAATTATCCAACGACCAGAACAAGTTGTCCGCCGTACACGCCGACATCCTGACGCTGCAAACTGCGGTTCAAAACCGTGATTTGTACCTGATGCTGAAAAGCCCGATCATCCAGAATGACCGCAAAGTGGCTGCATTGGATGCCTTGTTCAAAAGTTCGATGGACCCGCTTACGATGGGCTATCTTAATTTGCTGGTCACCAAAAACCGGGAAATGTACTTGCCTGAAATTGTAGCGGAATTCATTTCGCAATACAAACAGTTGCAGAAAATCACCTCGGTGACGATTACGACCGCTACCGAAATGAGCGAAACCCTGCTGGCCGATCTGCGCAAAAAACTGCTCGCCAGCGATGTAACTTCCGATAATCTGGATGTGACTGCTAAAGTAGATCCCGATCTGATCGGCGGTTTTGTACTCGATTTCGACAACAAACGCTACGACGCATCCGTCGCCCACAAACTCGAAGAACTGAGAAGCCAGTTCAGCAAAAACCTGTACGTAAAAGAATTTTAATTATAAACGATGAATGATAAACGATAAATCATGAATTTAAAACATTGCCAGTCAGCATGTTACAAAATTCATCCTTCATCGTGTTTCTCATTTATCATTGCCCACGCATCATTCATAATTCATCATTCATAATAAAATGGCAGACGTTCGACCGGAGGAAATCTCCGCGATATTGAAACAGCAACTGTCCGGCTTTGGGGCCGAAACAAACCTCGAAGAAGTCGGCTCTGTATTGCAGGTAGGCGACGGTATCGCCCGTGTCTACGGCCTTAACCGCGCCCAGTCCGGCGAATTGGTTGAGTTCGAAAATGGCACCCGTGCTATCGTACTGAACCTGGAAGAAGATAACGTGGGGGTAGTACTCATGGGATCGGCAGACGGTATTACCGAAGGCAGTGTGGTCAAACGCACCGGCGAAATCGCGTCGATCGAAGTCGGCGAAGGCTTCCTCGGTCGAGTGGTAAACACGCTCGGTCAGCCGATCGACGGTAAAGGTCCAATCACCGGTGCCAAATATAAAATGCCTTTGGAGCGCAAAGCGCCGGGCGTTATTTACCGTCAGCCGGTAAACGAACCGCTGCAAACCGGCGTAAAAGCCATCGACGCAATGATTCCGATCGGCCGCGGTCAGCGTGAGTTGATCATTGGCGACCGTCAGACGGGCAAAACCGCCATCGCGATCGACACCATTATCAATCAAAAAGAATTTTACGAGCGCGGTGAACCCGTATATTGCATCTACGTTGCCTGTGGCCAGAAGGCTTCGACCGTAGCCCAGGTAGCCCGCACGCTGGAAGAATACGGCGCAATGGCCTACACGGTTATCGTCGTAGCATCGGCCGCCGACCCGGCACCGCTACAGTTCTACGCACCGTTTGCCGGTGCCGCCATTGGCGAGTTCTTCCGCGATACCGGCCGTCCGGCACTGATCATTTTCGACGACTTGTCCAAACAGGCCGTAGCCTACCGCGAGGTATCGCTGCTGCTGCGCCGTCCACCGGGCCGTGAGGCATATCCGGGCGACGTATTCTACCTGCACAGCCGTTTGTTAGAGCGTGCGGCGAAAGTAATCGCTTCGCCGGAAGTAGTAAAAGACATGAACGATTTGCCCGAAAGTCTGGTGAAAGCCGGTCTTATAAAAGGCGGCGGTTCGTTGACGGCCCTGCCGATCATCGAAACCCAGGCCGGTGACGTATCGGCTTACATCCCGACGAACGTGATCTCGATCACTGACGGACAGATTTTCCTGGAATCCAACCTGTTCAACGCTGGTGTGCGTCCCGCCATCAACGTAGGTATCTCGGTCAGCCGCGTAGGTGGTAACGCCCAGATCAAATCCATGAAGAAAATTGCCGGTACGCTCAAACTCGACCAAGCGCAATACCGCGAACTGGAAGCGTTTGCGAAATTCGGTTCCGACCTCGACGCAGCGACGCAAGCCGTATTGTCGAAAGGTGCCCGCAACGTGGAAATCCTGAAACAGGCGCAATACAGCCCCGTTTCAGTCGAAAAACAAGTGGCGATCATCTACCTTGGCACCAACAACCTGCTGCGCGATGTTCCAATGGAAAGCGTGCGCGAGTTCGAAGAGATTTTCCTGATGAAAATGGAACAGGAACACCCTGCCATCCTCGAAGAATTCCGCAAAGGAAAACTCGAAGACGCCAGCCTGACCAAAATGAAAGCACTCGCTGCCGATCTGGCGGCTACTTATAAGAAGTAAGCAAAAATAATGGATTGTCGGTGTACCGGTTGCGTTGCGTTTTGTAACGAATCAACCGGTACACCGGCGACCCACAACCAACAAAGCAACTATGGCTGGCGGTTTAAAAGAAGTACGCGAACGGATCAAGTCGGTAATGAATACGCAACAGATCACCAAAGCCATGAAAATGGTTTCGGCAGCGAAGTTGCGCAAGGCGCAAAATGCGATCACGCAGGTGCGCCCCTACACCGAGCGATTGAACCGGATGCTTTCCAACATTCTCTCGAATCTCGACGGAGACGCAAATACCAGTTTTGGCACAGCACGCGAAGTAAAAAACGTATTGCAGGTCGTGGTTACCTCCAATCGCGGTTTGTGCGGCGCATTCAATGTAAATATCTGTAAGGAAGCGGTGATTCACCTGAATACGCAATACGCTGCCCAGCGTCGTGCGGGCAATGTGACCATCCTGTTTATCGGTAAAAAAGGCTACGATTTTTTCCGCCGCCGTTTTACCGATCTGACGTTCAATACGGATTACATGATGTCTTACGACAATCCGGCCTACGACAATATCAGCGCCGTTGCGCGGGTGTTGATGGATGCCTACGAATCCGGCAAATACGATGCGATCGACGTGATGTACGGCCGTTTCCGCAATGCCGCCACGCAGTTCCCGACCGTGGAACAGTGGTTGCCGGTCTCGAAAATGGAAGTTCCTACCGGAACCAAGCAGAAAAAAGCCGATTATATCTTCGAGCCTGATCAGCAGCAATTGCTGGAACACTTAGTGCCCAGCATCCTGCAACTGCAATTCCATAAAACGGTCCTCGACACCCAGGCTTCCGAGCATGGTGCCCGCATGACGGCGATGGACAAAGCGACGGACAATGCCGAAGATTTGCTGAAAACATTGAAAATCAATTACAACAAGGCCCGTCAGGAAGCCATCACGACCGAATTGGGCGAGATTGTGAGCGGCGCGGCAGCGTTGGAGAATTAATTTGGAGCGGCGGAAACGCCGGGAGATTTTTAGACGCCCTGTTCGCAATGTTTTGCGGGCAGGGCGTTTTTGTTTATTTGCAATTGCCCACCCATAAATTGGATGGGCTGAAACAAAAGGTTCCGGCTGTTCCGGCTTGGGAGGTGCGACCCCAATAAATTGGGCTGGTGACAATGACCGTTGCTGCCCCGTTGAAAGGATAAAAAAACCTGTTCGTCTTTCCTTGTCCTCCTGCCGGCAACTGTCCACATCGCGTAAATTTGCCCACCAATAAATTGGATGGGCTGAAATAAAAAGTGTCGAGTTGTTCCGGCTTGGGAGGTGCGACCCCAATAAATTGGGCTGGTGACAAGACCGTTACCTCCCCGTTGAAAGGATAAAAAAAACCGTTCGTCTTTCCTTGTCCTCCTGACGGGAACTGTCCACGTTGCGTAAATTTGCCCACCCATAAATTGGATGGGCTGAAACAAAAGTGCCGGGTTATTCCGGCTTGGGAGGTGCGACCCCAATAAATTGGGCTGGTGACAAAAACCGTTGCTGCCCCGTTGAAAGGATAAAAAAACGTTCATCTTTCCTTGTCCTCCTGCCGGGAACTGTCCACATCGCGTAAATTTGCCCACCCATAAATTGGATGGGCTGAAACAAAAGTGCTGGGTTGCTCCGGCTTGGGAGGTGCGACCCCCATAAATTGGGCTGGTGACAATGACCGTTGCTGCCCCGTTGAAAGGATAAAAAAACCTGTTCGTCTTTCCTTGTCCTCCTGCCGGGAACTGTCCACATCGCGTAAATTTGCCCACCCATAAATTGGATGGGCTGAAATAAAAGTGTGGGGTTGTTCCGGATTGAGATGTGCGACCCCAATAAATTGGGCTGGTGACAAAGACCATTGCTGCCCTGTTGAAAGGATAAAAAAACCGTTCGTCTTTCCTTGTCCTCCTGACGGGAGCTGTCCACATCGCGTAAATTTGCCCACCCATAAATTGGATGGGCTGAAACAAAAGTGCCGGGTTGTTCCGGCTTGGGAGGTGCGACCCCAATAAATTGGGCTGGTGACAATGACCGTTGCTGCCCCGTTGAAAGGATAAAAAAAACCGTTCGTCTTTCCTTGTCCTCCTGACGGGAACTGTCCACATCGCGTAAATTTGCCCACCAATAAATTGGATGGGCTGAAACAAAAGGTTCCGGCTGTTCCGGCTTGGAATGTGCGACCCCCATAAATTGGGCTGGTGACAATGACCATTGCTGCCCCGTTGAAAGGATAAAAAAACCGTTCGTCTTTCCTTGTCCTCCTGCCGGAACCGTCCACATCGCGTAAATCTGCCCACCAATAAATTGGATGGGCTGAAACAAAAGGTTCCGGCTGTTCCGGCTTGGAATGTGCGACCCCAATAAATTGGGCTGGTGACAAAAACCATTGCTGCCCCGTTGAAAGGATGAAAACAACCTGTTCGTCTTTCCTTGTCCTCCTGACGGGAACTGTCCACATCGCGGGCGCATTCGTCAATCAATTCTAAAGCGAATTCGAACCCAAGATTCGCATGATTTCTACAATTATCCTTTCCTATATTTGCGGTCGATTTTACTACCGCCATGCCGCCAGACCAGCCGCTCAAAACATTTATCATCTACGCCCGTAAAGACGA
>JBBRDQ010000061.1:0-22111 GCA_038203695.1 Chitinophagales bacterium
GAGGTCGCCGGGTGCCAGCGGGCGCAACAGCACGCGTGCATCTTCTAACATGTAGTCTTGGTTGAAATCAAAATTGGTCATATTGCGCAGGGTTAAAGCGGCTGCAAAAAATCGCCGTCGATAATCAGCAGTTTCACGCCATCTGTCGTGACTGAACGATGCGAACTCAGATCATCGGATACCACGTACATCATGCCTGCGGAAAGGGTTATGGACTCGCCATCTTGCAGTTCACTCACAAATTCGCCTTCCAGACAGTACACAATATGGCCTTTCTGGCACCAGTGATCGGCTAAATAGCCCGCCAGGTATTCCACGCGCCGGATTCTTAACCCGCCCAATTGGACGGTTTGCCAAAACGAAACACCCGTTTCACCCGGGTGCTGCGTTTTGGGAATGGAAGACCAGTCGATGGTCTGAAAGGGAATGTTGTACATATACCGCAGTTGATGCGTGCAAAGGTCTTATATTCCGCATTGCTGTGCAATTACTACTTTTCCTTGGACGCGAGTTCCTGAATGTATTTATAGGTTGCCAGTCCCCAGTTTGGGTGGATCGTCGAAGCCGGTTTGAAGGTTTCGAATTTCTTTCCGGCCAGTTCCAGCAATTCCTTGGCCTTGACTTTGTCGCCGCCCCATTGTTCCGGCGTGAAAAACAGGGTCATGCCCTGCTCCAAATAGGTCCGGGGATTTTCTGCATCCAGTGTTTTGGCTTTTTCCAGCCCTAATGCGGACAAAGTGCCGTATTTCTGCCCGTTGGCCATCGGATTTAGGCGAATATGCAACCCGGCCGCCATGCTTTTCACGACGTACACCTCGGAGTTGTTGGGCTGCAGTGAATCGGCTTTGGCGATGTACCGATCGGCTTTGGTGCTGAGTGGTTCGTGTTTGGTCACATCTTTTTCGAAGTTGAAGATCATAACCTGACACAATGCCACGTAATAAGCCGGCAGCCATTCTGCCGACTCTTTTTGCCCGATGCGCTCGAAGGTGTTCGATTTTTCCTGCCAGGCTTCTACCGTGCGCAGGGTATCCAAACCCAGCAGGGCTTTTTCCATGACTTTGGTGTATTTTTCATTGGGGGTTTGGGCCGTTGCGGCAAAGGCGAACAGGGCCAGTGTGCAAGTTAAAAGTACGTTTTTCATTGTTGAAGTTTGTTTGAAAATGAGTGTGTGTCGGTTGATTGGTTTATGGGCAAAATTGGGTGTTGCGCATGGGTTTTGTCACTTTTTTGCGTCCAAAAAAGTAACCAAAAAAGACCTGGCTGTCGAAAAACCCAACCATTTTGCTGCATCCTAGGCGGCGCAAAAAAAACTCGCCGCATCGTTGGTGCCGGGCCGTTGGCCCGAATGATCGGTTAGGCTCAAACAGTTTTTTGCTTCATCCGCCTAGGATGCAGCAAAATGGGGGTTTTTCTAAGGCCGCAAGGTGCCTGCTAAATCGAGGTGCTGAGGTACTTTAACTTAAAACGCTGCACTAATTTTGTTTGTCAATAACTTCCTGCCTCCGGTCGATGCCCCAACTGGCGAAACAGCCGACGAATAAGAACCGTTTGGCGCCCGGCGTGATTTCCATCCTCGATTTACCGTCTGCGGAATAACGGTACCCGAAGATCTGATCGTTGCCCGTTATATTGGAAAGCCCGGCCACAAACACGGTAAATGCGCCGCGAATTTCGGTGAGATAACTCACGTTCATACTCAAGTTCTGGTAGTTGGGCGTGCGATCCACTAAAAATTCCGATGGGGACCGGTTGGGATTGTAATACGGCCGACCGGTCGCGTAACTGTAGGTAATACTGACGTTGGTGCGCAGTTTAAGAAAGAATTTTTTGGCCACCAGACTTGCTACGTGATTGGCGGCATAGGTCGGCTGGACTTCCGCCGGGTACCACTGAAAACGGCGTTTGGTATCGAGCCAGGAGTACGAAATCCAGTAATCGACCCCTTTGAGCGACTTTTTATCGCGGAAAAACAGTTCCAGTCCTTGCGCATAGCCTTTGCCATCGTTGGCGATGCGCGGGCCGGTCGTGACCAGGTCGGTATATTTTTTATAGAACCCTTCCACTCGAAACGTCCGATCGGTCTGAATGAACTGGTAGTTCAGGATGTAATGTTCGGCGCGTTGAAAACCGGGCAAAATCGGGTATTGGCTCCGCCAGCGCAGGAGGCTGTCGCCTTTCTGGTAAAAATGGCCCCAGGCAAAGGAGACCTGGTCGGCATCGCCCAGTTTGTAGGCCAGCGAAACACGTGGCGCGATATTGGCTTGGTCGATCAGGCTGTTGTATTCGAGTCGCGCCCCGAGCCGCGCTACCAGTTTGGTACTCAAATACAAATCCGTTTCACCAAAAGTCGCCAGGTAATTATCCTCAATATTCGCTTTAAAATATTTGTTTTTAAAGCCATCTGTGCTGAACTGATACTCGGCCCCAAACCGGATAACCGTCAGTTTGCTCAAATAACGCGTCGCCACCGCGCGCACCTGCGCCAGCGAATTGCCCAGTTTGAAGGTGTCGGGCTGCACGGCATACGAACTGGCGATCTTATTCCAATCGTGGCTGAAAGAGGTGCCGAGATTTAGTTTCCAATGCTCGTCCAGCACACCGGCCCAGGTGAGATTGGAATACACGTTGTTGTTTTGCACATCAAATTCAAAAGGCTGTTCGTTCGGGCCGGGGATACGAAAACCGACCCGGCCGCGATTATAATAGCCATAGAATTTCAGCATACCGTTGTATTTCGTCCGCTGGCGGAAGAAACCTTCGGTGCCGATAAATTCCGGTTTATGCGTAAAGTCCGGCACTTGTTTCACCAGTAAAAAGTATGGCGCGAGGTTGGTATAATTGATATTGCCGCCGACGGACCGGCCTCTGTCGCGCCAGAGTTTTTGTTGCCCGTACGACAGACCTACGCCGGAAATACCAATGGTGCCGGCGGAGCGCTCGGGCAGATCCTGGGTTTCGAGCACCAGGGCCGACGACATGCCCTGTCCGTACTGCGCGGAGTAACCGCCGGTGCTGAACACGGTTCCCTTGAATAAAAACGGGTTGAAACGGCCGCGCGACGCGTAATCGGGCGTGCTGGCAAAAAACGGATTGCGCACCAGCATGCCATCGATAAACGTCTGCGCTTCGCTGCCCGTACCGCCCCGGACAAACAACCCCTCCTGATCGCCGGTAGAAACCTGCGCGCCGGGCAAGGTCCGGAGCGCGCCGTAGGTATCGCCACCCGCCGAAGCAGTGGTCACGATATCCAGTGGTTTGAGCACCGTCACTTTGCGTTCGTCGCTGGCTTCGAAGGCACCGGCGGAAATGACTACTACTTTCAGTTCGTTGTAGCCCTCTTTCAAAGTAAGTTTCAGGTCTATCGTGCTGCCCGACAAAGTAACCGGTTGATTCAGCGAATCATAGCCTAAATACGTCACTTGTAAGACCTGCTGCCCGGTTTCCTCCGATTCGAAGTAAAACACGCCGTTGTCATCGGACGTGGCCCCGTCGTATGTATCGACCAGCGTAATGTTCGCGCCGGCAATCGGTTCTTTAGAGGATTTATCGGTCAGGGTACCTTTAATGATGGTTTTTTGGGAAAATGCCGACAGCGAGAGTGCGCAGCAAAACAACAAGCAGTAATGTTTCATCAAGCAGAGATAGTTTTGAATGTCGAAAAAAGCCGTAACGGCGTGGGTAAGTTGCTGATGATTCGCGCTCAGTCTGCATAAATCACAGTTATAGCGACTAATTTTCTGCGGGCAAAACTAGGGCCGCCCGTAGGCGCAGGTGCGATATCTTCGACTGTAAACCACTTGTACTCGACTGATACTGGTATTATGCCGAATAAATCAGCCGCCGTATTTTGCATAGATATTGTTAAAATAGATAACCATAGCCCGCAAAACGGTGTTTAGTTCTTTTTACCTGCCGGTAAAGTTCTTTTTTGGACGGCCAGTACCGTAATTTTGCGCCTGTTTTTAACGAGGTTCGCCTTAACTTTCATTCCTTATCGCATACAATATGTCAAATTACACCACTCCAGTCACACCAAATCCAGCCAATCCACAGGTTTTCTTCGATATCAATATCGGCGGCGCGCCGGCGGGTCGGATCACGTTCGAACTTTTTGCTGATACAGTCCCATTGACCGCCGAGAATTTCCGGGCTTTGTGCACCGGCGAAAAAGGAATCGGTACATCCGGCAAGCCCCTGCATTTTAAAGGCAGCGGTTTTCACCGCGTTATCCAGCAGTTCATGTGTCAGGGCGGCGATTTCACCGCAGGCAACGGCACGGGCGGCGAATCGATCTACGGCGCAAAATTTGCCGATGAATCCTTTGCCGGAAAAGCGGGCAACCATGCCGGCCCCGGTATTTTATCCATGGCCAATGCCGGTAAAAACACCAACGGTTCGCAGTTTTTCATCTGTACGATCCCGACCGACTGGCTGAATGGCAAACACGTGGTGTTCGGTCAGGTCATCGACGGCTACGACGTTGTAGATCAAATGGAGGCCGTGGGCAGTCGCAGTGGCGCCACTTCCAAGGCCGTTGAAATTGCCGATTGCGGTCAATTATAAATTCAGATTTGCTTCAAAGACGGTCAATGGACACGCGGAGGAATCGCCGCGTGTCCATTTTATTATGTGCACACCGGAACGTTTGACCCCAAATCCCGTGTTGGTTATTTTCTATTCCTGAACAGGCCCGGTGCCTTCATCTTTACATACTATGCCTTCCACCAGTCTTATCCGCATAAAAACCGAGATTAAAGAAACGCTCAGCATCGGTCTGCCCATTGTGGTAAGCCAGCTGGGCATCGTCGCCATGGGTGTCGCCGATACGATCCAGATCGGTATGATTGAAGGCCACAGTACGGTAGCCGTAGCGGCTGCGGGGGTGGTCAACAGCCTGGTGTTCACCGTGGGTATAATCGGCATTATTGCGTTGGGTGTCATCGCGCCGATGATCTCTAAAGCCGAAGCCGAGGAAACGGCCGACCGGGTCGCGAGTTTGTACCGCACGGCAATCCGGGTGGCTTTCATCCTCGCCGCTGCCACCGTAGTTATTTCGCTGAGTCTGATTCTATCGCTCGACTTGTTCCGGCAGGATCCGGAAGTAACGGTCTGGGCAAAACCCTACGGCTGGATGATGGCCATTTCAATGCTGCCCCTTTTTCTGTTTTTGGCCGTTCGTCAACTGAGCGACGGACTGGGCAAAACGCATCTGGCCATGATCATCACGTTGAGCGCCCTGGTCCTCAATATCTTGCTCAACTGGTTGTTTATCAACGGCATCTGGATTTTTCCCCGCTGGTACCTTTTTGGCACTGGTGTAGCGACGTTTATTTCCCGGGTGGCCATGACGCTGGGCTTATGGCTGCTGGTGCGCCGCGATGCACAATGCGCCGGTTATCTGCGGCAAAAAGGATCGGAGGTAGCTGCCCTGACCCGGAAAGTTTTTGTCATTGGATTGCCGGCGGGGATGCAGGGCTTTTTCGAAGTGGCGGTTTTTGCCGCAGCCGTGGTCATCATCGGCTGGTATGGCAAGAGCGACCAGGCGGCGCACATGATCGCGATCAGCATGTGCTCGGTTACCTATATGATGGTCACAGGCATCGCTTCCGCCGGCGGGATCCGGGTGGGCCATTTCTGGGGTTTGAAAGATAAACCCGGTATGTTGTTGTCCGGCAAGGTAGCCCTGAGCATGGCCGGCGGTTTTATGCTCGGCTGCGCGCTGCTGTTCCTGGCTTGCAAGCACTGGCTGGTCGGGCTGTATACGCTCGACCTGACGGTGACGCCGGTAGCGATTGCCCTGCTGACCATCGGGGCTTTTTTCCAGATTTCCGACGGCTTGCAAGCCACCGCACTGGGCGTGCTGCGCGGCATTGCCGATGTAAATGTGCCGACCATCATTACGCTGTTTGCCTACTGGATCATCGGATTGCCCATCGGGTACTACCTAGGTACCTACTGCGGATTGCGCGCCAACGGCGTCTGGGTGGGGCTTACGGCCGGCTTGACGGCCTCGGCCGTGCTGTTGTGCTTTCGATTTTATCGGATCACGCGGAAGATGCAAATGTGAAATTAATTACGAATTAAAAATTACGAATTACGAAAAATATCTCGGCTCCCGGCTACTTGAGGTGCGGGCTGGATCTTCGAATTATCCGACCAGTCCACAGAGCCCCGGCTCTTACAATCAATTCCGGACCTATAAACTGTTGCCTGATTTTAAATACCTGACTGTCGAATTCATCCCGATATTTCGCATCCAGAAGAAAACAGGTTTCAGGTTGACTTTGCTGCTTTTTACGGCGTATTGTTACATCAGGCTCAAACGGTCGTTCCCAAAGAAGATCTTCCAAATGAAGCGGAATTTTTCGAAGGTATCAAAATTTAATCAGCCCCTGTCGCGGTCTGCGACAGGGGATGATTGTTTTAATTGCCAAGGTTCAATTCCCGTACGGGCTACCCCTTATTTCCCATACCGGAAATCCACCGGCACCCCGTTCGCCAGTAAATGGCCGTTCTGCTGGGTGTACGTGCTGCCGGCCGGAATCAACACCAGCACCTGCGCGGCATCGGCCGGAATGGCCAGCGTCACGACACCTTTGGCGCGGTATTGCAGGATTTTACGGGTGACTGTGTCATAAATATCAACCGCTTTTTTACCGACGTCGATGGGTACGTTTTTGGTTTCACTGAAAGGATTGTAGCGCAAATAGGTCGGATAGGCCTCCGTTTTGCGGAACATATCGGTCGCACGGCAGTCGATTTGCAGGATTTCCGCCACATTGGTAGCCTGAATAACGCCGCCCATAATGCCTACGTGGCCACTGCCATACACCGAAAACATCGTTTCCTGCGGCATACCCGGTGCCCATAGCGGACCGTCGCCCTGCGCAAAAGGCGTAATGCCTTTAAATTTTTCGTAACCCGATTGTTTGGTCAAACCCTCGTACGCGATCACGTTTTTGGTCACGGCTTTACGATCAGGCAGCGCTTGTAAGGAGTCGGGGATATCGTTCGGATAAAATAAACGGGCGGCATTGGTCGCATTCAGCGCCCATTTGCCGACGGCCCGCGCATACCGCTGGTCGTACCGCACGGTGGCGGTAAGGGGCCAGGCCAGGTCGAAGGTATTCATGGCAAAGCCGTAACCGCCCCGGTCGATGGTGCTGCCGGAGAGTCCGCTGACATCGTAACCGCCCCAGTTGTCCACGATCACGCCCCAGCCTTCGCGGCCGACCGCATCGCCGTCGAATGTCCAGTTCATGAATTTTTTCACGTCGTATTGCGCATCCGTTTCAGCATTCAGGCGGGCGGCCATGTACGGCGCAAACGCCATCAGGATTTCATACGAGCGGTTCTCCTTTTGTCCGGCCAGAATATCGAGCGCATGGCGGGCCGCACGCAGGTATTTTTCATCGCCGAATTTCAGGTACGCCGAATACAGGATAAACGCGTAACCGGCCGCCACATCTTCCTGCGCAGGAATGTGGTTTTTAGCGGGAGTCATGGTTTTAAAATCGAAATACGAGTAACTGTAACTTTTACCCATGATCGAATCCGACTTGTAAAACTGCTCGGCAATGGTGCGCATAATATCGCTGTAACCGGCTTCTTTCGGATAATAATTGCCCACGGCGTAAAACAGCACGTTGTTATACACTTCGTACCAGTAGTCGTTGCCGTAGCCGCCGCCGATATGGGCACCTTTGTTAGTGAAATTCATCACGACATTCCACCCGTTTTCCTGGTTGAAATAGTTGCGCGCCATACGGACATAATTGCGGCCGTCCTGCTTGCTTTTGTCGATGCCGACCAGCGTAGCGCCGAGAATGGATCCCAATGCGCCGAGTGCTTCGTGGTTTTCACCGTTGTTTACCCCGGCACCTTCGCGTATGTCGCCAATGGCAGTGTACAGTCCGTAGGTGGTTTCCTTGAAATTGCGCTGGGTGCGGTCTTCCCAGATCAGCGGCCAGAACGGACTTCTTTCATTGAAGTTGTACACCGTGCGGTCGTACTCCAGCGCCGTTTTTTTCCAGTCTTTCAACGCGTATGGTTTGGGGTGTTTGGGCATGGCTTCCACCCGGGCGACAGCGATCTGGGTGACCGGGATGGCGGTGGGCTGGAAGGCCGGCTGGGTCGTTTTGCAGGTGATACCCAGCAGTATACTGCAAAGGAGGAGGAGATGTTTGTGTAGCATGACGATAATAGAGACGTCCCATTGGTGCGGAATAAATTCTGCCCCCCGGACGGAGGTGAATTAAATAGGTTCTCTGACGAGGCCGGGGTTACTCTCTGCATGTCCGCCCGTTTCCTGTTGCCAGACTGGGTCTTTTAAAATGGATTTGGCCATGAAAATACCCAGAAAGTGGACCGAGGCAATCACCAGCAGTGCATACCGCAAGGCCACATAATCACTCACGTACCGCGCCAGCACGATAAACAAACCGCAACCGAACAGGCGGCCGACGTACAGGCCGAGTTCGTGGTTGAAGATATAGGTGAATTCGTTGCGTTTTTCTCTTTGCGCCACGAAGTCGATAACTTTCATCTGGATCGGGAAATAGGCGATATCCAGCAGCGGCCGGGCAAAATTGAGGCAGGTGAGGAAAATAAGCACGCCCACAGCGGAGTATAAACCGGCATTGAAGGCCGCGCCGATCACGAACAGCGACAAACCGATGGTGTAAATTTTCAGGCGGTGTTCCGGACCGGTCATCCGGCCCAGTACGTATAGCAGGATCGCCGATAGCAGCGCTCCCAGCGACTGGATCAAGCCCAGCGCCCCTTCTTTACCCACCAGGCTTAACACCAGCAGGGTAGGGGCGGTAACGATATAACCCTGGGCAACGCCTTTCAACGCGGCCATACCCAGCATTTTGCGCCACAAAGGATGAAAATTAAAAAACAGGAACGGCGCTTTTTTCGGGTTTTGAAATTTACCGCGGTGCACGAGGATGGAGGCAGCTACGGTTAGTAAAAAAACGCAGCCGGTCAGGATGTAATAAGCGACATTTACATTGCTGTCGAACCAGCCGTTCTGCTGGGTTGCGGCGATAAACATGCCCGCAAAAAGCGGCACGATAATGCCCGTTATCATGTAAAAAAATGTCTCGATCCCGTAATAATACGTGCGGGTGCCGTCTTTGGTGGTATTGAGTGCCAGGAAATCACGGTTGGCCCAGAAGAACCCGTACGACAAACCCATAATCAGGCCGGCTACAAACACGCCGATCGTATCGAGTTCATGCAACGACATCATGGCTGTCATGGAAATGCCGCTGAGCAACATGCCTAAGGCGTACAAACGCGAGATCGGGATGCGGTTGAGCAAAAAACCGTTAATCATGAAGGTGGTTGGAATGCCTGTATAAACCGCCAGTTGAAAAATTACCACCAGACTGATATCCTCGGAGTTCCGCATAATATAAGCGCCGATAAATAGTTCGATGATCGGCATCACCAGGGCATAAATGAGGTTGGTCAACAGCAGCATCCGCATGCCGAGCGGGTGCGACTGGAAAAACGAGACTTCCTGTGTAATCTTTTGAAACATGGCGCGGTGTGAAAAAAGTTAATAGGTGGTGTAATGCCGGATCGCTTACGCCGGCGTGGGAAAGCCTAAAAAAGGGTCGGTTTATAGGAGCATTGCACAAGGCCGCTTATTCACCCGATCAACCCGTTCAAAACTTCCCGCACGGATAGGGTTGCTCCGCAAATTACTTCATCGGACGCGCCGTAGTACATCGTAATCTTGTCGCCATCGACCAGGTGTCCGTTGGTGAACACCACATTGCCAAAGAATCCAGTTTTTTCGTACTCGGCAATCGGCTCGAACAACGGCGCTTCCGAACGCGCCAGTATTTTCGAGGGGTCATTCAGATCGAGCAGCACAGCGCCCAGGCAATAGCGGTGGTGCGCGTCGGCGCCGTGGTAAATTTCCAGCCAGCCGGCGTCCGTTTTGATCGGCGCAGCGCCGGCACCTACCCGGGCACTATCCCACATCCCCGGTCGGGTACGTACAATACACTGGTGGCCGCCCCAGTGCAGCAGATCTTTCGAAGCGGCAAGCCAGATAAAATTGCCACCCAGATCGACCCCCGACGGGCGGTGCAGGCAGTAGTAATTATCGTTAATTTTTTCTTCAAACAAACAGCAATCCTTGTTGTGCGGGGGTAAGATCATGCCGTCGCGCTCGAAATGCTGCCAATCGCGGGTGCGGATCAAACCAACACCCACACCGTTTTCAGATACCTGCGTATACGTCAAATGATACACGCCATCGATCAAACTAACCCGAGAATCTTCAATGCCGAAGGTCTCCAGTGCGCCCTGTCCAAAAATTTTAGTAGGATGGTCCGCCGGTTCATGAAAATGAATACCATCGTCGCTGCACACCAGCCGCAAATGGGAAATGGTCGAAAGATAAGTCATGCCTTTATAGCCCACCATGCGGGCGTCGGTCAAATTCAGGTCGGGGTCTTCTTTATTAAATTCCACAATTTTCAGGCTGCCATCGGTCTGCATGACCGGAAAAGAGATCAACCCGTCTTTTTGCACCGGGCGTTCGGCTACGCGCAGCAGCAGCCACGTTTTGCCGGCAAACCGGAAAACGCCGGGATTCAGCACGCATTCTACCAGTAAATCCGGGCTGCTCGGCTGAATATCCTGGGTCTTTAGAATCGGGTTCTGTATAAATCTGTGGGCCATGAATGGATTTTTGAATAAAAAAAGGCGCAGTCTGCCCCGCACCACCCAGGGTGTGGATGGCAAACTGCGCCATAGGTCAGTGTATCTTATTGTTTCTCAAACTTCAGGGAGCCGATATTTTTGCCACCCACGATGAAATTCATAAAATAGGTTCCGGTTGGATACGACTGGACATTCAGGGAGAATTGTCCGGCCGGTATTTCATTTTTGTTAAACCGCAGATCGCCCACCTGACGACCCTGTACGTCCGAAATACGGACTTGCAGATCCTGCTTGCTGTCAAAAGTGTGTTTTACCCACACCAGCGTAGTAGCCGGATTTGGATACACCTCTTTTACCATTGAGCGCAGCTCTGCGGTCAGGCCATCCTGCGTACCGGTCGTACCGGTGCTGAACAGGCGGCTGATTTCACCGCTGGAGAGCGCTTTGTTGTAAATTTTCACCTCGTCCAACGCGCCGTTGAAATACTGTCCGCCGTCGATCGGGTTGTTGCCCATACCCAACGGACGACCCGTGGTATTCAGTTTCGTAGCCACTGGCTGGCTGTTCGCCAGTTGACCATTTACATAGATTAGGTCGTTTACGCCATCGTGTACCATCGTTACGTACCACCAGAAACCTTTGACCATTTCATTGCCGTCTTTGGAGTCCATATCGGAAATGAAATTCGGGAACTGTGTATTGTTACCGTTAGTGGTCCAGACGATGCGCAGGTGTTGCGGCAGCGAAATTTTCCAGCGCTGGCTCCAGTGACCGAAATCGAGAATGTACGATTCGGCAATCGCCGTATTGACCGAATCCACGCGAATCCAGAAACTTACTGTGGTGTAATCCGAAATCAACTGTACCGCATTCTGTACCAGGACGGAGTCGCGGTCGCCATCGAATTTGATGTTTTGTGCGCCGCCGTTCGGGTGCGTTGCCGCCTGGAAAACCGGGTTGCCACCGATTGCGCCATGGTTGGCGTAAGGTGTCGCGTCGTTGGCGTTGCCTTCGAACGGATACCAGGCCACCAGACCGGCTTCACCGGTATTGATCTCTGCATCGGTCGAAATCGTCAGTTCAGATATGGGGGAGTTGTTGCCCGCTTTGTCGAATGCATACACCTCAAACGAGTACAGCGTCAGCGGATCGAGTCCGTTTACCAGTATGGAAGTGGAATTTTCCGCCAAAGAATCGAAGAAGGTACCATCTACGGTGACTACATAACCGAATACGCCGCGGTCGTCTGTAGAGGCATCCCAGGAAAGCAATACCGAAGTAGCGCCCGTAGCAGCCGTCAGATTACCTGGCGCGGTCGGAGGTGCGGTATCCGGGGTTTGTTCTTCGCCCGAAGTGACATTCAGGGTGGAGATGGTCGATTCGTTACCGGCTGCATCTACGGCACTAACGCCGAAGATAAAGTCGGTTTGCGCCGTTACATTCGCAAAATAAGCAGCTGTATTCGCAGTGGTCAGCACTTTGCTGCCGTCCTGATAAACGTTGTAAGCCGTAACCGCTACGTTGTCGGTGGAAGGCAACCACGACAGCGTGATGTTGTTGAAAAATACATCGGCGTTCAGGTCTTGCGGCGCGCTTGGCGCTTGATTATCCGGGTTAGCCGGTGCCTGCGATTGCGCAGCGTACAAAGCCGCTACTTCCGCATCCGTCAACGCTTTGTTGTAAATCTGTACTTCGTCGATCGAACCGTTGAACCAGTTGCCGCCGTCAATCGGATTGTACCCGATGCCCAGTGGTTTGGCCGTGCTGTTCAAGGCGCCGGTCACTGATTTGGATCCTTTCAAAACACCGTCGATGAAAATTTTGTCCGTTGTACCATCGTGTATCATGACCACGTGTTTCCACACGCCGACCGGCAATTCATTGCCGCCGCCGGAATCCATATCGGAGATGCCGGAAGTATTGTTCGTCGTCCAGACCGGCTTGCCATGCGCAGGCAGGGAAATTTTCCAGCGTTCCTGCCAGCCGCCATTCGACAGCAGGAATACTTCACCCGATCCGGGTAATGCTTTGATATTGACCCAAAAACTTACCGTCGTGTACGGCACATTTTGCTGTGGCGAATTGGCAGCCATAATTTCATCGTTCAGGCCGTCGAAAGCATAGGCTTTGTTGGCTTTATTGAAGCGGTCGTTCCCCAGCTGGGCACCGTTGACCACCGCATCATTGTGGTAATCGGTCTGGTCGTCAGCACTGCCGTCGAAGGTGTAATTGGCCACCAGATCGCCGGTGAAAGTCGGCGTGGCGTTTTGTTCGGCATATAATGCCGCAATTTCCGCATCGCTCAGTGCGCGGTTGTAAATTTGTACGTCATCCAGACTGCCTTTGAAATAATTGCCGCCGTCGATCGGGTTGTAACCCAGGCCCAGCGGGCGGGTTGTCTTGTTGAGTTTACCCAACACATCTTTCTGCGCGACCAGTACGCCGTTCATGAAAATCTTGTCTTTGGCACCATCGTGTACAAATACCACGTGTTTCCAGGCACCGACGACCAATACATTGCCGTTGCCGCTGTCCATGTCGGAAATACCGTTTTCGTAGTTGGTCGTGAAAACCGGTTTGCCATGCGACGGTACCGATACTTTAAAGCGTTGCTGCCAGCCGCCGTACGAAATCAGGTACGCCTCGCCTGAAGCCGGCAATTCGTCGGCTTTAATCCACATGCTGATGGTCGTGTAATCAGAATTCAACTGGATCGAATTCGCTGCGCGCAACGAATCTGCTCCGGCAAAATGGACGGCATTATTGGCAAAACCGAAACGATCGGTGGTTTTTACCGCGCTGCCGGCTTCGATGTCGTTGCCGAACTGCGAAGAGTCATCGTTGTTGCCGGCAAATTTATACTGCGCTACGATATCGCTCGAAGTACCGGTGAAAGTCGATTGGGTGGTGTGCAAAGTGGCTACTTCCGTGCCGTTCAGGGCATAGTTATAGATCTGCACGTCGTCGATTACCCCGTCGAACCAGTTGCCGCCGTCCACGCCATTGAAGCCGATGGCCAGTGGTTTGGCAGTGCTGTTCATAGTGCCGGACACGGCTTTGGAAGCCACTTGTACGCCGTCGATGTAAATTTTGTCATTGGTGCCATCGTGGGTTGCCACGACATGGCTCCAGGTGTATGCTTTCAATTCATTGCCACCGCCGGCATCCATGTCGGAAATGCCGGAGCTGTTGTTGGTGGTCCATACCACTTTACCGTGCGCCGGAAGCGACATTTTAAAACGCTCCTGCCAGCCGCCGAACGACAGCAGGAAGGTCTCGCCATTGGCCGGAAGTGCATTGGGTTTTACCCAGAAACTAACCGTTGTGTAGGGCGAATTCAATTGGGCCGAATTGCTGGCTTTTACTTCCGAAGAAGTTCCGTTGAAGGCGTACGCTTGTGCGCCATACCCAAAACGGTCGGTGGTTGCTTTCACATCGGTGGTAGTGGCGGTGTTGCCGTACGCACTGGCATCTAATCCGTTGTTATTGAACGCATAAGAAGCCACCAGACCCGGGCTGACGACCGGTGCGGTGTTCTGTACAGTGTACAGCGCCAGGATTTGTGCGGCACTCAGGGCCGTACCAAAAATGTTCAGTTCATCGATGGCACCATTGAAATAGTTGCCTACGTCGATCGGGTTGTAACCGATGCCGAGTGGTCTGGCGGTGCTGTTCAGCGTGCCGGACACATTTTTTTCGGCTACTTGTACGCCGTTGATATAGATAATGTCTTTTGTGCCGTCGTGTACAAACGCCACGTGTTTCCAGATGCCAGGTACCAGTTCGTTGCCACCGCCGGCATCCATATCGGAAATGCCGGAAGAGTTGTTGGTGGTAAAGACCATTTTACCGTGGGTCGGCAGGGAGATTTTCCAGCGTTCCTGCCAGCCGCCGTTGGAAAGCAGGAATGCTTCTCCCTGACCGGGCAATGCAGTTACCTTGATCCAGAAAGCAATGGTAGTGTAATTGGTGTTCAGGGCTGCCGAGTTCGGCGCTTGTACAAAACTGTGTGTACCGTCAAAATTGTACGCGCGGTTGGCCCAGCCAAAGCGGTCCTGCGTCAACGTTGCGCCATTGACGGTGGCGTGGTTTGCGTTAGCCGACTGGTCCTGCGCATTGCCGGAGAAGGCATAACTGGCGACCGGCGTTTGTGCAAAAGCACCCGCGACTGCCAAAAGCCACCCGCAGCATAACAGGCAGACTGTTTTTAAACATCGTTGCATAATTGTTGTAATTTATAGTGTAAGAATTGTTGATTTATAGTTTCACAAACCGGACGGCTGCACCAGGGGTGTTAGATTGCACCTGCGCGATATAAATGCCTGATTTCCAGTTTTTTGTATTGAAATAAAACGAACCTTCCGCACCCGATTTTTGGGTTTCGACAAGTTTTCCATGCAAATCGAATACGGCCACCTGCGTGTTTGGGCCGGGTATTTCCGACAGCCGGACGGTTAAGATTTCCAGGACCGGGTTGGGCGATACCTGTAGTGTTTGTGATGCAGTGGCGACTTCCTGTACGGCCGTGGGAATGCTGGAGTACAGGGTTTGTACGGCCGGTGGCGTCAGGGCGTAATCGTAAATTTTGACTTCGTCGATGACGCCTTTGAAGTTAAAATCCTGGGTGCCGGGCAGTATTTGTCCGATCAATAGTGGAATGGCGGCCGTGCGGATCTTCCCGGTCAAGAATTTGTACGTACGCAACTGGCCGTTCAGATACAGCGCCAGCAACGTCCCGTCGTACGTAGCCGCCACCTGGTAAATGCTGTCGACCGCAACGGGCACATCGAGGTCCAGGTCGGCGATGGTAGTCAGTGTATTCACGGTCCAGCGAATGCGGCCTTCGGGTGTGATGGAAATTTTCCAGCGGTTCTGCCAACTGCCGTGCGACACCAGAAAGGTCTCATGATCGGGTTGTGCGCCGGCTTTAAACCAGCAACTTACCGTGATGCCATCCTGAAAATTGAGCAGGGTGTTGTTGGGCACATTGACAAAATCGTTCAATCCGTCGAAGCGCAGCGCACGCGTCGCATTCCCCCAGAAATCGGGTACGAACAACGCGCCGTTGACTTGTCCGTTTAACTGGTTGCCGCTGATATCGTTGCCGTTGTTGGAAAATGGATACCAGGCGATCAGATTGCCGGTCGTCGCCGTAAAATTTTTGACCAGGATGGTAGTAGTTGCCTGCGCGGTCAACCCTTCGTCGTCGGCAACTGTCACGTTGACCGTATAAATGCCCGGCGTGCCGGGCGCTGTCCAGGTAACGGTATTGCCACTGCCGGCGAACGTGCCACTGCCGCCACTCCAGGTAAAAATCAGTGGGTCGTTATTGGGATCGCTGGCCGGACACGTCAATTCGACGGTGCCGCCAGGTGTGGTATAGGCGGTGCTTTTTTGAATACCGGAGGTCTGGGGTGCCAGGTTGATTTCGGCCACGGCCTGCAATTGCAGCGTGGCGGTATCGCGCTGGCCGCTTTCGTCGGCGACAATGAGCGTGATCGTGTAATTACCCGCAGTCAAAGGTGCTTTCCAAAATATATTGGCGCCCGTACCGGATATCGTACCGCCGGTCGCGCTCCAGGTCCAGGTGAAATTATTGGAATCCTGATCGAACGTTTTGGAAAATACCGCCGTGGAATCGCTGAACTCAACCGTTTGAGTGGTGGCAGCAAGCGCCTGAATACGCGGCGCATACTTAAAGGCTACAGCAGTCTGGTTGTAATCGACGACCACGCCGTTGACCAGCATTTTATTGCGGTCGTAGGAAAGGACGCCGCCGGTTGGCGTAAGCGTAACCAGCAGCGCGGCATTGGCGGGAATGTTCAGATTGACGGTTCCAGTGCCGTTTTGCAGCAAAAATGTTGCAGAAATAGCATCATACACATCTACCGGCGTATTGCCAACCGGCAGCGCCACGCTTTTGGAGACATTGTACGGGTTAAAAAGCAGGTAGGTCGGGTAGGCCGTCTCGTGGTAAAAATCGGTTTTCAGCAAGTCGATTTTCAGGATTTTGTCGACGTTGGTTTTTTCAACGATGGCGCCGAGGTACCCGATCGAACCCGTGCTGTACAGCGACAGGTTGGTGCCGGCCCAGCCGCCATTGAGCGCATCACCGGTGGAGTAGGGGGCATTGCCCTGGTATTTTTCGCGCAGGGCTTCGTAGCCAATCACGCGTTCCGGGTCGTTGGCATTCGACCACGCCGAAGCATCTTGCAGGGAATTGGGCAAGTAACCGGGGTAAAAAAGCCGGGTTGCATTGGTCAGGTTGAGCACCCATTTGCCGATAGCGCGGGCAAACCGTTTGTCGTAGCGCACCATGGGCGCGAGCATAGCCGCTTGTTGCACCCCATTCAACTGAAAGGCATAATCGTTGCCGTTATCGTTGGCCTCGCCGACCAGCCCCGATACGTTGAAGCCGCCCCAGGTACCTACGATGGTGCCCCAGCCGCGCAGATCGCCGCGATTGAACGACCAGTTGACCATCTTTTCGATGTTGTATTTCGTGCCCAATTCCGCGTTCATGCGCGCCGCCGTATAGGTGCCGTAGGGCAATTGCAGTTCGTACGAAGGATTGGTGCCCCAGTCGCTCAAAAACTCCAGGCTCCATTCTGCGCCTTGTAAGTAGGTCGGATTACCGGTTTTTTTATAGGCATTGTACAATACCCAGGCGTACGCCCCGGCCGCTTCGGGCTCGGGTACGCTGGTCGTATTGGCCTGGTTGGTTTTGAAATTCCAGGCGCGGTAATTCATATACGGTTTTTGCCAGGGCGCGGCGCTGCCACCCATCGCTTTGACAGCACCATGAAAGCGGTCGGCGATGGTGGTAAACTGGTAGTCGGCATCGCCGCCCACGTTCGGATACAGATCGTAGAGCTGGTAAAAGAAAACATTCGGCATCAGGTCGTACCACCAGTCGTTGCCGGTGCTGGTGCTGGGATTGTTGAGGTACAGCAGTTCGCCGTTGTTTTTATTGAAAAAATCCTGGCTCATACGCACCCAGTTGCGGCCGAACTGATCGGATTTGTCGATGCCCACCAGCGATGCGCCGACCAGCGAAGGCAGCACATTGATGGCCTCGTTGCCCATGGGCGAGTTAGTGCCGACATACGTATGCAGTCCAAAACTCGGATACTGCGGGTAGTTCACGCCACTCGATTTAAGGTACGACAGTGGCAAAAATTGGCCGGTTTTCTGGAGGTCATAGACGAATGAATCGTAGCGCTGGGCTACTTGCCGCCAGTCGCGTACATTGTACGGCGCCGGTTCGTTGGGCATCTGCTCGATGCGCGGAATGTTGATTTGCGTCACCTGCGCCTGGAGCGCGAATGGCAGCAATACAAGGGTAACTAATCGTATATGTTTGAATGTCATTGTTTTGTTTTTGTGTACTGGCACCCAGCCAAGGAATGTTGTTTGTTTCGCCCACCAATAAATTGATTTGGTTTGCCCACCAATAAATTGGTGGGTTGAGAGGTGTTTGATGGTGTCTTCGTGGGGTGATTTGTTTCACCAATAAATTGGTGGGTTGAGAGGTGGTTGATGGTGTTTTTTGGTTTGGCTCATCCATAAACTAATAGGCTAAAACAAACTATCCACATCAACCCTTTTTTAACTCAAAACTCAAAACTCAAAACCCAAAACCCATTCAATACCCCGGGTTCTGCTGCAAGGCCGGATTCAAGTCCAGTTCCGTTTGCGGGATCGGGAATAATTCGTGTTTGCCGACCTGAAAATCGGTTACTTTCTGAGCGGCAATACCCCAGCGCAATAGGTCGTAGAAGCGGTGCATCTCAAAACCCAGTTCCACCGACCGCTCGTGGCGCACGGCCTCGATCATGGCCGTCTGGTCGGTGGTCGTCACGGGTGGCAAAGCAGTCGCCGGATTGGTCGCCTGGGCACGCGCACGCGCACGGACCTGCTCCAGCGGTACTTGCGCATCACTTACCCGACCCAATTCCGCCAACGCTTCGGCTTCCCACAGCAGCACGTCCGCGTAACGAATCGCCGTGTAGTTGATATCGCCATCCGCTTTTTGCGTCAGGCTGCTATCGGCTTGCATGTATTTGCGCGGACTGTGGCGGGTCGATGCAAACGAGTTTTTGTAGACCACGCCGAAGTAGTCCTCATTATTGGACGCAATGGTGAATTTGCGGCGCGGATCGTCGGCTTCGAACGAATCGTAATACGCCTGCGTCACTTCCGCAAACCCGTACCCGCCGCTGAATTTTTTAGAAGACCACCACTGGTTGAGCGAGTTGCCGACGCCTAGTTCCAGGTTAGTATGCTGGATTTCCCAGACGGATTCGGTGTTATTTTGCGTGTTCTCCCGGAAATTATCCTGGTAATCGGCCACTAGGGCATATATATTCAAATCTTTGACTTTCGTTACATAACCCAGCACGCCGTTCCAGTTTTTCTGGTACAGGTGCGTTTTGGCGGCCAGTGCGTACGCCGCACCCTGGGTGGCGCGACCGACGTCTTTCCCGGCGTATTGTTTGGGTAATAAAGTCGCGGCCAGATCGCAATCGGAAATAATCTGGCGATAGATCTCGTCTTTAGCCGTTGCCGGCACTTTCAGTTCGTCGGGTGGTGTCACTTTGATCAGTAACGGAACATTGCCGTACACCTGCGTCAACAAAAAGTAATAATAGGCGCGCAGGAAATACGCTTCGCCGGAAATGCGGTTTTTCAAGGTCGCATCCATTTGAATACCGGCGATTTTTTCGAGCACGGTATTGCACTGCGCAATGCCCTGGTAATTCAGTTTCCAAAAATCGTTGAACTCTTCGGTCCGCGGGGTGTAGGTGAAAAAGTCCAGTTCGGTCAGACCCGGACGGGACCCATCGCCGCCGACCACCGCCTCATCGGACGGCAATTCAGCAAAGGCCCAGTAGAAATTGTTGTTGGCGTTGCTGAACAGCAGCGGCCCGTAGGCGGCATTGACGGCCTGTTCCGCGTCGTTGGCGGTTTGAAAAAACGAACCAGTATCCAGAATGCCCAGCGGTTCTTTATCCAGAATATTCTGGCAGGCGCCCAGTGCAATGACCGTGGTCAGGAGTAGTATATTGCGTAGTGATTGCATAGAAATCTATTTTTTTAGCAGGTGAATCAATACTCAGTGCGAAATGTGGGGCACACCTGACCATGATTACTGAAATAAGATAGTTGTGCCACACTTATTTGAACACCTAGAATCCCAGACTTACGCCCGCAATAAAAGTGCGCGGAGCCGGTACGGTGCCCCAGTCGATGCCCACCGCGAGGTCGGACGAAATGCCCAGTCCGCGGGTGTCGTTGGTATTGGCTTGTATTTCCGGGTCCAAACCGGGATATTTGGTAAAAGTCAGCGCGTTTTGCGCCGAGACATAAAAGCGCAGGCTGCTGATCGCGTTGTTCTTGATCAGGGCTTTGAAGTTGTAACCCAGGGTGATATTGCGCAGGCGCAGGTACGAACCGTCTTCCAGGAAGCGGGTGGAGACCCGGCGGTTGCCGTTGCGGTCGTCCACACTCACTTTGGGAATGTTGGTGTTGGTATTCGTCGGCGTCCAGCGGTTCAGGATTTCCTTATACGAATTGAAACCGCGCGATTGGGTTTCGTAGGCGAAATTGCCGTACAGGAAATACACATCGTTGCCCTGCACGCCCTGCGCCAGCACGGACAGGTCGAAGTTTTTGAAATTCACCGAGGCATTTACCCCGTAAATGAAATCCGGGAACGGATTGCCGAAGTGACCGCGGTCTTTATCGTCGATTTTGTTGTCGCCGTTCAGGTCGGCAAACTTGACGTCGCCCGGCCGTGTATCGTTGGTCTGAAACGGACTGGCGTCGATTTCCCCCTGATTCTGGAAAATGCCGAGCATTTTCCACAAGTAAAACGAACCGACCGGATAACCGACTTCCGTTTTGGTTAATGCGCCGTCCGACAAGCCGAAACCGCCCAAAATCGGTTCGCTGGCCGCTAAAGACAGCACTTTATTGCGCACCGAGGAAATATTGGCACCAATGCTGTAATCGAAAATGCGGTTTTTATTTTTGAAAATAATGCCCAGTTCCAGACCCTTGTTCTCAATCGAACCGGCATTCACATACGGCGCATTCTGGCTGCCACCGGACTGTGGTACCGGTACGCGCACCAGTACATCGTCGGTGCGTTTGCGGTAATAATCGACAATGAAAGAAATGCGGTCACCCCAGAGGCTGAAGTCCAGGCCGAAGTCCGTTTGGGTGGTGCTTTCCCATCTGATATTGCTGTTGCCGGCTTCTACTACCTGCGCGCCGGTGACGATCTGGCCGCCAAAACTGTACACGCGTTGACCGGTGGCAACCAGCGAACCGTACGGGTACACGCCGATTTCCTGGTTGCCCAGTTGGCCCCAACTGGCCCGCAATTTCAGACTGGAAATAAAGCGTAGTTTTTCAAAAAATGGCTCATTCGAAAGGTTCCATGCGGCAGAAACCGACGGAAATACGCCATAGCGGTTATTGCGGCCGAAACGCGAAGACCCGTCGCGGCGCACGGAAGCGCTCACTACATAACGGTTGTCGAATGAGTAACTGCCCTGGGCAAATTGCGATAACAAGGCCCATTCGGTGACAATACCCGACGCGCCGATATTCTGAATGTCTTCGGCAATGCTGTTGTCTAAGTAGCGAAACAACGGATCGGTGCGGGAGAAGTTATTGGCCGAGGCGCCCAGATAATTCGTTTGATTTTTAATGGCTTCCATGCCCAACAGTGCCGAAACGCGTTGCCGGCGGAAAGTGCGCGAGAAGTCGAGTACGTTGTTCCAGACCAGATTCTGGTCGAATACGCGGCCTTCGGTCAGCGACGTAGGACTATAAATGGCGGCTGATAACCGCTCTTTGAAGCGTTTTTCATTTTCAAACTGTAGGTCGCCACCCAGGGTCGTGCGCGCTTTCAGGCCATTAAAAATGGTCAGTTCGGCGAAGACGCTGCCGAAGAAACGGTAGCGCTTGATCGTCCAGTCCGTTGCGTCGATGATGGCCAGCGGATTGGCATTGCCGTCGCCATACAACATCGGGTCGCCCAGTTCGGACGATACTTTCACGTACGAACCATCGGCATTGCGGATGCGGAAAACCGGCGCGGCGATGAGGGCGTAGCGAATGCCACTCGGCTCGTTGCCCGGGCCATAGCCGTCGCCGGAACTATTGACGACTTTGCGATTGGTATAGGCAAACGACAGGTTGTTGCCCACTTTGAATCTTTTGGTACCCACCTCGCCATTGAAGCGCAGCCCGTATTTTTCAAACCCTTGTCCGCGGAAAATGCCTTCCTGGTTCAGGTATTCGCCCAACAGGTAATAACTGCTGTTGGCGCTGCCGCCTGCGGCACTAAGGCTGTAACGCTGGATGGGGGCGCGGTTGAACACTTGCTTGAGCCAATTCACATCGGCCAGGG
>JBBRDQ010000062.1:0-22032 GCA_038203695.1 Chitinophagales bacterium
TCCGAGCGCAAGAACCCCGAAGCCGTACGGGCAATAATGCTACCGGCGACTTTGAAACTTTCATCAAGTTGCTGCAAACCGGTGTACGCGACGGCCCAACTTGCCCCCTTATCGGTAGACCGCCAGATGCGTTGCAGGGTGCTCGCACTGCCTCCGCAGATCGCCAGCAAGGCGTCTCCATCATGAGAAAGCGCCGTGATGTACAGATCGGGGTTTTGCTGATCGAAAGCCGGAAGCGAAATCCAGGTAACGCCTCCATCGTCGGAACGGTACACGAAGCCTACTCCCTGGTACATATAGATCGAGTTGCCAAATGGGTACAGTTTACCAAAATCAGGGCTAATACTCGCCGAACTGGCCGAAAGTTGCCAGGTCTGGCCGCCGTCGCTCGACCAGCGAATCCCGTCCGAAGCCACTACGATCAGATGGCCCTGGCTTTCGTCAATATCTACAAAAGTGGCCGGTGCCAGGGTCAGCACTTTTACATCGGGAGGGCTGCTGGCGAACGGATAATATTGGCGCCAGATTTCATGCAGGAAAGGTGGTGCGTACCAGCAGGTATCGGGATGGGCCACTTTAGGGGTGGGTACTGCATAACGGTTTACCTCAAACCGTTTGGTATACGTCAAACCGTTATCCGTACTGCCATACACATCATCCGTAAACTCCGTAATAGATTCTATCAGGATGGTATTTTGGATATAATGAATGGCGTGGGTGCTGCCAACCGGGCCACCAACGCTGCTTTGCCAATGGCTGCCCAGGTCATCGGAATAGGCCATCCCCTGGCCATTTACGCCGGCAATCAAACGATTGGAATTGGTAAAAATAGTGGTGGCAATATTGGAAACAGGACCGGACAATGTGTCGATTTGTGCGGAGAGGTGGGTAACCAGGTGTAAACACACCATAAATAGGCAGATTCGAAACAAATACATAGTCGGAGTCGGATAAGTGGAATAATCCTTCAAAGATCGTACTTCAGGCCATGGGTTTATACTAATTAACGCTTAACCGCCACTTTTAACCACCCCTGCCCATCCGCGAAGACTATTTCTTTCCGGAAATGACCGATGCAGGGGTGATCGTAATCTCGCGGGGAATAAAGGGCGAAGCATCCGCGCCGCCGATAATAATCTCCCGTACGATCGTACTGCTGATATGCGAAAATTCCGGCTGCGAGATGAGAAACACCGTTTCAATACCACCGCCCACGATGTGGTTCAACTGGGAAATCGTCTTTTCATAATCAAAATCCGAGGCATTGCGCAGTCCCCGCAGCAGGTACCGGGCACCGATGCGCTGGCAATAGTGCGCGGTGAGATTCTCAAACTGATCTACGCCCACATTGGGATAAGCCGCAAACACCTGCCGCAGCCATTCCAGCCTTTGCTCCAGCGGGAACAGGTACTTTTTGGTGGAGTTGATCCCTACTGCTACAATGATTTTATCAAATAAAGGCATTGCGCGCTTGACTAAATCCACATGGCCTACCGTGATAGGGTCAAAAGAACCGGGGAAAACAGCAATTTTCATGGATCGGTTAGTTAAATACGGGGGCTAAGGTCAAACATTCTACACTTTTCACGAAACAAATAGTAAAATTCAGCATGAACGCAATAATTTTGCCCCATTCTTTATAACCATTACTCTCAACCAAAATTGATTATGAAAAAACTCATTTTCACCCTTTTTCTAACCACGTCCTGCATTTTTGCGGCCTATTCACAAAGTTACAAATCGGCCATTGGGCTGCGTTTGGGTTACCCACTCTCTATTTCGTACAAACATTTCATCAATGAAAGAGGCGCGCTGGAAGGCTTATTAGGTTTCCGTGGCTACTCTTTTTACCGTTCCGTAAACGTTGGGCTCACCTATCAGTACCACTCACCGATTGATGGCGTGGATGGATTGAAATGGTATGCCGGCGGTGGCGTCCTCGCCACGTTCTGGTCTTTTGACAAGGACTTTTTCTACGACAATCAGTCCAATGTCAATATCGGTATTGCCGGTGTGTTAGGACTTGATTACAAGTTTGCCGATGCTCCATTGAACCTTTCGATTGACTGGATGCCTGTGTTCGGGTTTACGGGTTACCGCGATGGTTTTTATGGCGGTTACACGGCACTTAGTGCACGGTACATTTTGAAATAGAACACGCTTGCTGTATCAAAAAACGGGTTTGCCGAACGTATGTTTGGCAAACCCGTTTTTATTATTTCACCTAAAAAGCCTCGGTGGAACCAACTGGCAACCCCATTAAGAAAGATTAATTGGGCGTATAACGCGCAAAGTCATCTTCGGAAAACTCGGCGACCTGCTCCGGCTCTTTATTGCGGTTGCGCCACCACGTGTAGGCAATGCCGCCGACGATCAGATATGGCAGCGCCAGCATGTACAATATACCGGCATTCAAGCCAAGTCCGTCGGTACCGCCATTTTTTAAATTGGACTCTGCCGACATTTTACACATAGGACATTGCGCCGTCACCGATACAGGCGTACCGATCAGCGTAACAAAAAGGGCTGCTACGGCCAGAAAATGAACAAAATGCTGTTTCATAGCGTACAAGTTGAAAAATTTAAGGATAAAACGGCTTTAACATCAGGTAACACACCGGGCCGGTAATGGCCACATACAGCCAGAACGGATAGACCCAACGGGCTATTTTGCGGTGGCGGGCATATTGTCCGGTGTAAGCACGGTTGAACGTGAGCAGGATAAATGGCAAAGTGATCGCTGCCAGCGTTATATGCGATAATAAAAGCACCAGATACAACGTACGAGTGCTGCCTGTCTGGAGTATTTCTTCCGCACTCAGTGTGCCATTATGGTCGAAATCGCCGTACTTCACGTCATCGTTGGTAAAGTGATACAACACGTACGAGACCAGAAACAAGGCCGAACAGGCCAGCGCACCATAAATAGCATTACGATGGTTCTGAATTTGCTTGTTTTTGATAAAATAGAGCGCCATGATCAATAAAACAGCCGCCAGGGCATTTAAGGTGGCGTGTATTGGTGGCAAAAAACTAAAATCAATGCTGAGACTGCGGATTTTCATTTCGGGTCGGCGCATGAGGCCGACCAACAATAAAACCGCCGCAGAGATAACATACGCCGCAATATCGAGGCGTTTGCCTAATTGAATATTGGGTTGTTGCAAATTAAACATAAAAATGACCTTTATTGAATAGAGGGTGGCAGCAATATGGTAATTTGTTCTACCATACGGCCGACTTCTTTTTCATTGTTCGCATCGTAGAAGCGGCGGATCGTGCCCGCAGTGTCGCACAAGGCATAATATTCCGGTACAGCATCTTCTTTGGTATCGCGCAGATAGTATTCATAGCCATTCCGCACCACCGTCGTCCATTGTCCGACCCCACCTATGCTCACCCAGGTAGCGTAATCGCTACAGGGTAGTTTTTGCATATAGGATCGAAATTCGGCCGTTGCATTTTCGGAAATAAGCGCTACCCGGAAATTTTCATTCTTGCCAAACTGTTCAAAAAGTTTTTGGCCGGTATCCAGCACTTTGCGGTTTACATCAGTCAGGTCAGGATGATCGCCGAATAGGTGAATGACGCATACTTTACTTTTCAGGCGGTCTTCCTTGGTTCCATCCGGATACATAATATAAGCACTGGCAATTTGTCCGTAATGACCACGCAACTCATTCAGTGCGGTTTTACGCCAGTTTACACCGCCGCTCAAATAATACCAAGAGCCTGCCGGCAGGCCGATCAGCAACAACAGGATAGCGGCAACGCGAAATATCTTGTTAGCGCTCCAGCCTGTATTTGTAGAATTTTCCATCACTTAAAGTTCTGATTATCAACAAAAAGGGCGAGACATTGTTGCCCCGCCCTGTTATTTTTAGCCATTTTTTATCCGTGCAGAACGCCCGGTAAGAGCAGGTATCCCTGTGGTCGGCCCACCGGGGCGGACTGTGCCGGCAGTTCATTCCGCTCTTTCACAAATTCGCGGCGTCTGCCCCAGGAAGTACCTTCCTGAAAAAAGGCAATAATTGCCCAAACGAGCAGCAGGAGTGGAAACAAGACGCTCCAGACCAGTCCGCGTATCTCATACGCCATGTGCATGAAATAAAAAATAATGAAGTAAGCCTTATAGAGGCTTGCCCCGATCATCGCCAGCATATAAATGACGTGCCCGAAACCGGGATCTTTACCGAAAGTAACGCTCGGAATAATATGTCCTTTCGCAAAAAGGGCAAATGCTACTTCGACTATGGTGATAGCACCCAGAATGCCCAATCCTTTGAACACGAGCGATATTTGTTCCTGATATGTTTGATGTCCAGCCATTTTCTCAAATGTTGAAATTGTTGAATAGTAAATGGTTGCGGGTGAAAAGACCTACAACAGATAGAAAACCAAGAAAACGAATACCCACACCAAGTCTACAAAGTGCCAGTACAAACCAATTTTTTCCACCATTTCATAGCCGTTTTTGCGGGAGGCATACACGCCTCCCATCGCATTGAGCATGATAACAGCCAGAAAAACAACCCCGGAGAATACGTGGAAACCGTGAAAGCCGGTGATAAAAAAGAACAGTGCACCAAATGCTTTCGGTCCTTCTTCCACCGCCTTGGTCTGGCCAGCGTATTGTCCGTCGATGTAACGGACGTATTTTTTCTCCAGTTCGATTGTTCCATTATGCTCATGGCCATGTAGCAGATACGACTGATTTTTTTTCACCGTCACCGGCAGACCATTTTCGACGACTTCCTTGCCGGTAGCATCTACCAGCACCCCATCGGCAACATAACGGCCAAATGGATTGCGTGTAACGGATACATTTTCGCCTTTAATCAGAGTAGTCCATTCGTAGGCTTGGCTACCCAGAAAGACGGCACCGCCTAAAACGGTTAAAAACATCCAGAAAACTACCCCGCGTTGGTTTTCCCGGTGTCCTTCCTGGACGGCACGAACCATCGTGACCGAAGAAAAGATCAGCACAAAAGTCATAAAGGTTACGAAAACCAGTGGCCAGTGGGCATGAACGAAAGGAAAGGATGCAAAGACAAAATCGGGTTCCGGCCAGGTAGGCATGCTAAAGCGCAGCGTACCATAAGCGATCAAAAAACCGGCAAATGTAAAGGCATCGGATACCAGAAAGTACCACATCATTATTTTGCCATAACTAGCCATGAAAGGCGATTGCCCACCTTCCCAGAGTTCGGGTTCTTCCCCATCGTGGTCGTGCGTGTCGTGCGCGTGTGCTACGGATGTTTCAGCCATAAGACTCAATCAATTATTGTTGAAATAGGATTTTTTACGCTGGTTATCAGGATTGTAACAAGAAAAACACAAATAAATACACCCATAAAATATCCACAAAATGCCAGTATTGAACCACGAGTTCAAACCGGACTTTCCGGCGCTGGGTGGGTTTGTAAGGTAATACGTATGCGTGTGTCAAAGCCGTCATCAGCGCTGCAATACCGCCCAAAACGTGCGCCGCATGCAAACCGGAAATAACGTAAATAAATGAACTAGATGGGTTTACCGTAAAAGTAGCGCCAATGGTATTCATGGCTACCCACCCCTGATATTGTAAAATCACAAAAGCAATTCCGAGCGCAAATGTCGTTAATAAGAGCGATTTATACAGCCTTTCATTGCCATTTTTAAAAGCGCGGTAAGAAAAGTGCAGGGTGATACTACTCGCTATAATCACGATGGTATTCCAGAAGAAAATATCCGGCAATTTGAACTCAAACCAGTTGCCGGCCGAGCGGCGTACTACATACGCACTGGTCAGCGATCCAAACATCATCACCATACTGCCAATGGCTACCCAAAGTGCAAATTTATGCCGGTGGATTTTGTTGCGGCTTAGTTGTGGAGAAGGAGATACAGCACCCATAATATAAACGGTTAATGGTTTTAAAGTCTGTCGAGCAGCAGTACGATCAGTGAAAATGGCAGGTGTGCAAATGAAACGAACATTTGCCGCCGCGCCGCTTCCCGCGAACATTCCCGGTACAATTGCAGGCAGCACCACGCCCAGTACACGTTGACGGAGACTAATAAAAGGGTCGCGATCAGTCCAACGCCATTAAAATAATAGCCCAGTACCGCATTCCCAATCAACAGCAGGCAAAAAATGAAAGACAACCAGCCGGTGGTCGCGTTTTTCTCCCCGTTTTTAGAAGGCAACAGGTAAAAACCGGCTTTCTTATAATCGTCATCGGCCAACCAGGCGACTGCCCAGAAATGCGGAAATTGCCACAGAAATTGCAATGAAAATAACATCATGGCGGTGGTGGAAATCGTATTTTCGTACGCTACACAGCCGATTATCAACGGCAATGCGCCCGGAAATGCCCCCACTACCACTGCCAGCGGCGTCGAACGCTTCAACGGTGTATAGACAAACGCGTAACTGATCAGCGACAGGGTGCCCAAAAAACCAGTGAGCGGGTTAAACATCGACAGTATGGAAATACCGCCCAATGCCATAAGTCCAGCCCACAAAACCGCCGTCGACATGCTCATCCGGCCCGTTACAAGCGGCCGGTTGGCAGTCCGCGGCATCAAGCGGTCATAATCGCGTTCGAGTGCCTGGTTCAAGGCGTTGGCAGCCCCGGTCACTAAAAATCCGCCCACTGCCAACAGCAACATGGCCGACCAACTGATATTGCCGGCGGCTACAATGGCATAAGACATCACAGCCGAAAAAAGCACCAAAAGTGTCAACTTAAACTTGACCAATAACCCGAAATCGGTTACCGCCTGTCTAAAGCCTTCCCAAGTTGAAATATTTTTAGCCTGATTGTGTGCCATAAAGCAAAGATCGAAACTGTATTTTTTAACCTAAAAAAAGGAGAACGTCCGGGACATCTCCGAAGACGTTCTCCCCTGTTAATTCGCTTGAATTAATGACCGTGGTCGTGGTCGCCTTCTCGTAGCGGCACATATTGTGGCATAAACTCTTCGCCGTGTTTACCGTAGTCATAAGGCCAGCGCTGTACGGTCGGGATATTACCCGGCCAGTTACCGTGACCTGCTTCAATTGGCGTAGTCCATTCCAACGTGTTAGCGCCCCATGGGTTTTTAGTCGTCATCTTGCGGCCTGCAAAAATGGAGTAGAAGAAATTCACGATGAATAAGACCTGCAGGAAGAAAACCAGAATCGCGGCTACTGTGATGAACTTGTTCAGGTCACCAAAGTGGCGGAACGCATCAAAAGAAGCGCCAGCATCATAATAACGGCGTGGTACACCCGCCATACCAGTGTAGTGCATCGGCCAGAAAATGGCATAAGCCCCTACGATCGTACCCCAGAAGTGAATTTTTCCTAAAGTCTCATTCATGAAACGGCTGAACATTTTGGGGAACCAGTGGTAGATGCCCGCAAACATGCCGAAGAACGCCGCAACACCCATTACAATGTGAAAGTGCGCAACCACGAAATACGTATCGTGCAATTGAATATCGATGGCGGAGTTGCCCAGGAAAATACCCGTCAAACCACCCGAAATAAACATCGAAACAAAACCCACCGAGAACAAACTAGCCGAATTGAACCGGAAGTTGGAGCCATAAATCGTTGATATCCAGTTAAATACTTTTACGGCCGACGGTACGGCAATAATCAGCGTAAATACCACGAAGAAATTACTGATCCAGGGGTTTACACCGGACATAAACATGTGGTGCGCCCATACGATAAACGAAAGGAATGCGATCGCCAGAATCGAGAACACCATCGCACGGTACCCAAAAATCGGCTTGCGGGCGTGCACCGATAATACTTCCGATACAATACCCATCGCCGGAAGGATAATGATATATACTTCCGGGTGACCCAGAAACCAGAACAAGTGCTGGTACAAAATCGGGCTGCCACCTACACGGTCCAATACCTGGCCGCCTACCACAATTTCACTCAGGTAGAACGATGTACCCATACTGCGGTCGAACATCAACAATAACAAACCGGAAAACAATACCGGGAACGAGAGCACGCCCAGAATGGCAGTCACGAAAAATGCCCAGATCGTCATCGGCATGCGCCACATGTTCATACCTTTTGTACGCATGTTCAACACCGTGGTGATATAGTTGATACCGCCCAGCAAGGCTGATACCACAAACAAAGACATGGCTACGATCCACATGGTCATACCCGCACCCGATCCATCGGACGCCTGGGGCAACGCACTTAGAGGGGGATAGGCAGTCCAGCCACCAGCAAACGGACCGGTATTCAGAAACAGCGAGAACATCATAACTACGCCGGCCAAGAAGAAAAACCAGTAGGAAAATGCATTCAACAGCGGCGAAGCCATATCGCGCGCACCGACCTGCAACGGAATCAATAAGTTGGAGAACGTACCGCTCAAACCGGCTGTCAATACAAAGAATACCAGAATGGTACCGTGCATGGTAACCAGTGCATAGTAGAATTCCGGATCCAGTTTACCGATACCGGCTTCATTTACTTGGATCCATTTGCCCAAAAGCGGACGAAGCCAACCAAGATCCGCTTCCGGGAAACCCAACTGAAGTCGGAAAACAATCGACATCGCAGCCCCGACAAAGGCCCAAAAGATACCCGTGATCAAAAACTGGCGGGCGATCATTTTGTGATCGGTACTAAAAATGTAATGTGTCAAAAAGTTCGACTGGAACTTGTCGCCATGATGATGGGCATGAAAGTGATCATCAAACCCGAGCTCTTGGGTGATCTGCTCTTCCAATGTGTCTGCGACGGTAACTTGTGCCATAGCCTGGATCTTTAAATTGTGTATGAAACTTGGACCGGGTAGGTGATTTCAGTTAAACTAAGATGGGTTTACCGCATTCAAAATGGTAAATTCGGTGCGGCGGTTTTTTGCACGATTTTCAGGAGTACTGTTATCATTGCCTTTCAGCGGCTGGGTATCCCCAAAGCCTCGGGCCTTCAAACGACTGGCAGCGATGCCTTTGCCAACCAGGAAATTGGTAACTGCCGCAGCACGGGCCGACGACAATTGCATATTTGCTGCAGATTCGCCGACATTATCGGTATGGCCTGCTACCTGAATGATCAAATTCGGATAGTCGTTGACTAAGGCATTCACCAGATTGGTCAACTCGTACTGACTGTCGTCGGTCAATTCAGCCGATCCGGTTTTGAAGTTGATATAATTCAATTTAAGTGTCCGGTCGGTGGCCTCGGTTGATTCTACGGCCTTTTTAAGATTGGTCGTGAATTCCTGCGCCCGCTGGCGTACTTCGATCGGCAGCACTTTACCGATATTCGGATCGCCTTCTTTACCGCGTACCTGGGTCAGATAGAACGACTCCTGCGCTTTTATCCAGGCATCGTATTCTTCCTGGGATACAATTTTCAGGATACGGCGCATCGAATAGTGACCCTTACCGCACAGTTCCGCGCAAGCCAATTCATAGTCGAATTTTTCCCAGCGCTTCGGCCCGGTTGGGTCGGCCGGATCGAACGGCTCGTTATATTCCGGGTACTTACGCAGTTCATTGCGGTATTCGGACGTGGTTTTGATGGGCGTGAATACGAAATAGGTAGGAAGACCCGGCACCGCATCCATTTTTACCCGGAAGTGTGTCAGATAAAAATTATGCAGTACGTCCTTGGCAATAATCCGTACCCGTACTTTTTTGCCAACCGGCAGGTATAACTCTTGTCCGGGAATCGGATCGTCCCAGTTTTTTTCATCGTTAAAATCTTGACCTAAGTTGTTATTACCGTTGGTCAGTTTGAAATTACGGGTACCCAATTTACCATCCGGGCCGGGGTAGCGAATCGTCCAGTTGAATTGTTGGGCAGTCGCCTCGATTTCCATGACCTCTTCATCCGGCTTAATATCAGCCATCGCAAGGTTCCAGGTATTGAGTCCTTTCACCACCAACAGCGTCATGACGACGGCTGGAATAGCCGTCCAGATAATTTCTAACTTATTATCATGCGAGATGAACGCTGCTTTACGACCTTCCTGGTAGCGGTATTTATAAGCAAACCAAAACAGTGCAATGTGAGTCACCACAAACACAATACCGGTAACAATCAGGGTCGTATTAAACAAACCGTCCAGCAAACCACCATGGGCCGACGCGGCAGCGTGTGGTCCGTAACCAAGCATTTCATTGCGATACGCATAGGCAGAGACGAACACGCCGACCAGGAAAATAACCAAAAAACCTACGGACAACCAGCCGTTCCATTTGCTGTTGTCGCGCAGCACCTCACGTTCGCCCTTGATTTGAGCCGTGAGTTCTGTCACTTTGCCAATCTGCACAAGCACGATGGAAATGAGAATGACACAAAGAAGTATGATAAGTGCTGTCATAGCAGTAATTTTTGCAATTAAAACTCAAATGTATGCGGTTTGTTCAAAGCGGAAGGTCAAGTCGATTTTGATTAGAATGACTCTAAATTCCACAATTAATGCGCATTGTCTTTTTGTTCGCCTTCAATCATCGCACCGGTTTCGTGGTGCAGACTTTCTTCGAGGAATGGATCCTTCCATGGCACCAGCGACACTTTGGCCAACTGGTTGAAAAAGAAGAACAGAAAAAGGCTGAGGAAACCGATCAGTATGCCGATTTCTTCCAGGCCAGGGATCGTAAAGCCTAATTTAAAAGATTTGTCAGCACCCGCATGTTCACCGCCATGTTCACCTTCTCCGTGCGCACCGCCTTGTTCTTCCGTAATTTCCGGCGTAGTAGAGGCCTCGACCACTTTGGTATCGGTCGGCGTAGTCTCGGGCGCTTTTTCGGCGGTCTCCCCTTTGACCGGTTCGACTATTTTTTCATTTTCTGTACCGGCGGCAGGTTCCTGGGCGGCGACCTCCTCCTGTGCTGTGTGCATAGGCGCTTCGCCGGCAGGATGAGTTGTTGCTACGGCATGTGCCGCGTGCGCCTCAGCGGCGTGTTCCATGGGTTGTGCAATCGTCATCGTCCGCGCTTTTTTGGCTTCGTCTCGCTTTTCCTGGCGCTCGAATATTTCTTTCGCCTCGTGCATGGTCATGCGCGCACCAGGCTTGATCATGTAGAAATAATCCCACCAGTGGCCAAAAAATACGATCAAAGCAGCAAAGAAAAGGGTACCATATTTACGCTTCGTGTCATTCCGCATCAAAATGAAGAATGGTGTAATGAAATTCAGCAGCAGATTGCCCCAGAACAGCACCGCATAGTGATCCATGCGTTCGCGGAAATAAATGGTTTCTTCACCGTTGTTGGAATACCAGATCAACATATACTGGTCGAACCAGAGATACGTCCAGAAAACGCTGATTCCAAAGAGGTACTTACCGATATCGTGGAGGTGATCCTGGGTTACATATTGCATATAACCCTGCGATTTGAGGTAAATGATCAGCATGATCGTCATAGAAATAGCGCCCAGCCACATAGATACCATCGAATACCACGCAAACATGGTGCTATACCAGTGCGGGTCGATCGACATGACCGATTGCCACAGGAATACGGTGCTCAAAAATCCGGCCAGTGGCAGGAAAGAAGCCGCCCATTTGCGTTGTTTCTTATAATTGGCCAGACCATTGGCTTCCGAATCCTGCGCAACCGACAGGCTGCGTAGTTTATAAGCCCAGAAAAACCAGACGAATAAGAATCCAATCAGTGCAAGTGTGTAAAAACCAGGATTCAAAAACGATTCTTTGCCGCGAATGATCCGATCTGCCGCAGCAATACCTGGTTCATTCCACAAATAAAGGTGGTGAAAATGGCCCCATACGCCGATAACCAGTACGGCCAGCAGCACCAGACCCACCCACATAAACTGGCTCATGGCTTCCCAGACCCGTTTTACGACAGAATTCCAGCCGGCAAAAGCCGTGATCTGCGCCGACAGGAAGAACATGCTCATAAAAGCAATACCCGTGAAATAGATCGAGTTGTGCAGATAATTGGTCCAGAAGCGGGTGTATTGCGCGTCATCGCCCCAGGCAGATAAAGCCAGGCACAAGACACCTAGTACCATTCCGCCCAGCAGGAAGGTTTTGGTTCTGGTTTTGAATACGAATTGCGTATTGGTCAGATTCATATCGCAGGATCGGGACAGGCCCGAAAATTTTGATTTACAAAGTATTGGTTCTCAGATATTTAATCAAAAATATCTATTGTGCAGGCACTACTATGGTACGCGCTGGTCCGGTAGCCACGCCGGCGACCGGCAGTTCGATATTGCTCAATGTATTGGCCGTTTCGCTGTATTCCAGTTTCTTTTCTTGGGCTTGCAATGCGCGGATATAATGGATCACTTGCCAACGCTCTTCGAAAGACATTTTGTCCTGATAATGCCCCATGACGTTTTTACCGTACATGATCGCAAAGTAATAGCGGCCATTGCCGGCATTGATCATTTCGTCCAGCAAAAAGTTCTTAGGTGCCGCCGGATATTTCGGGTCGGGCTGGGCAACGAGCCAGCCGTTGCCATTGCCTTTTTCGCCGTGGCAAATGCCGCAGTAAATATTGTACAATGGCTTCGCGCGATCCAGTCCCTCCTTCGTAATCGGAAATGGATTGACGGTCATTTCATTATTGCAACGCACCCGTTCTGCTTCCGAATCTTCGTAATAGAAAGGCGCTTTACCGTTCACGGGTACAGCGATGGCATTGTCGGCATTTTTACCGCGCACCACGTCTAGCGCCGCAGCACCATTATAGTACACACCGGTCATACCGCGGGCAATCACCCCGTCTATACCGCCGCGTGGACTGGACAGCTCTCTTTTGGTAAATACGCTTTTGTCATCCCAGTGATTGTACTCATAAGCGCTGTACAAGTCAGTTTCGTAAGACACAGGATGGTACATATCCGGCATGTACTCATGGCCGGTTTTATTTTTTCCTGCCGGAGAGCAGAGGGAAAACAGCCAGGCAAACAAGGCAATTCCGAGAATCGCTCCAATTGCGTATTTCATCGCTAAAGTATTAAGTTATGAGTGTTGGTTATGGGTTATAAGTTATGCGTTATATTGGATAATGCGTTGAAAAAGTGCATTTTATATAACGCATAACGTGTAACGCATAACTTATTTAAACCGTTTTCAAATTCACTTCTGCGGCCTGCGTCTGTGAAAATAAGTTTCGGATGTTGCCAACCAGGTTGTCAGACGCTTCGGTTACATCGAACGCGAGACAAAACTTGTCGTCGGTGATCCGGTTGTCGAGCGAATTGGCTTTTACACCCGGCCAGAGTCCGCAAATGGTGTAAAAAGTCAGCGTCATACCCCATGCCGAGAACAATACCGTCATTTCAAACGTAATCGGAATTAAGGCTGGAACCGACCAGTAGGGTTTGCCGCCAAACACCATTGGCCAGTCGCGGGTAAAAACCCAAGACATAAAGCCAAAGCCAAAACTTGCTCCGATTGCGCCATAGATAAAACCAAGGTAGTGCAAACGGCTTTCTTTCAGCCCTAAAAGCGGGTCGAGGCCGTGAACTGGAAAGGGCGTGAACACATCCATGATGTCCAGATGCGCTGCGCTAGCGGCTTTCACCGCGCTTTTCAGGTCTTCTTCGTCGTTGTAAAGTCCGTAGAGAACTTTTGTGCTTTCAACAGCCATTTATCGTGAATTAGGAATTAGCAAATGAATTTGATGGAAAGTTACAGCCGGGCAATTGCCTGGTTATAACGGCTATTCTTCTCCTTTTTTTAATTGAATTACCGTCGTACGCGCAGCCGTTTCGTGGTGATCCTGTTTCGCATCCGGTCCGATATACTGGTCGCCGGCTACTTTCAGGATCGCTTTTACCTCGGCAATAGCAACTACCGGCGCCAAACGGGTAAACAACAGGTACAGCGTAAAGAACAGCCCCATAGTACCGGCAAAAATGCTGATCTCGACCCAGGTTGGGCTGTAGTAACTCCAGGAAGACGGTAAGTAGTCGCGGGCCAGCGTCGTCGCGATAATAACGAAACGCTCGAACCACATACCGATATTTACCACGATGCTCAAGAAGAACGTCCACCAAATGCTGCGGCGGATTTTGCGCGACCAGAACAACTGCGGGCTTACCACGTTGCAGAACATCATCCCAAAATAAGACCACCAGTAGACGCCGAATACGCGGTTGTAGAAGGCAAACTGTTCGTAAATATAACCGGAATACCAGGCAATGAACAACTCGGTAAGGTAAGCCACCCCGACGATCGTACCCGTAAGTACAATTACCTTGTTCATGGATTCGATGTGATTCAGGGTAATGTATTGCTCCAGTTTCAGCACTTTACGCGTAATGATCATCAGGGTCTGTACCATGGCAAAACCCGAGAATACCGCACCCGCTACGAAATAAGGCGGGAAAATGGTGGTGTGCCAGCCTGGAATAACCGACGTAGCAAAGTCAAAAGATACAATCGTGTGTACCGAGAGTACGAGCGGCGTGGAAAGACCAGCCAGGATCAGCGAAAGTGACTCCCAACGCTGCCAGTGTTTGGCGCTACCCGTCCAGCCGAACGAGAATTTTTCGTACATTTTACGGCGGAAACCCGTAGCACGGTCCCGCACAGTCGCCAAATCGGGGACCAGACCGGTATACCAGAACAACAGCGATACCGAGAAATACGTCGAGATCGCGAATACGTCCCACAGCAGCGGCGAGTTAAAATTCGTCCACAGCGGTCCGCGGGTATTGGGGAACGGGAAAATGAAAAACGCCAGCCAGACGCGGCCCATGTGGAAAATCGGGAACTGCCCGGCGCACATGACCGCAAAAATGGTCATTGCCTCTGCCGCACGGTTCACCCCCGTACGCCAGCGTTGGCGGAACAGGAGCAAAATCGCCGAAATCAGCGTACCCGCGTGACCGATACCGATCCACCACACGAAATTGGTGATGTCCCAGGCCCAGTTGATGGTACGATTCGATCCCCACGTACCGATCCCTTTCCATACCGTCCAGGTGATGGCGAAAAAGTAAAGGCCGAGCAAAGTAACTGCCAGGGCGAATGCAACCATCCACTCCCGGGTTGGGGCTTTTTCGGTAGGGGAACACAAATCCTCCGTGATATTGTGGTAGGATTTGTTGCCTTCAATTAAGATGTGCCGAACCGGCGCGACTATATGAGACATAAATAAATGAGTTATGAGTTATGAGTTATGAGCGCAAAGACGTTGAAAACCTTCAACTACCTTGCAAACTGCCTCATGAATACAATTCTTCGTTGCTGTTGTGAATTTTGGCGGAGTAGTCGACGGCCGGACGGACGTTGATCTCTTCCAGTACTTTGTACGCCAGTGCGCCGGCGCTTTTCTTCGCTTTATTCACCTGACTGTCCGGGTTGTTCAAATTACCAAAGATAATGGCTTCCGTCGGGCAAGCGGTCTGGCAGGCAGTACGCACATCATTGTCGCCAATAATGCGGCCTTCGCGTTTCGAAGCCAACTTACCTTCCTGGATACGCTGTACGCAGAACGAACATTTTTCGATCACCCCACGTGTCCGTACCGTTACATCGGGATTCAGCACCATCCGCAACAGGTTATCGGCGTAGTAAGGCTTGTCGTCGCCGGCTGACCAGTACACCGATTCTTCGTTGGAAGGCCACAGGTCGGCCGTCGTGTAATCGAGCCAGTTAAAACGACGTACTTTATAAGGACAGTTGTTGGCGCAGTAACGCGTACCGATACAACGGTTATAAGCCATTTGGTTGATGCCTTCCATCGAGTGCGTGGTAGCGGCTACCGGGCATACGTTTTCGCAAGGCGCATTGTCGCAGTGCTGGCACATCATCGGCTGGTACACCACTTTCGGGTTTTCCAATTCGCCGTAGAAATAACGGTCGATGCGCAGCCAGGTCATTTCGTGGTGTTTTACCACTTGTTTTTTACCGACAACCGGTACGTTATTTTCGCTCACACAGGCGACTTGGCAAGCGCCACAGCCGATGCAGGAGTTCAAATCGACATACATACCCCATTTCAAACCCGTTTTAAACCACTCCTCCGTACTTGGGTAGAGTGTCTGGGAATTGAGGTGTTCGGCTTCTTCGTGGAATTCCGTCAGTTCATCTTCCAGTTCCTGCAAATCTTTCAGGTTGGTCTGGAAAATAATAGAGCGTTTGGTGAGCGAGCCCTGGAAGAACTCCGCTTCGTCCACATTGAACGGCGTTTCACCTTTATCGTCTTCCTTGTGTAAGCCCATCGTATGGTGGTGCTGTACACAGGCAAATTCTTTATCGTGGCCGGTTGGTGCGGATACTTGTGCCGTCGTGGCATATTGCACCAGACCGTTGCCATCCATTGGAAAGAATGGTGTGACATTTACGCCAAAACCGACGCCGCTGCCACCTTTTTCCCGACCGGCACCCAGTGCAATTGCCACGGTACCAGGCATTTGACCGAAGCCGCGAACGGCCGTGCAGGTAATTTTTTGACCGTTGGCCAACGTAACGTCCACCGTGTCGCCATCGGTTACGCCCTGCCAGCCGGTGATAGTACCTTTACCGTCCGATTCTATCGGAACAGTGAGGTAGTTGCCCCAGACGGTGCGCAGGACCGGATCCGGCATTTCCTGCAACCATGGATTGTGGGCGTATTGACCGCCACCGATATTGACCGTTTCGTAGAAAGCGATTTCAATGCCGTCGACTGGTTTGGTAACTGCATTTACATCGACTGCAACACCGGCGTTGAAGGTCGTTGTGCCGGTAGGCGCAACTTCAAAAACGCCGTCGTGCAGACTCATATCCCAGAATGCGGCCGGGGTGCCGTATTTGGTTTGCAGGGCGAACATATCGCTCGCCCAGGTTGATTTCAGGTATTGGTAATAAGGCTGCTCGTCCTGGCGGTTGAGATTCGGACTATCCGCCCATTCCAGGATGGAGTGTTCAGCCTGGCGGGTTTTGAACAGCGGTGCGATCGTCGGTTGGATCAGCGAGTAATGGCCTTTTTTCGGCTGCGCATCTCCCCAGGATTCCAATTGGTGGTGGGCGGGAGCGGCGTGCGAGCAAAGCGCGGTGGTTTCGTCGATGATACCCGAGAAAGAAACGCGGGTAGCCACTTTAGCGAACGCGGCTTTAAATTGGGCCGCATTGGGCAGTTCGAACGCAGGGTTTGCGCCCCAAACAATCACTAGCGGCACTGTACCGCTTTCCATTTCCTTGATCAGCGTATTCATGTCCCGCTCATTACCCTGGCGTTGCAGCGAATAACTGTTCATATCGACGGTATTGCCGACATTACCGAGGATATCGTTGATTTTGTGGACAATGACTTGTTCGGCTATATTATTGGAACCAGAAACAACCAAAGATTTTCCACGGGCATTTTTCAGGTCGGCCGCTACTTTTTTAAGGGCTTGGGCGGCTTTGTCATTTACTTTCGGGCCGCCGGAGCCGCCGGTCAGTTCATTGTACAATGCCACGATGGCAGCGCCCTGTTCGCTCGGTTTTACCAGAATGCGGTTGTCGGCATTAGAGCCCGTGAGCGACATGTAGCTTTCCACCTGGTAGTGGCGCGACATGGTCAGTTTTCTGGTACCGCGCAATTTGCGTTTATCTGCGTAGGCGCGGGCATATTCTACCGGACTGATCCAGGTACCGAGGAAATCGGCCCCAAAAGAGACGATCACGTCGGCATTTTCGAATTTATAGTTTGGAATGGCGCGTGTTCCGAAGCACTGTTCCGTAGCCGACAACAAAGCGGCGCTGGAAATGGGATCGTAGGCGATCACTTTCGCATTGGTATGGCGTGCGGTGAACTCAGCGAGGGCCCGTTTAGCCGTTGGGCTCAGAATGGTATTCGTAATAATACGCACGTTACCGCCGGCACCGAGTTTGCCTTTGACCTCGCGGTCGATCTCGGCCCACTCTTTTTTGTCGATTTTATCGCCGTTTACCAATCCGGCGTGTGGAATCCGTTTGGTATCGTACAGGCTCAATACAACGGCCTGGGCGCGTGCGCTAGTGCCGCCTTTGGTGACGCTACTCAACGTATTGCCTTCGATTTTAATCGGGCGGCCTTCGCGGGTTTTCACCAGGACAGCGCAGTAATCGCCGCCGTTGACAAAAGAAGAGGCGAAGTAATTGGCTACGCCCGAAACTGTTTCATCCGTTTTGGTGACGTATGGGATGGCTTTTTTGATGGGAATTTCGCAGGAAGCAGCCACCGTAGCTGCTCCGAGGCCAAAACCGAGCAGTTTCAGAAAGTCGCGGCGATTGGTTTCCCACTGACCACTTTTTTCGTCAATGTTCTCAATGGAAAACTCTTTTTCCGCCGATTGCAGGAATGATTCTTCCCGCATCAAATCTTCGGTGCTGACCCAAATACCGTTATCGTGGTGCATATATTGAATGATGAATTATGAACGATGAATTATACGTGAATCCATCTTCCTAATTAAATTTTATTTTGAAAAACAATGTTTAATGAATTGACAAACAATGCGTTAGGGCACCATTTATCCTTCATCGTTCATCATTTAATAGTGGCATTTCTGGCATTCCAGACCGCCGATTTCCTCTACGGTTACTTGCTCGCGCGTTCCATTTTTCAATTCCTTGCGGTAACGCTCGTATTGTTTGTAGTAATCGTTTTCTTTGAATTTTACCGGTGTTTCGCGGTGGCAGTTGATACACCAGCCCATACCCAGGGTAGAATACTGGTATACGACCTCCATTTCCTGAACTGGTCCGTGGCATTTCTGGCAAGCGATCTGGCCGACCGCAACGTGCTGGGCGTGGTTAAAATAAGCATGGTCGGGCAGGTTGTGGATACGCGTCCATTCGATCGGACCTTGAATTTTGCCATCTGTATCGTTTTTCAAGGCTTTTACGATACCATCCCACTGGTTTTCGACAACGCTGATACCATTTTCATCGAGTGCCGTCAGCGTGGCCTTGGCCATATACTCCTGGCCGATCCATTTTTTGTAAAGGTCTTCAATTTGTTTGTCATTCCAGTTCTGATAGTCTGGAATATATTTACCCGCGATCGGGTCGAAACCAATGGAAGCGAAGATCTTAGTAATTTCAGACGTTCCGGAGATAGTGCCCTGTTTGATGGCCGCGTGGCAGTTCATACAGGTATTGGTACCGGGAATGGAGGACGATTTGGAGCGGCGGGCCGAGTCGTGGCAATACTGGCAGTCAATTTTATTAGCGCCGGCGTGAATTTTATGGCTGAAGTTAACCGGCTGATCGGGCTTATAATCTTGTTCGCGTCCCATTTTCGTAGCGCTGTCGACCATTTTGTAGCCGAAGATGAGAATTGTTGCGAAAACCAGGAATGCGACCATGCCTTTGCTGGTCAGAATTTGTGTCGTAGTTTTATTAACCGGGGTCAAACCGGCCTGTACGCGATTTACATTATTGAGATTATTGACAATACGCATCAGTGCGAACGCCAACAAACCCAACATCGTGGCAATCGCGATGAACATCCACGGAATTTCAGCATCGTTTTTGTCAGTCACAGGACCTGTAGTCGTAACTACCGGCCCGACTGGGGCTTTGGTATACACATCGGTAATATACAACAAAATGCTTTTGATATCGTCGTCTTTCAGGGTGACGAAACTGTTCATCTGGACTGGTTTGTATTTCGCCCACAGCTCAGTGGCCCGCGGATGACCACTGGCGATCATCGCTTGTGAGTTACGAATCCAGGTATACAGGTCTTTCGCAGGAAATCCGGCCCAACGCTCTTCCACACCACCCAATGCCGGACCGGTCATATTGTCCTTCATGTTTTTATTGTGACAGGAAGCACAGTTGTTAACGAAAATGGTTTTACCGGCATCTACCGAAGCCTGAGCCCGTACCGATAAATTGGCAATAAAAAAGATGGCGAAAACCCAACAAATACGTTTCAGCAACATAACTGAATGCTATTTAAAATGAATTAGTGGTAAACTGATGAGGCGATGAGGAGCGGTGATCAATTTGGTTTAAGTCCCGCAAAATTACCTGTACAAACGACTTTTACCAAAGGAAGTGTTAAAGAAATGTGCTGTTTAGATTATGTCTAAATGATTTCACATTTATTTGAAGCATTTGAGACGGATTTCTAATTTTGTCAAAGCATTGTCACAAAAGCGGCGCAAAGGTAGGCAAGGGTAGGTCGTTTCCAAACCTACAGCCAAAAAAAGCGAGAAAAAGTAAATGATGGTTTTCACATCCTGCATTTCTGCCCCTTTTTTACCGGTGTGGCAGCACCCAGCGCAGAAAATCCGGCATCGCTTCTCCCCAGGTTTTCGGGTCGTGCGTACCGTCCTGAATTTCGACGTACCGGATCTGGTTTTCCGCAAACCCCTTTGCCCGCAATGCTTCGATCAGGTGCAGCGTATCGTCGATGGAGTCGATCACGCCATTATTATTGCGATCGTCTGCTTCATCGCGGGTACCGCATTGAAACCAGAAATGCTGCCGGTGGTCGGGATCATACGTTTTGTCAATGATATCGTGCATAATCCGGTCCGCATCGGGAGCGTGTGCGCTTACAGGCGACCAGCGCCACCACAAAGCGCCGGAAAAAATGCCCACGGTGCCAAATGTGTGCGGATGAGCCCAAGCGATATCCAAGGCCGATAGTCCGCCGAGTGAGAATCCGGCAAAAATCGTTTCGCTGGGTTGCTGCGTTACCCGAAAACGGCGCGACAGGTACGGCAATAATTCGCGCAGGATAAAATCCGTATAGGCCGGCGCTTTATCACCGCGCTCCATGTAGTCTACCTGCCGGGCGGTGCCATACTCGCGCATCCGGTCGTGGTTGGCATATACGCCGACGACGATGCCATGCGGGATTTGGCGCTGGTAATACAAATCACCTAAAATGCGCGCGAAGTGCATGCGCGGCAGATCTTGTCCGTCGTTGAAAATAATCAGCGGATACCGGTTGCCCGAGGTTAAATGATAATCAGGCGGCAAATACACATCAAATTCCACTTCCCGCCCCAGGTATTCCGAGGCAAAATGACGAATCTGACGCAAATGCGGCGCTTTGCGCTGGAGCAATTCCGAAACAGTTTCCAGCGGTGCCTGCCAAAAATTCAACATGGCTTTGTTTAATTACGAATTAAAAATTACGAATTACGAATTAAAAATCGACTACGCATTGATTATCATTGAATTAGAAAATTCGTAATTCGTAATTCGTAATTCGTAATTAAATTTTGTTCATGGTCAGCGCCAGCGCTTTTTCCAGTTGCTGTTCTTCCGATAATAAGGTGTTGTCGATGACAATGGCATCGTCGGCCTGGCAGAGGGGGCTGTCGGCCCGGGAGGAGTCGATGCGATCGCGCTCCAGCAGGTTGCGGCGGATGGCATCCCAGTCGGCGTCGATCCCTTTGGCGGCGAGTTCGAGATGGCGGCGGCTGGTGCGGACGTCGGGGTCGGCAATCAGGAAAATTTTGAGTTCGGCATCGGCAAAAACGACGGTGCCGATATCGCGGCCATCGGCGACAATACCGCGGCGTTTGCCCATTTTTTGCTGTTCGCGCACCATCGCCCGCCGCACGGCAGAAATAGCGGAAACGGGGCTGACGTGGTCATTGATGCGCATTTCACGAATGGCACGTTCGACATTGACCCCATTGAGGAAAGTGGTATTCTGTCCGTGCAGGCGTTCGAAATGAATCTCGATCTGCTGGAGGGCGCTTTCCACGGCCGCCGGATCGTTGTAATCTATCTCGTTATCCAGAAAATACAGCGTGACCGCCCGGTACATGGCACCGGAATCGAGATAGGCGTAGTGCATGGATTTGGCCATGGCCTTGGCCAGTGTACTTTTGCCACACGAGGAATAGCCGTCGATGGCAACAATAATTTTAGGGTGCTTGGCTTCTTTTGCCGTGTGCATAATGGGAATCGTTTCGTTTTGCCCTGCTGCTGACCAGATGCGCTGATCATCCAGTGCTTGTGGGCGCAAAAGTCAGATAATTCAGGTATTTTTACCGCCCTTTAGCGCGACAAGTTTCGCGAACAGCGTATTTTTTTCATGGCAATTTTCACGGGCTCCGATTTTTGGGAAATCATGCGTCTACTCTTAGCGGTCGCATTCGGGTTGGCT
>JBBRDQ010000063.1:0-21917 GCA_038203695.1 Chitinophagales bacterium
GCTATATTGAATCAGAAGTTGGGGTTCATACGCTTGAGAAAGGGCTGTTTAAGCAGTTACTGCGCATTGGACTGGCGTTGTTGAGTTATATTTTGGAGGAAAAGATTAAACGTTTATCCACCATTGGTGCGGCGCAATCAGGCAGTAAAGTGCTACGAAGCAAGGGAATTGAATCTCGCCAATACCTGAGTTTATTTGGCTTGTTGAAATTGGAGCGTCCGTCGTATTGGCATGCGGAGTTGGGTAAGATACACCCCGTTGATGGTCGGTTGATGTTGCCCAAGTCGAGTCATTGGTCATACAATATAGAAGAGTTGGTTGGGGAGAGTTCGTCGGAGCATGATTTTAAGGAGAGTGTTCGGCTCTTGAACAAGTTATTGGATTTGGGCTTAAGTGGAAAATCTTCGGAGCGCAACGCCCATCATTTGGGGCCGGTGGTGGAAATTTTTTACCGTTCAAAAGAAATAGAGCAGCAGCCTGAGCCGGTGTGTTTCAGCGCATCTTTTGACGGTAAGGGCGTTCCGAAAATAAAGTCAAAGTCGGAACAGCAATTGGAAGGCAACCCCAAAAAACGGTTGGGCAAGGGAGAAAAAAAGGGGACTATGGAAATGGCGACAGTTAGTGTAACCTCTTCATTTACACCGAAGAAGCGCAGTGTTGATAGTATTGTGAGGAGTTTAATGGGGGACGAGACGAAGGCAGATAAAGCGGTGTCAAAATCTGACAAAACCCAGGACAATACGTGGCATAAAAACATACATCGGCGCGCGTTTTTGGCTGATCAACAAAAGGCCGTTGTATATGGACTGAACAGAATAAAGACAAGCATGGTAAATCCTCAAAGCCGTTTTGTCGTACCGATTGATGCGGGTAGTGGTTTGGAGGACAAGGTATTGGCATGGGTAAAAGAAAATAAAATGGAAAATCAGTTTGACGGAATCCTGCTGGATATTATCCATGTGAGCGAGTATGTATGGGATGCGGCAACTGCCGTTTTTGGTGAAAAATCCCGATGCCGCTCGCCTTGGGTAAAGGAGATGTTGACGGATTTGCTCCACTCGAAAGTGGCAAAAGTAATCCGCGATTTAGAGCAGATAAGTGCCAAAACCGGGTTGAGCCAAACGAAACAAAAACAAGTCGACAAGGCCATCACCTACTTTACCAATCATCAGCATAAAATGGATTACAAAACTTTTATTGAAAAAGGGTATCCGGTTAGTTCAGCACTTGTCGAAGCAGCCTGCGGGCATCTCGTCAAGGAAAGAATGGAACAAAGCGGAATGAGATGGTCATCCATTGGAGCACAAAATATAATGGATTTAAGAGCCGTAAAAATCAATGGTGACATGGAAAAATTTATGGAATTCAGGATTCAAACCGAACAGAAAACAACATGTGCAAAGGCGGCCTGATCACTGACCGCCCCGATTTTGTCACGCACTCTTTTGAAATTTTGAAATATTGGACTGTAAAAACAGGCTCAATGTGCGATTAAAACTTTGTTGACCATGGATCCCTGATCATAGGTATTTGTATCAAAAATATATATGCCTGCCGGCCAATTCGCTGTTTTGATCGTGTACACCTCGTTACCCGTGATATTGTCTATTGCATCCATCAATTGTCCTGCTAGGTTCCAGATACGCACGCGACCACTTTCACAGGTAGGTATATACATATTTACCATTTGGTTAGCAGGATTAGGGTATATTTTTAGTTGTTCAAATGAAATTACTGGTCTTCGATTCAGATCGTCAATCCCCAACGTGTCGCAAGCACTACCGGGCAAATCATACAGATTAAAATTAGGGAAATTATTGAGTATCCAAACGTTCCAGTATGGAAATTCAAGCGCATGCTGTTGAAAATTACAAGATAGTCCTTTTTTATCCGGGTTGTTGATTACGTGCAGGGTTTTAGCACTGGATGTTGAATTAATGTATATTTTCCCGTCAGGCGCGTTGCGCATATTGAAAAAATTAGTCGCAATGCCCTCATAGGAATAACCATCCCAACTACCGAGCAATGAGGGCACAGCCTTATCTATACAGTTCTCACATACATCCAACTGGTACATAGACTCTCCGTTGTTGTAATACAGGTAACGGCTGTTAGGAGAAAACGCTGCCCCTACAGAATTTACTTGAACCTCATAGTTGGGAAATGCTTTATAGGGTGGTATCGGAATCAATCGCCGAAAGGTAAGATCACCGCTGCAACGGTCAAAATCATATATCTCAAAACCAGTACCTAATATTGCAACACAGTATTTAGAGCCGTCTGGCGAAAACGCAGCCGTCGCTTCTGCCTCCCAGGCATATTCATTCGGCGTACTATAGATACCAGGATTATCTGAATCTTCAATGCGAATGCTGAAAGACGGCTGAGGAGGCTGCACATTGACCATACGCTTCTTTAGTAGTCCATCCGGCGTTACCAATATCTGCCAAAATTCCCGACCCACTCCTCTGGGGACAATAATCCACCAGTCACGACCATTGCCGTGTCGCGTAACAGCAACCTGATTATGCAGACTGTCATCCAGAACAATATGGGTTTTTTCTTCCACACGGCCCAAGCCATTGTTTGCAGCAATGTCAATTCTTGCGGAATAGAGCCGGTCAACTAAATTTGACGTGTCCGATGTTCTACTAATTCTAAGATAAAAGATATTATATCTATTCACATCCTTTCCATCTGGCAAGACAAAAGTTCCGTTTTTTACATATAGCACCCCTCCGTAAGGGCAATTCTCGGTATTGTCAGCTCCTGAATCTATGGCATCGCCATTTTCCATGAGTTCATAGTTTTTACTGATTATTTTACAACCTGTTGTATAAAATAGCAGATTGCCAGATTCATCGTTTGCAACCCCGGTAGCAGGACCGTATTGCATGGCAAATTTCTCAATATGAGTTTTCCCATCTGCAAAGTTTAAAAATTGGCCCCCAAAATTTATGGGATCATTACTTCCCCAACTTGGATCTGAATAGCCTAATACCCATGTATAATCCCGCTTAGATTGTGCGGCTAAAAAGATAACTGCAAAACAGACTACGATTGCACTCAATATAATTTTCTTCATGGTAGAATGATTATTATGCTTAAAACCGGTCTGTACCGCAAGAATGAGGTACAGACCGGTTGAACAATTGCATTAATGAGCCACTACGAATCGGCTTGTGTTCATAATATCTTCTCCACACCGTACGCGTAGGAAACTGCAGTATTAGACGTAATATTGATTGCACGCCACATGCCATTACAAGCAAAAATGGTTGTTCCTACACCCAATGCTGTCGGCAACAGTGAAAACGTGCTTAAGCCGGTAGTCTGATTTGGATTTATGGTTACAGTTGCATTTGGCTCCATAAAAATTATGCATCCGATAAAAGTTACATCGTTATTAAAGGTTACATTTCCTGAAATTCGTACATTTACTCCGGTTAAAGTTAGTGGAGTATTAAGAGTAGTATTAATGAACGTATTTGCTGGCAATGCAGTAAAATTACTGCAAGTCTGTGCAGAAATATGATCAGGAAAACTAGTAAATAAAAAAGCGAGCGCGACGATCATAAAAACATTGTGGATCGTTCTAAAGATAGTGTTATTCATAATAATAAAATGTTTTACCTGTTCAAATACCAGGCAGATTTAGGAAGCCTCAAATAAAAAGTGGCAGAGGATTGCCATTAAATTTTAGACGAAATAAAATGCCGTTAGAGCGCATCATACATACGTTTTATCTCTTATCTATTGCATTTTATAACACAAATTAAGAGTATTTTCTACTACTAAGTAGCAATTTAGAGGCAAAATTATCAATTATGGAGAAAAGCACTGATGTACACAAGATGCCGGCATCTTAGGTATGCACAAAATTTCCTTTGGAAATTCATGAAAGTAATTTTGACTGTAAATACACCGAGATAATCTTACGATTTGTAAGAAGCAGTTAAAAATAGAAAAAAAATAGAAAATGAATTTTAGAAGTAAAGGATAGTACCTATTGTCAAATGCCTCTATTAGGTTGACAGTACCTATTTAAACGGATGAAAAGAGAAATATACGCATATTAAAATAGATAATGGTTTGAGAGGAAAGCCTTGTACAAGCCACTTAGAATGACGTAAAGGTATGCTATTTTTATTAAAATGACGCGTGTTTGCATAATTTTTTATTTCTGACGTAAAAAATTTAATATTGGGTAATTTTTACTCCTGAAAATCTGCCATTAAAAACCTATTCCACCACCTTAAACGTCGTCCGCCGGTTAGTCTGGTGTTCCACTTCGGTGCATTTTGTACAAATACACGTCACCGCCGGCTGCTGTTCGCCGTATCCGACCGCAGAGAGCCGACCCCCGTCTATTCCCTTGGAAATGAGGTAATTAACGGCGCTTTCTGCCCGGCGTTGGGAAAGATTCTGGTTGTAGCCGTCGTTGCCCCGGCAGTCGGTGTGACTCCCTAACTGGATTTTAATGGTCGGGTTTTGGCGCAATACTTCGGCCAGCCGATTGAGGGTTGGCTCGGCATCGGGCCGGATGTCCCATTTGTCGTAGTCGTAATAAATATTCTCCAGCACGATTTCCTGATTCTGGAAAATCTTGTCCAGCACGATCTCGATTTCAAACACCTGTACCGGATTGGCCGGATCGCGGGCAATGCCTTTGGTAGAGAATTTCGCACTGTTGGACAAATATCCTTTTTGCGTCGCTACAAAGGTGTAATCCGTATTTTCGGCCAGTTCCATTTTAAAGAAGCCGTCATCTTTCACGGTAAAGGGTTGTTTTTTGCTGCCTCCTTCCGCTGCGACGGTCGCGCCGCTCAACGGTTTACGGCCGAGTACTTTACTGTTCGGGTCGGCGGTATTCGTCAGGATTTTTTCCAGCACATATCCTTCCAGCACGATCCTGGCGTCCTTCGGTTTTTGTACGACCGTATCAACTTTGACGGGTTTTGGTGGCGGCACCCGTTGGGAAAAACGGTAAATATCATCGCCGCCGAGTCCGCCCGGGCGGTTAGACGTAATATAACCCGCGCGGATGAGATCGCCGGGCTTTACCGGTTTTACGGCATTGGTTTTTGTCGTGCGTGCATCAACGATCAGCGTAAAATCATCAGCACCACTATTGACCGGCGCTTTCAGATTGAGCGGTGGGGCCCACGCATTCCGGTCCGATTTGTACGTGCGAAAAATATCCAGTCCACCCATACCAGTCAGTCCGTCCGAGGCAAAATAGAGCGTATCGGCATCGAGCACCGGGAAGAGTTCATTACCGGGTGTGTTGATGCTGCGGCTCAGTATTTTTGGGTCGTCCCATCCCGTTTCGGTTTTAGAATTATGCTGCACGCTGTACAGGTCGTAACCGCCCCACCCTTCCGGATCGTTGCAGGCGAAATAAAGCGTATTGCCATCGGTCGACAGCGCGGGGTGCATGTAATTCAGCCGTTCTTTCTGAAACGGCAGGGGCGTGGAGGGAGTCCATCCTTCCGTTGTTTTTTTGGTGACGTAGATTTTGCAAAATGCGTCGTCGCCTTTGTAGGCCGCTACGGTCTGCGTAAAAAAGACTTCGGAAAAATCGCGGTTAAACGCCGTCGTACCCTGGTTGGTGGTCAGTTCGGGCGTAATATTATCTTTAAACGCCTGTGGACTGGCATTTTCAGGATCAACGATTAGCAGGTGCATGAACGAATTGCCGGTCCAGTTATAGCGGTTTTCCTTGGGTGCATTGACATTGCGGTCGCTGGTAAATACCAAACGGCCATCGGTGTACCAGGCTGGCGAAAAATCATGCTGGCTGCTGTTGAACGGTGCATTTTCGACCGTCAGGCCGTTGGTCGGCACTTCTTTGAGCCAGCCTTCGGCAATGGTACAGGCGGTGATTTCCTTCCGGTATTCATAGGGAGACCCAATTTCAATACCCAGGTTCTTGAAGACTTCCCGCGCTTCCGGGTACCGCTCGAGTTTTTTCAGGGTATATGCCTGTGCCTTCAGGGCATCGGCACCATAGTTATTGTCGTAGGCGGTCTGGAACCAGCGCAGCGACTGCTCGTCGCGCCCGGTGCGACGGTAAGAATCGCCCAGTTGATAGGCCAGTTCACCTTTTTCCTTGCGGGTTTTAGCGCGGGCGAACTCTTTTTCCAGCATCGGTACCGCCACGGCGAATTGCTTGCGGTCGTACGCCGTCCGACCGTCTTTAATTTTCAGGGTGTATGTACAGGCTGCGCCTAAACCAAGCAGAACGACCAGGAGCAGGAAGGGGATTTTGTTTGTATGGATCATGTTTTATGCGTTTTTGCGCTGGCTAAATGTACGCGCAGTGCCGGGATTTTGTTGTGAACATCTTATAATAATGTCGCAAAAAGACACTGTACTAAGGTGTCAAAATATTCGAAAAGGTTGTCTCAAATTTATCTATCATTGCCCTTGAAAATGGTCTTCCCCGTCGAAATACACGTTGGCTCGGCACATATTCATGTGCACCTGCTGTGCGAAATGCTGGCTTACACGCTTGGCTACCGATTTTATACCTGGCTGCGCGCACGCACGCAGGATCTCATCGGCGACGAAAACCGGTTGTGGATTTTCATCGGGGCGGCTTTCGGTGCATTTTGGGGCAGTCATATACTGGGCAGTCTGGAACAACCTATTCCCGCAGGTGGCCTGACATTCTTGTATTTTTTCGCCAATAAGACCATTGTTGGCGGTTTTCTGGGCGGGCTGGCCGGCGTAGAGATTACCAAAAAGGTGCTCGGTGTCTATACTTCGTCGGGTGATCTGATGACGTATCCGATTATACTGGCGCTCATCATTGGCCGGCTCGGTTGTCATTTTGAAGGATTAAACGATGGTACCTACGGTTTACCTTCCACGCTACCCTGGGCCATTGATTTTGGCGATGGCATACCCCGCCATCCAGTTAATTTGTATGAAATTGTCTGGCTGCTTACGCTCGCCTTCCTTATTTTTACCCTCGAAAAACCGCGTCCCTTGCGCAATGGACGGCGTTTTCAGATATTCATGATCGGTTATCTGGCTTACCGGCTTGGCATTGAATATTTCAAACCGGCACATTACTGGCCTGGTATCGGATTATCTTCCATTCAAATCGCCTGCGCAGGCGGTCTTTTATATTACCTGCTGCTCGCTATTCTACGCAAGCGGTAAAAGAGCATGCCACTTCACGCCTTCACTCCTCATTTTTCACGCTTCACGCCTTATGGATCGCCCGTACATCTACTACGATTTCACACTCAGCCTGTGCTCCCAATGTTTGCGCCGGGTCGATGCGAAGATTATTTTTGAAGACGACAAGGTATTCATGTTAAAACGCTGTCCGGAACACGGGCGGGAAAAATCGCTGATCGCCACCGATGTGGAATACTACCGCAGTACGCGGAATTTTGTGAAACGCAGTGAAATGCCGCAGCAATTCAATACACACACCCATTTCGGCTGTCCATACGATTGCGGCTTGTGTCCTGATCATGAACAACATTCCTGCCTGACCATCGTGGAAGTGACCGACCGCTGCAACCTGGCCTGTCCGACTTGTTATGCCGAATCATCGCCCCACCACGGCCGCCACCGGACGCTGGAAGAAATCGAGTGGATGCTGGACATTATCGTCGCGAATGAAGGTCAACCCGACGTCGTCCAGATCAGTGGCGGAGAACCGACCATCCATCCGCAGTTTTTTGAAATCCTGGATATTGCCAAACGCAAGCCGATCCGCCACCTTATGCTCAATACCAATGGCATCCGCATCGCGAAAGACCCGGAATTTGTCAAGCGCCTGGCCACATATATGCCTGATTTTGAGATCTATCTGCAATTTGACTCCTTTAAAAAAGAAGCCCTGGAAACGCTGCGGGGCGAAGATCTGCGCGACGTCCGCAAACGCGCCATCGACAACCTCAACCGGGAAAACCTGTCCACTACCTTGGTCGTAACCTTGCAAAAAGGACTGAACGACGATGAGATCGGGGCAATCATTGATTATGGCATTCAGCAGCCCTGTATACGCGGGGTGACGTTCCAGCCGACGCAGGTGGCGGGCCGCACCGAGCATTTCGATCCCGCCATCCACCGCATGACGCTGACCGAAGTGCGGCAGCAGATCCTGGCACAATCGCCTATTTTTACCGCGGCCGATCTGATACCGGTTCCCTGCAATCCCGACGCGCTGGCCATGGCCTACGCCTTGAAAATGGATGGACAAGTCTTTCCGCTGACGCGTTATATCAACCCACAGGACATCCTCGACAACTCGCGCAATACGATTGTGTACGAACAGGACGAGCGCCTGCACCAGCACATGGTCCAGTTGTTCAGCACTGGCAATTCGGTAGAATGCGCGACCGAAGAATTGCAATCCGTCATGTGCTGCCTGCCGCATATCAGTGCGCCCAACCTGGGCTACGACAACCTGTTCCGCATCATTATCATGCGTTTTATCGACGCATACGATTTTGATGTGCGGGCTATCAAAAAATCGTGTGTGCATATCGTGAGTAAAGACGGGAAGATTATTCCGTTTGAAACGATGAACCTGTTTTACCGCGACCCCGTAAAGTTGGAACATCTGGAGGAATTGCGGAAGGGTTGAAACGTAAAAACCCACACGCCTGGATTGGCGTATTTGCTGGATTACGATCTTGATTTTGTGGTGCTGCTGCGCGTGCGCGGAAGCACATGTATCATCTTGAAACCGCCGATTTTAAAACCGGGAACATCGCGTGCCAAGAAAATGGCCAGTAGTATGGAAAAGACCTCCGTTATTTTTCACCGTTTACCGGTAGATTTCAGGAAAAACAGCATACACACAGACCGAGTGCCTGGCTGAAACGCAGCAGGCTACTTTTCGGAATCCAAATGTTATTTTGCAATTAATTCGATTTCTCAGTGGATAATTTCTCTTAAAAATACCGGACCAAATTAATAATCAAATATTAACACTATCTAAAATAATTATCTTTTAATAGCGAAAATAGTCAGAACATACAATATCTTTGTGACAGTTCTACCAAATTATTTACCGAATACCTGCATTTTTGGCAATTGAAAATGACGACCTGCGCCCTGGGTCGCTTTGATCGGTATAGACGAATGTATTGGCTGTTTTACATCTTTCAGCCGGCAAAAAAGACATTTCCCACCACACTTCCACCACAACATCGGTTTGCGCGCCAACGCCTGAACTGACCGTGTCGTATTCGACCTGAAATGCTGGCGATCCAAATTCAACGCATTGACTACTAACAACTTAATTGCTTCACTTTTTTAACGCTTAAACTTTTTTCACTGTAATAAAAATCACGACGATGATGCAACAAATCACTTTTAAACAAGCCGTTCCATTTTCGCTGTTGGCCGTGGTAGCGCTGATCGCAATTTTTTCGCCGGTGCTGCCCAATTTTGTGGACGACGGGAAATATAATGGGGCAGATATCGCCTGGATGTTGGTGGCGACAGCGCTTGTTTTCCTGATGACGCCCGGGTTGGCGTTTTTCTACGGCGGTATGGTGCACCGCAAAAATGTAATTTCTACGATGATCAAGAGTGTGGTCGCCGCCGGGGTAGTGAGTGTGCTGTGGATTGTCGTGGGTTTCAGCCTGGCCTTCGGAGATAGCATCGGTGGCTTTATCGGCAATCCGATGACTTTTTTAATGTTCCAGCACGTCAATTCTGGCGCTCCATGGAGCCTTGCACCGACAATTCCGCTTACGCTGTTTTCATTTTTCCAACTCATGTTCGCCATCATTACGCCCGGCCTGGTGGTCGGTGCAGTCGCCGAGCGGATTCGTTTCACTTCGTATATTCTGTTTACCGCGCTGTTTAGCCTGTTAGTGTACGCACCGTTGGCGCATTGGGCCTGGCATCCGGATGGATTTTTGTTCAAAATGGGGGTACTGGACTTTGCCGGTGGTACTGTTGTGCACATTTCTGCCGGTTGCGCTGCGCTTATGGGTGCACTGGTGCTCAAACGTCGTATTTCACACCTGGAGCATCAGGAAATACCGCCAGCCAACGTACCGTATGTATTGATCGGTACCGGTTTGCTGTGGTTCGGCTGGTTTGGTTTTAACGCGGGGTCGGCCGTCGGTTCGGGCGCATTGGCCGTTTCGGCTTTTGCTACGACCAATACTGCGGCGGCAGCGGCGGGTTTGTCGTGGATGTTTTTTGATGTCTTGAAAGGCAAAAAACCGTCCGTGCTCGGCTTTTGTATCGGCGCGGTGGTCGGTCTGGTAGCCATTACGCCGGGTGCTGGTTTTGTCGGCATTCCACAGAGTATTTTCATCGGGGTATTTGCCGCCATTGTTTCCAATATAGCGGTGTATTACAAATCCAAATCCAAACTGGACGATACGCTCGACGTATTCCCCTGCCACGGTGTCGGCGGGATGGTGGGCATGTTGCTTACCGGTGTTTTTGCCACCAAAGCAGTTAATAGCGGCGGCGCGGATGGCTTGTTCTACGGCAATTTCGAATTTTTCTTTACGCAGGTGAAAGGGCTGTTCATCGCCGTGTCTTACAGCGTCATTGTCTCCTACCTGATTTTCAAATTAATCAACGCAATCGAGCCGATTCGGGTCAGTTCTGCCGATGAAGAACTGGGGCTGGATGCTTCGCAACACAACGAAAGTTATACGCAGGGCACCCTGCTGGTAACGCAGCCCAACGGCAAACTCAAAGAAGTGCTGGTAGAAGATTAAGGGATTTTACCTAGGCATCAATAAAGCGTATTGATTGACGATCAATCTATTACAAATAAAAAGGTACGACTATAACCAGCTTGGATCAGAAGCTGAGCCGTACCCATCTATCATCTCACCTAAATAAAATGATTTGCAATGTTACAAAGATTTTTTGCAACAGGCCTGGCATTTTTTTGCCTGGCCGGCACTGCCATCAGTCAGACGACTGCAACCCCTTCCGATTCGGTTCAAAAACCTAAAATCATTTTTACCGGCGCTGCCGACGCTTATTACCGCTACGACAGTGGTAAGTCAGCCGACAATAACAACACCAGTTTCACGAACTCGCAGAACTCGTTCGAGCTGGGCATGATCTCGCTGAAAGCCGAACATACGATCGGCAAAGTAGGGATGGTAGCCGACATTGGTTTTGGCAAACGCGCCGAGGAATTTTCCTATAATGACGGAAATACGCGCCTGGCCATCAAACAGTTGTACCTTTCTTATACCTTGAAAAACAGCGTGAAATTCACCGCCGGCAGCTGGGCAACCCACGTGGGCTACGAACTGGTAGATGCGTACGGCAACCGGAATTACAGCATGTCTTATATGTTTTCCTACGGTCCATTTTTTCATACCGGGGTCAAAGCAGAAAAAACATTCGGCAAAACCGCTATCATGTTGGGTATTGCCAATCCCACTGACTTGAAATCCACCAGCACCAAAAGCAAGTTTGTAATCGGCCAACTCAGCACTGCCACCAAAAACGATAAAGTGAAAATTTATCTGAACTACCAAGGTGGCAAACCGACCGATTCGGTGATGGTTAACCAAGTAGATCTGGTGCTGACCGCTGCATTAAGTCCAAAATTTACGGTGGGTTTCGACGGTACGATAACTGGCATTCAGACCAAACGCGATTCCGAAAAATTTGGCGACGCCAGTGAATGGTATGGCGCGGCCGTCTATCTCCAGGCCGATCCGCTGAGCTGGCTGGGCATGACGTTGCGTACGGAGTATTTCAACGACGACAACCAACTCAACGTCTTCAGCGGTGCCGGCACCGGTGGCAACATTCTGGCCACTACCTTCTCGGTCAATCTGAAATCAGAAGGACTGACGATCATTCCGGAAATTCGCTTTGAAAAAGCCTCGGCAGAAATTTATACAAAATCCGATAAAGCGACCGACACCTGCACCAGTTTTCTGGTAGCCGCCGTGTATAAGTTTTAATGATCAGCCTGAAAAGCAGCAATTCAAAAAACAACACTGCCCCCCTTTCCGTGTTCTATTTGTCGCTGACAAATGGGACACGGTTTTTTATACCTTTCGGACTCCAGCCGCCCGGATCGCGGCCAGATTGTTACATCCGGCCAGACCCATGGTCAGTTCAAAATCGGCCACCCAGTTTTCGAGTAATTCCGCGACGCCGCGCCAGCCAGCAATGGCTAAAGCATAGGTGTATGGGCGGCCAATACCAACCGCCGTCGCACCGAGTGCCAGCGCTTTGAAGATGTCCGCGCCCCCACGTACGCCGCTGTCGAACAAAACCGGAATTTTGTCGCGGATCGCCTGCACCACCTCGGGCAACGCCTCGATTGCACTGATGGATCCATCCACCTGACGGCCGCCATGATTGGAAACATAGACGGCATCCACGCCGTAATCCATAGCTTTGCGTGCATCGTCGGGGTGTAAAATACCCTTCAGGATGATCGGCAAATCCGTATGCTCCCGCAAAAAAGGCAAATCGGCCCAGGTGATATTGGGCCGGGAATAGATTTGCGTAAATAGTTGTACTGCGCGCAATCCGCGGCGCGTCCGCAGGTTTTCCCAGAAACTGCCCGGATGGCGGCGACTGGCGGCAATCAGCGTATTAATCGCCGTTAATGTCACTTTGGGACTGGCGGTGGGCGCATCCTTAGCCGCCGCGTCGACCATTTGTTGAAATACCGGATCGGAGGTGTACTGTGCAATGCCCATACCGCGTAGAAAAGGCAGATAGGCCAGATCGAGGTCGCGGGTGCGCCAGCCGAGCATCGTCGTATCCAGCGTAACCACAATGCCTTTGCTCCCGTTTGCTTGCGCGCGTTGCAGAAAACTGGCCACCAGTTCATTGGATTTGCTCCAGTACAACTGAAAAAAATGCGGGGCTCCGTCCATGACTGCGGCACATTGTTCCATGGGCACGGAGGCCTGATTGGAAAAAACATACGGAACTTGCGCAAGAGCGGCGGCGCGGGCCACGGCCAGGTCTGCCTCCGGATGGGCCATTTCCAGTACGCCGATCGGCGCGAGAAAGAAGGGCACGGTCATTTTATGGCCAAAAAGATCGAGGCTGGTATCGCGTTGTTCCACATTGCGCAGCATCCGCGGCACGATCTGCCAGTTATCAAATGCGCTGCGATTGGACGCCATGGTGTTTTCCAGGCCGGCGCCACCGGCGATATAAGCCCAGGCTTCCGGGGTTATACGCGCCTTTGCCTTAGTGGCCAATAGATCGACATCAAACGGGATGACCGGTTTTATTCCACTTGCGCCTGCTATATAAATCGCACGCTGGCGGTTGGCTGCACGGGTGTTTAGCATGGTTTTTGGTGTAAAGGTTTTGATTATCAATGATTTTTAAAATGAAAAAAGTTTTTTTTTGAAAAAAATCCGTTTTTTCGCCCCGCGACGTTCATACCTTTGCGATTATAATTAACTACTGGAATCCATCTTTCGAACAATCTCACCATTAAAATCTCAACGCCATGCGTAGAACCTTATCTGTCCTGCCCTACTCTTTCCTGCTGCTTTTTACCTGGTTTTCCATGAGCTCATTCTTCGGCGAAGAATTTGGTAAAGCAGCCTATTACGCCGATCACTTGCAAGGTCGGAAGACGGCAAGTGGCGAAAAATACGACAAAGAAGCACTTACCTGCTCGCACAAAACGCATCCATTCGGCACAAAATTACGCGTTACCCGCATGGATAACAAAAGATCGGTCGTGGTAACGGTCAATGACCGCGGTCCTTTCCACGATGGCTTCGTAGTCGATCTTTCCCGCAAAGCCGCCGAAGCAATTGGTCTGATCAAAGATGGCGTGACCCGGGTAAAAGTGGAAGTGGAGGCAGAAGCCGACGCCGCTACCGCCGTAATCCCCGTTGCAGCATCCACGCCTACAGCGCCGGCGACCACCAAGACTGCTCCCACCCGCACGAAATTGATTAAGGCAAAACAGGCCACCGCAGCAGCCACTACCGCCGTAAAACCGGTTACCTACAGCACCACCAGCGATCCGAAGCCAGTCAGCGCTACTACCCGTAGCACCCTGACCGCCAAGGGTGCTACGGCCCCGGTTGCCACCACTGCGCCGGTAGTAATCACCGCGCCAAAAGGAACGGGTGGCGAAAACAAACCAACCGAACTCTTCAAGGTCGATATCAAAAAATCGGTCAAAAAAGGCTTTGGCGTACAGGTCGGCACGATGTCCGATGCGGACAACGTATTGCCAATCGTTTCTAAACTACAGACGCAATGGCCGGGCAAAGTGCTGGTCAATGTAGACCGCAACGACACCGATGATACGGTGACTTACCGCATCGTCCTCGGCCCGTTCAGCGACAAAATATCGGCAGAAAAACAGGAAAAACTGGCTACTAAAAAAGGGTATCCGAAATGTTTTGTGGTCGATTTATCGGCTATGTAAATGATATAGTTACTGGTTGATCAAGCAGTAAAAAATATAAAGCCACGCCTTCTACCATGTAGCCGGCGTGGCTTTTTTTATTGACTATCGCACCCCGATCGCCGAAAACACCCCAGTCGGCCCCGTTCCCGCAAAGCGATACCAGCCGGCCGGCCAGTCACTCGTATCAATGGCATCGGGCAAACCGGAATACGTGGCAATGATTTGCCCCAAAGCATTGTACACCCGCACGGCATCTACCCGGGAATGATCGGGCAATCGCAGCCGCACTGTACTAGTAAATGGATTCGGATATAGGCGCAAGGCTGTATCGTCGGACGGCGTTTGTGTAGCCACCGTTTCCGGCACCCATTGCGCAAAATCTACGGCGCGGACGGTGGGCGGCACCAGGGTTACGCCGTTAAACTGGGTCAGTTCATTGGCGATGTAGCCATTGCGATTACCGGCAAAGGCAATGGACTCGGCCTGACCGGCACTAAAAGCGGAACCAAACTCGATGCGGCGTTTATTGCCATTGAAAAACAACCCGTCGTGCCAGTCCCACAACAGCCAGCAAAATACCGTGGGCAAGCCGTTCAGGTTATACCCCAGCAGGGTTACTAATTTACCATCCGGGGAAATATCTGCCGCCGTAATCAGGCCATTTACTTCTAGTGTTTCCATATTTTCCGCCAGTCCGGTGGTTTGATTTACCACATAATGGGTAGTCCGATTCAGCAGGCGGTTCTTGGTGAACAAGTGAATTTTACCGCCAAAATAAACCATGGCCTCGCAATCGAACTGCGTATTTGCCTCCGGCTGGGTGGTAAAATCAGTTTGGTCGGCATACGCAAAAGGAATAAACGTGTATTCATCGGCATCGACCAACGGCGTGCTGCTATTGCCGATTACCGACAAAGGCACGCGGTAAATGCCCAGATTCTGGCGGTCGTTGGTGTTGTTGCCAAAGTCACCGATGTACAGGCGGGTACCGTCGGTAGCAATATCTTCCCAGTCGCGATTTTCGGCCTGTTTTAGTTTTACCGTCTGCTGAATGACACCGGTTTCGGGAGTAATGTTGTAAAATACATTGTCGTTGCCGCTGTCTTCGTGTGCCCACCAGCGATTGCCGGCCAGTTGCAGGCCACTTATTTCATTCAGATCATTGGGCAAGGTCGACTTTAACTGCGGGACATAATTCGTCACCGGATACAGACAACTGCCGTCGTTGGGCGAAGCGCCGGCTGCATAATTGAGCGCCTGTGCATCCGGGCAACCGGGTTGCGCGATCAGGCAGCGTGGAATTGCGAGCGCCAGCGCCAGGCTTAGCGCGAAAGGAAAAGTATGCACGAACATTTGTTTAAGGGCGCGACATCAAAGACCAGCGCCATACGGTTTCCAGGCATTGTACCAATTGATACGCCCGGGAATTCGGCACAAAAATACCGGCCGGATCTGGTAAGGCGGCCAGTTAGCGATTAATAAATTCCTGCAATTGCGTCCGGTTGGCAAAATGCTCGAAATCGGAGCGCACGATGTGCAGGTTGCTGCGGCCGGGTGCGGCAAAGTATGCGCAAAAACCGCGTTCTTTTTCCAGTATTCCCTGGGTCTTAGCGACAAAATCAGCAGCATCGAACCGATCGAAACGTGCGTTTCTGCCTGTACGCCGTAATGCGCACACCGTATAATCAGAGTTATATACCTTTGCGCCATTAAATATAGTAGTCAACATTCTCAACAGATCATGCCATGAGTCAAACCAATGCAAATCTGCCCATTCTGAAATACCAGTTGAAAACGCTGGAAAATCTACCGGTCAAAATCTGGGAAGATTCAAAGGCGGCTTCTGCCCACATCGCCCGCTCTATCGCCCTGGCGATCCGTCAAAAGCAACAGGACGGCGAACAGATTGTGTTGGGTTTGGCCACCGGTTCTTCCCCTATTAAAGTGTATGAAGAACTGGTGCGTATGCACCGCGAAGAAGGGTTGAGTTTCAAAAATGTGGTGACCTTCAATCTGGACGAGTATTATCCCATGCCACCCGAAGCGCAACAGAGTTATGTGCGTTTCATGCGCGAATACCTGTTCGACCACATTGACATCCCAAAAGCAAATATTCACATTCCCGACGGCACTTTGCCGATCCAGCAGGTGGAAGAATACTGCCAGCAATACGATAAACGGATCGATCAGCACGGCGGCATCGATATCCAGTTGCTGGGTATCGGCCGTACCGGGCACATCGGTTTTAACGAACCGGGTTCGTGGGAAGATTCACGCACACGCTTAGTGCGACTGGACGGCCTGACCCGCCGGGACGCGATCAAAGATTTTCCCCGCGAAGACGATGTTCCGTATCGCGCACTGACGATGGGCATCGGTACGATCATGAAAGCCCGCACCATCTACCTGATGGCCTGGGGCAGTCACAAAGCCACGGTGGTGCGCGAGGCCGTGGAAGGCGTGATCAGCTCTTCTGTCCCGGCTACCTACCTGCAAAAACACCCCAATGTAAAAGTGTACGTTGATACGGCGGCCGCTACGGAACTCACGCGTTTCAAATCGCCCTGGCTGGTCGGCATGTGCAACTGGACCGATGATCTGGTGTGCAAGGCAGTCGTCTGGCTATCGCAAAAAACCGGCAAACCGATCCTCAAACTCACCGACGAAGATTACAGCGAAAACCACCTCAGCGAACTCATTATCGAGTACGATGATGCCTACAATATCAATATTAAGATTTTCAACCGCCTGCAACATACCATCACCGGCTGGCCGGGCGGCAAGCCGCATGCGGACGATTCGAGTCGCCCGGAACGCGCCAAACCTGCCCAAAAACGGGTTATTTTGTTCAGCCCGCATCCAGATGACGACGTAATTTCCATGGGCGGCACTTTCCTGCGGCTGGTCGATCAGAAACACGACGTGCATGTGGCGTATCAGACCTCCGGTAATATAGCGGTGCACGACCACGATGCCCGCCGTTTTATGGAGTTCCTGAAAGAGTTCGAAGACGTGTCGGGCATGAGCGACGACACGGTACATGCGCTCTACAACAAGGTGATCAATTCGCTGGACAATAAACAAGGCAATCAATCCGACATCGACGAAGTGCGGCAGATCAAAGGTATTATTCGCCGCGGCGAGGCGAGGGCCGGTGCGCGTTTTGTGGGCCTGGAAGACGACCATATTCACTTTTTAGACATGCCATTCTACGAGACCGGACGCACCCGCAAAAAACCGGTCGGCGAAGCAGACATTAAACTAATCATGGATTTGATGGAAAAGGTAAAACCCCATCAGGTGTATGCGGCCGGCGATCTGGCCGATCCGCATGGCACCCACCGGGTCTGTCTGGAGGCTATTTTCGAGGCGTTTCGTCGTTTGCAGGATCGCTCGTGGATGAAAGACTGCTGGCTATGGCTCTATCGCGGTGCGTGGCATGAATGGAGCATCGACGAAATTGAAATGTCGGTACCGATCAGTCCGAAGGAAATGGACCGCAAGCGCAAAGCCATTTTCATGCACCAAAGTCAGAAAGACCAGCCGCCCTTCCCGGGTGAAGACAACCGCGAATTCTGGCAACGTGCCGAAGAGCGCAACCACGATACCGCACGCCAATACCGGGCATTGGGACTGGCGGAATACGAGGCGATGGAAGCGTTCCGGCGCTGGAAGTTTTAAATTGACAAGACACAACCCTATGACACAACTACTTATTAACATCCGCTTTTGCCAACTGCTTGCATTATTGGGTCTTACATGGCTCTGTGTAGGCTGTGATCCTACAACCAACAACCCGCAACCCCAAAAAATCGACCTGTCGTGCGTGAAACTCTTTGATGAGAGCGGTCAAACGAACGGCATCTATGGCGGCTGTACCCAATCGCCGGACTGGGGCGCAATTGCACTTACGACGACCGAACTTTCTTTTTTGACATTTCCAGACACGGTGAGTTTAGCGGGCACCGTATCGGCCAACATCACGGAGTTTATCATTGCGCCCAATCCAGTCATTCGCGACGGTGCACTTTCGTTTATGCTGCGCAGCACAACCGCCGATCAACCGGTCAAACTCCGACTGGCGATCATCGATGAAGATTTAAACGTATTGGGTCGATACAGTTTGCGCGCCAGTACCAATAAGACCAACGCGATTCAGATCAATGCCGGCACCTACGCACCGGGGAAATTTTACCGCGTTTATTACCGCGCCAGTTCGCAGTCAGATTCGAATCTTTTTGAAGGGTTCGGCAATATACTGGTCTGCAAGCAACAAGTAATTAATGGCGATATCGACGGTGATTGTTTTTAAAGCACATCGTTAATTAGCACTCTTCCTAAAATTCGTTACGTTTGCTCCATTATGGAGAAACAACAAGGTCAATTGCTCAGAACCATCACCCTGAGCGCAGCAACAATTCTGGTCGTCAGTTCGGTCATCGGCTCGGGCGTGTACAAAAAAGTAGCGCCGATGTCGGCGGATTTGTTGTCGCCCGATCTGGTGTTGTGGGCCTGGGTGCTGGCTGGCGTCATCAGTCTGTGCGGTGCGTTGAGCAATGCGGAAATTGCCGGTATGATGGCCGACTCCGGCGGTGAATATGTGTATTTTCGGCGTATTTACGGGCGTTTTACCGCGTTTTTATGGGGTTGGAGTACGTTCGCGGTGATCAAAACGGCAGCGGTAGCCTCTATCGCGTATGTGTTTGCGCAGTCGTTCAACTCGATGATCCCGTTGCCGCACTTGCCGGCTTCGCTGGAAAATATCGAGATCGGCGTTTTCAAACCGTTTGATAATTTCGGGGTGAAATCGCTGACCATCGCACTGATCCTGGTATTGACCTTTCTCAACACCCGCGGCCTGAAAGGCGCAGCCGGACTAAGTACATGGATCACCCGACTGGTAATCATTGGACTGGGATTGATCGTTTTATCCGGATTGGTTTTCGGTGGCGGCAGTTTTGCTAATTTTCAAACCCCTTCGATGCATTACCAGCCACATGCCTGGACGGATTTCACGTTTATCAAGGCGATGTTCGGTGCCTTGCTGGCGGCTTTCTGGGCGTACGAAGGCTGGAATACCGTTGGGTTTTTAGGGGGAGAAATCAAGAATCCCAACCGGAATTTACCCCTCGCTTTATTCTTCGGCATGCTGGTGATTATCGGTGCGTATGTGCTGGTGAATTTCACGTATTTATATGTGTTGCCGATTGATCAGTTAGTGGACGTGCATGTGGCGAAAAATGACATCGCCGCCGTGGCAGTCGTACGGCATTTTGCCGGCGGTGTCGGTGCAACGCTCATTTCCATTATCATTTTAATCACCACCCTGGGTTGTACCAACAGTACGATTTTAATGCCACCACGCGTGTACAATGCAATGGCCAAAGACGGATTGTTCTTTAAACGGGCGGCGGATATTCACCCGGTGTACAATACGCCCAATCCGGCCTTGTGGATGCAGGGATTATGGGCTTGCCTGCTGGTATTGTCGGGCAGTTTCGACCAGTTGACCGACATGCTGGTCTTTGCGGCGTTCTTTTTCTATGGCGCTACTGCTTTCGGCGTATTTATTATGCGCCGCCGCGAACCGAATGCCGAACGGCCTTACAAAGTATGGGGTTATCCGGTGGTTCCAGCCTTATTTGTGCTCTTTTGTGCAGCATTGATCATCATCACCTGCATGACGCATCCACGGGAAGCGGGCATTGGCACGGTGTTGATGCTGACGGGGGTGCCGATGTATTGGTGGTGGAACAAGAAAGAAAAATAAGGGACAATGTATCGCACCACTGTACCAGATCGTAGGCACAATTCACTTCAACATGATTGGAGCCGACGTAAGGCACCTGTCCGTCATGGTGTGTACACAGCCGCTTACACCAGACCGTTTAATTTGGCGTATTGCTGGCAACCACGCTGGCACCCCATGCGTCAGTGCTCAAAAACGATCTCATGCGACTGCACTGCGGCTGGTTTCTGCTTCTTGTTTTATTTTCTGCGGCAAAAATCAGCGCACAGCAAGGGGTGTTATACCGGGTGAATCCGAATGCGTATTATTATTTTCTGACCCCCACCGGGTTTAGTCCGCCGCCTGGCCGACCTATCTATCAAAATGCGCTCGTGGGCATTTGCCAGTATCAAAAAACCAATGAGCGTGGCACTACAAAGGGAATTGGGTTGATTCCATCGCTCTTGTTGGGTGCCGATTATATGCCGGTTTGGGTCTTTGCCCACCGGCGTTTCCCGATTGGTGGCGATGCGCGGCACCCGGCGACGATACTAAATATAGGCGGCTGGTTTCTTAATTTGCCCAAAAGTGAGGATGCTGCACGCGGAACAGATTTTAGCATGTTGTATGCCAACAGCACTTTTGGTACTGCGCATAAAAATATCGCCATTGGGGTTGCCGTGGTGCCTTCCGGGTTAAAGAATACGTTTATACCGCGTGCACACGCGCTGACCCTACACGGCATGGTGCGGCTACACAAAAGGTCGTGTTTATTGACTGAAAATTACATCATTCGTTCCCGCAACGTCTGGATGCCCTGCTTGATGGGTGGGTGGCGGGGCTGGAAAAAGCGCACCTCTTTTGATATCGCTATTTTATTGCTCGGTTTGCCGCCCGAAGCCGGCACCAGCAACCAGCGGCAATGGGTGCCAATTCCTTGGCTGGCGGTACACCAAGTAGCGTGGTAAAATTTTACACCAGGTTATTCAGTTTGGCGTATTGCAACAACAGAATAGTCTTACCGTCTTTGATCGTACCATCGGCGATCATCTGCCAGGCATCGGCAAAATGCAGTTCCAATACTTCAATATTTTCCTGGTCTTCTTCCAGTCCGCCACCGGCGTGGGTTTTCATCTCGTGGGCGTATTCAGCCACGAAAAAATAGACAATTTCGGTAACCGAACCCGGTGACATATACGCTTCAAAAACCTTGCGCACGTCGGTGATGCGATAGCCCGTCTCTTCTTCGGTTTCGCGGCGGATGCAGTCTTCCGGGTTGTCTTTATCCAGCAAACCTGCACAGGTCTCGATCAGCATGCCCGTTTCATTGCCATTCAGGTAGGTTGGCATGCGAAATTGGCGGGTGAGAATGACCGTTCCTTGCAGCTGGTTGTACAGCAAAATCGTGGCACCGTTGCCGCGATCGTATGCTTCGCGGTTTTGGGTTTCCCAAGTGCCGTCTTTTTTCTGGTATTCAAAGATCACTTTCCGAAGCGTATACCAGTTATCGGACAGGACTTCGATGTTTTTAATATTTATGCGACTATTGGACATTGTATTAATGTGGTTGTAGCGTGTGAAACAGCGTAACGATTTACCCGCTCAAAATGTCCCTTCGTGAGCGATGCACCCTTATTATTGCTCCCTTGTTGATCTACTTTATAAACTATAGTCAGCAAATTTTCAGCAACACAATAAAAGAAAAAATTCATCAGGAACATAAATCCATTTGGGCTGTAAAAACTAGTGTAAAGAAACATCATTATTATTGTACGCTACATGCCCGTCACGGCAGGATGGTACAACGGATCACCC
>JBBRDQ010000064.1:0-21827 GCA_038203695.1 Chitinophagales bacterium
GCGAGGGTTTGTCCGGCCTGATACGCCGTAGCCCAGGCGGTAGCCGCGATGCGCAAATCAACGGCGGTTTTTTGCAGTAGTGCAGCAGTCGCCATCGAAGTGAGGTTTTTTTGCAGGCGGTCGGGTTTGGTCAGCGATGCCTGGGCGGCCTTGGCGGCAGGCAACAAAAAGTCATTGGGGGCAAGCGGTCGGGCTTCGGCCACTAACTGGCGCAATGCGACGAGCGCGGCAGACACTTCAAACACCGTCAATTCCTGGTTAGTCAAGATGCTGCGCTGCTTAAAGTCAACTTGGAGCGGCCCGATCGGGCGGTTATTATTGCGCAGATCTTGCTCCATGTCAGCCACCTGAAAGATCTTGTGCGCTTTACAAAGCGCCAACAAGGCCAAAGGGCTGGTTTCGGCCTGTTCAAACGATTTGGGTAAGGCGTGCAGAAGGTCAATCGGTTCAAGACCCAATTGTGGAAGGGTCAATTTCTGCGGTGATCCATCGGGAAGGATGCACACAACGGCGATAGTTTCGGGTGCCGGCAGTTGTCGGGCCAGCCAGCGATTCAGGGTAGGCGCAAGGGCGGTACGGGGACTTTCCTCATTCGTCCAGACATTTCCCGTGGCGTTGGCGAGTAAAGTGTCGAACACCAGACCTACGCGGTGGTGCATCAACACCCCTTTTTGCGGCGTATTGGGCCATTCCGGCGGGGTTACTTGTCCGCCACTGTTGAGCGTACGCAGGGCCGCAGCGGCGCGATTGGTATTGCCCTGTGCAGTCTGGAACACGCTCTCGGTGAGCAGCAGGTCGCCCACTGCATCCAGCATATCAGCTGCTTCCCGGATAGTGGGTGCGGCATCGGTCAGACCCAAGGGTATGCCGGCGGTCTGCTGGAAGGCTGTGATGACGGCCAAACCGTCGGTCGTGGTCATGCTTTGGGTAGCGCTATTATCTGCTTCAGCGCGCCGAAGCGGGTAGGTTTTGCGGAGCTCATAAATCAGGCCGTCCAGTTGGCGTTGGTGTAGCGCACGTTCTATCCGGTAGCCGAGCAACTCACCGAGCGCGGCTCCTTGTTGGATACCTTCGATTAATTGTAACGCCGTGCGGGTGCGGGGGGCATTCAATTTTACTACCAGCGCCTCACTTTGCGCATCTTCCTGGTGACTGAGATGGCCGGCCCGCAGGATGGCGGAGGTGGCTGCGTGCGCAAGGGAAGGCGCGTGCAAAAAACCTTTGCTCTGTGCGGCATTGATCGTGGCTTCCGGCTCTATTTGGCCAGTGGCTGTGTTGAGCCGTATGCCTGGATTTGCTTGGTCGCCGATGTAGAAAAAAGTACGATTCCAGTTGTTATCCGGCGTGATACCACGGCGGTTAGCCTCGTCTAAATGCACGATCGGAATGGCTGCGAGGGGGAAATTGCCATTATTGGCGGGTAAATATTCAGGAAGTACCTCTTTAAACACTACTGCGCGCGGTACGCTGGGTTTCAGATTAAGCAAATAACCAAAGGCTCCCAGGCCAATTCCGGTGGGTTTGGCTTTGCGTTGTTTCGCCAGCCGTTGGCTGACGAGCCCGGCGAGCCAGGCATCCAGGCGATGACTACACAGATCTACATGTTCGCTAAACAACCGGTCCAGGCGCGCGGTAGGCAGCCCCGATAAAGTGGCAAGGGCATTTTTCATCTCCTTTACGGTTGCCAAATTGGTGTCGTTGCCCGGTTTATCCAATTGATCGGCGATCGGTTGGAGGTATTTCCAGCGATCGGGTTGCAGGGTGAAAGATTGGACTATGCCAAATTTTTCGATAATCGGACGATAGAGTTGGTGCAATTTATTGGTTGTCACCAATGCTTTCGGATTCACCGGGATAGCGGCAGTATACAGGTGTTCAGGTTCGAAATTTTTGGCTTTCAGCAGCCAAAGACCGGGGTTAAGTTCGGTTTTTCGGAGGCCTGCCTCCAAATACGTGCGCAAGACGGCCTGCCGGGAAAGGCGGGAAAACAAGGTGTATGCTGCGGCATTTCCGTTGATGGGTTCATCGCCCGCAGGTGCATCGGAGAAGTTGGATGTCCAGATATTTTCCAGTTTGGCCTCCGCGAGCCAGCGCAGATAGTTCCAGTTTTTCTCAGGCAGCCGTTGCAGGCCGCGATGCTCGGACAATGGCAGTATATCGGTGGTGGCAGCACGTACGGACTTGCGGTGACGGGGGGAATAAAAAGCGTCGGTCAGTGATTTGAAAAGGGTAGCGTCTAGACCCAGGCCGATCAGTTCTTTTACGCGTTCGGCAGGCCGGAAATTTGGATCTTCGCCCAAAGCAGTCAGCGCGGAGGGTTGGATGCTGCGCAAGGCACCGCCAAAGGCCGCGCCCAACAATAATTGGCGTTTGAATTGTACGGAGGAGGCTGATTGGCCGAGCATTTTCAGGAACGTTTCATCTAAACGCTGTCCAGCCGTTGCATCATTGGCTGCGGCCATAATGCCCGGAATGAGCGTTCGCCAAAAGGCGTTGAGCGGTGAAAGGAACGAACGCCAGAGCCCATTCAGGAAATTTTCCTCCTCAGTTTGCCCGACATAGCGCCAATGCGCGTAGGATGTGGTTGGAATGATGCCATAAGGCTGCCGATTGATCCTTACCACGGGCCAAAGTCCCCGACCCGTCACGTAATTGGTGAAAAATTGCCGGGTGCGCTCCCGATCCGCTTCCGGTAGGGTGGGACTGAAAAATTGGAGGAGATAGTGGCCTATAGTGGCCGGCCAAAGGAGTCGGTTCATTTGCACGGCCTCGCGGACATCCGTTTGCCAGCCGCCGGGGAGATGAAATGCCGCGGGTAAGCCCAGTATCTCGCGCAAACGCGCTTCATCGACGTCTGTTTCGGCCGGTGGCGTCCACAACGCGCGGAAGTATTGTCCAGCCTCTGCCGCTCGTTGGTTAAATCCCGTCGTTTCACCTGCGAAATTATTGGTGGCAGTGCCTTGGGGTAATACCGCCAGGCCATTTTCTTTGTACAGGCAGTTTTCAAAATGCTCATTCAGCAGCCGTCCGCCTTCGGTGCTGTCTGCGGAAAGTTTGAGCCCCAGCACGAAAATTTTGTCTACTCCGGTAGCAAATTCCGGGTATTGGGCCAGGTCTATCCGTACTGCCAGGCCCACTTCTTCCGCGGCTTGCAGGTCGTGTACCCAACGCAGGGGAGCGGGTGCTTGCAGTCCTGTACCCTTTTGTTGGAACTCCGAAGTAGTCCCGTTTTGACCCTGCGGATCGAGGGTGGGATCAAGCCCCAGCGGCAGTGGTTCCGGAATGGGTTTTCCGATAAATTCTTTGGTCACGCCGTTTTTTTCCAAACAAACCACCATTCGCTCCGGCAATAAACGCGCCACTGGCGGGCGGGTATAGGGCCCGTCTTTGCGTAGAACCACGGGAAATTGCGGCGTGTCTCCCTGCGGAACGCCATTTTGAAAATTAATCGGGCGCGTGGCCTGTAAGATCCAGGCGGCACGGGGCGATCCAGCGGTGTCGGCCAGGGCCAACCAGGCCGTTTCGGGGTCTTGGGCAGCCCATATTTTTTGCCAAAAAGCCTGGCCGCTTTCCACTTCGGGGGCTTGTAAATGGCGTTCAAAGGCTTCCGTAAACACTTCATCCGGATAAATGCGCACCCATAGTTCGTTGCGATCGGCTTTTCGGCGGATAAACTGGCCACTTTTTACCAGCAACGCCGCTCTTTTCAGGTCATTTTCCGCAGGACCCCAACCCGAAAACGAGTTCAGGTGCAGGGCTGAAACTTGGTATGTTTCCACGCCTTCTTCCCGGGTTTCAAAGCCGATTGTCCGCATTTGATTGCTCGCTGAGGCTACTTTGCCGGCGTCTACTACATCGCTGGGGCTGAGGTTGCGTACCGCATGCCGCACCGTAAGGTAACGGGCCTCCAGCCGCACCGGTAATAATAAAAAAGGAAGGTCCGCGCTGACTTGCCCCACCAATTGCTGTGGGTCGCCGGCTAAAGTCAAACTGGCAATAGCGCCGGCCAAATGGTTTTGAGCGGTCTGACGTTGGCTCCGCAGGGTCTCTAACTGGGTTATTTCTGCCGGACTGTTGCCGCCCTGCTGAAGCGCCTGGTAATAAGCGTCGTCGGCCTTTTTGTATTCAGTGCGGGCGGTTTGTACATTTGATTGGAGTGTGGTAAGTTTTTCCATTTGGGTATAATTTAAATGATCCGGCTCGCATGAAGGTATAGTACGAATGGCCGTTGGAACAGCATTCCCGCAATTCTATCGGCCTGCGGGCCGTAGCGCGGCAGGGCTTTAAATTTGGGTGATTCGGCATTAATACTCTGATTTTCAGCGACTTCAGCGAGGCTGGGCCACGATGGATCATTTATGTTTGCGTCTACTTCAAGTCCGAAATGTGCATCGCCCGCCCGTTCGCGCAGGGCGAAGTAAAAACCGGGTTTGTCTTTTGCCGGTGAAAGATCGCCCACGGCATCCGCTTTGTTAAGGCTAAAACCGAGCAGGGTGACATCGGGGTCGAGACGGGCCGAAAAAACGGGACGCCGCGTATTGGCAGCGTTAGAAAAGTCACTTTCGCGGAAAAAACGATTTTTGCGTTTGCCGCCACCACCGGGGATTTTACTCCACTTGGCCTTTTGCATCAACACCTCCGTATGGGGGTATTTGCGCAATACATCGCCCCGGACAACGACTACCAGCAGGTTGCCGGCCATACCGCCCGGCTGGTGCTTTGGGTCACTCAAGTCGGTGTTTCCCCAGGCGCTGACCGGCAGTATATCCTTGAAAGCATCGGGCTGGGTTTGGGCGGCCGGATTGTCGCGCACATCCCAGAATTGGCGAAAAAACGTACCGTTTAACGCTGCTGGAAATTCGCGCCACAAAAATTCGCGGGCCATTTCATGGTTCAACCCCAATAAATAAGCCGCTATAAAGGCGGTATTCGGCTCCATGATCGTTACGCTGTTGGGGGGGATACGGTCGAGCCCCGGCAGGATGAACTCTTGCGACCGCTCGGCCAACGCGCGGTACATGGGCTCCTGGAATTCAACAAGATGGCGTGGCACTTCGATGGTGTCCGTAGCGGCGACAGCGGCGGTTGTCTGTGCCCGAAAACGGGCCGAGATCGTCTTGCCGGGGCGTACTTGTTCGGCAATGGAACTGACATAATTGCCCGGTTGGGGTGCTGGAAAAGTACTGATAAAGAGGTGTGGCAGGCGGCTTTTAAAAGTATTCAGGGCGTTTTTGCACGCGTTTAAGCCGGGCAACCCTTCCTGCACCAAAATAGACCCCAGTATTTGCCAGCCCGGTATCTGGGGCGGCAATGCCGGCGGCGGCGTGCGCAACGGCGGTACGTCCAAGACCTTTAAAGCATTTTCTACGACCGCTTCCAGCGGGCTTTTCGAGAATGGCTGCACTACAGGTGTAGTGTAAAAAAAGAGTTTGAACGCGGTCGGCTGCGGCTTGGCCTTGAACCGCTGCATCAACGGCCCACTGGAGCGGGTGAGTTTGGCGAACACGCCCGTATAGATCGCGCCGAATCGAGCGCTGCGCAGGGAAGTCTCAATACTTTGCGTAGTGTTTTGCAACGTACCGTGCATCGGCACCATTAAACTGAGATGCTTGAAATGCTGGTTGTCGGTTGCCGCCGCAGCGGTCAGTATGGGCTTCAGTCTCTTTTGATAAAACGACTGACTAACCTGCAGGGAAAACTGCCAACGCAAGGTCATATTGCGCGTCTCGGTGCTCTGGCTCAATTGTTCCCAGGCCCGATCCATGTATTCCTCCTGATTTTGTCGAATCACTTCGGCACCCTGGCTTGCTGCAATGCGATACACTGGATTGATATTCAACTGGTTATACCAAACGAGTGGTAAGGCAGCAGAGGATATTTTTTTATTGGCGCGGTAAAAACTTCCGTATAAGGGTGGGGTCACGATGGGGTCTTCATCCAGATTTCCACCAAAAAACGGGTTTAATTTTCGGCTGGCGGTTGGCTGCCCTTGTTGTGGGACAAGCGTCTCGGCACCTAAATTGAGCAAATTAGCCATTTTTTTGCTAAAATCGCTGTCGGCCGGTGTATCCGTGCCAAAGGCAAGGGTGGGCGGTTTGCCTGGGATGCGCAGCGCACTTTCCAATGCTACTGCGCCGGGCTGAAGTCTGCCGGTCTTCTGGCTGCGATAGTGCAAGCCCCAGCCGGGCTCTTGCAGATCGAGCAAGCGGGCATCGGGATCCAGGTCTTTGGCCTCAAAAGGGCGCAACAGCCGGGCCAGGCTTTCAAAATCGCCTGCTGTAGCGGTGGCAAATTCCCATTCAAAATACACCGGGAATTGTAACGAGCCCTGCACCGCGTCTTTTTGAGGCCAGGCGGCCTGCGTGTTGGCGGCCCCGTCAATGGCTGCTTCCGGTTGCCCGATACCCGCCAAACGGCCTTTTTCAAAAGCAGGTAGTACAAATGCGGTGTAGCGGGTATTCGGTCGTAGCCGTCGCGGGCAGAGTAACCGCGCGCAGCCTATGTTGGGATTTTCGTCCAGCGTGTTGGCGACCGCCGTACGTGCCTCGTTTTGTTGATTCGCTTGAAACGGCAAATCGCGATTAAGGTGTACGTGGGCCCAAGCCCAGGTGCTGTCCGGGTTGGGCAGCGCGTTTTTCAAGGCATCGGGAAATATTTCTATCATCGGTAATTTGCCCTCCGATATGCCGCGCCGCGCAAATTCGCTGTCCTCCAGGACGGTCAGCCACAACCAGGGACGCAGTTTGTTGCCCTGGGCCAGTGCGGGTGTGTACCGCCAGGGCAGGTCTTCGTCGTAAAATTCGATGGCCGCCAGATAATTGGCCTCAAAGTCGCGTACGCCCCGGTGCGGCACAGTGCGGACAATGGAAGAAGGGTCGAGGCCGGTAACGTCACCCGGCCCCATCAGCTGGGCCTTGCGGTGGATATGCTCGGCCGCCGCTACATTGTCGTCGCCCACGACCGCCAAATCTAACGCAATGTTGAGCCGTTCCTGCGGGTGCAGGCTGGTGGCATCGGCTAAATTGATAGCACCACGCCGCAGATAGGGTAGAAATGTATAGGGCATTTTAGTTGTCTGTTTGGGAGGCTGAAAACTGTAGAATACGGTTTCAAGGGGGCTATTTTGTTTCTACCAGCGGTAAAACCCGTAGTTCACGTCCCTGCGCCGGGTCTTTTTTGCGAATTTCACGCAGCCAAATCCGCGCTTGTGTCTCATTGGTAGCGATCAGATTTTCGTGGACGGACAGATTCGTGCGGTCGGCTATGGCGAATTGTTCGGCAATATGACCGGCTGGAGCGGTGGTTTTTGCCTTCGCCTTTCGGCCGAGTGGCGAATTTGCCACCGCGTTGTTCAGCAAGGCCAGGCGCCAATCCTGGGGGCTCAGGCTCGCAGGTGGTGCGGCTTGCGGCGGTGCACAGCCCGGTTCGTCGATGTAGGCTGACTTATAGGCGACATCCTGGGCTTGCCACGTGTCAAAATAAGGCGCATCCAGTCCCAAAAAGCCTGCGCCCGCATCAAAGCGTTCGTAACTTTTGGCGGCCAATTTTTCCTCGTCGGTGCGATCAAAATACTGGCTTACGGCAAAATGGCTTTGCAAGGGTGCACCATTCAGCGCAGCACCGTCTTTCAGGCGTAGTTGTACGTTGAACTTTCGGAAATCAGCCGGTTGTTTTTCGCTGTATTTGTCGATAGGCAGCCCCAGCGGTACGGTATTTTGGCGCACGGAGAGTAGTTCGTTGGGGTGTAGGTACAGCGTGTCGCCCTGTTGTGCCGCTTGGCTTTGGCGGGTGGTGATGGCCAGTCGGGTACTACCGGGCGCACGTTCCCAATTACCCGGGCTTTGGAGGTCTTCCACCAGGAGTGGCATCACGGCGATCGTACCGAGTTGCGTATCATCCCCATCGCCTGAAGATTCGTCAAAGGGGACGGAGATACTGAGAAACCAGCAAATTTTCAACCGGAATTGTCCCCGAACCCGCCACGGTGAAGGGCCGGAAAAACGGGCGTCTATTTCGAGTGCCGCGAATTCATGGCCCTTCCAATAGGCGTTTGCATGGAAAAAGATGGCCACATCGAACGAAAACGGCGAAAACGTGAACAACGCATCGAAGCCCAGCAGCCCGGTGACGCGTACGCCCCATTTGTCAAAATCCAAATGCACGGCCAGACCGACCTGGGCCGTATTAGGCGTGAGCGCCAAATAACCGTCGGCCCAGATATGCGGATTGCCAGGATTGACGGTCAGGCTCAATTTGCGCAAATCGGTGGGCAGCGACAGCGCCGGTGGCTGGAAATCGGGGTGAAAACCACCGATGGTCAGCACAAAGTCGGGGTTAGCACCGTAATCGATGCGCAGCGCCATTTCGCCGTCCAGTTTAAGACCTACGATCTCGGACTGGTACAAGGCTGCATCGAAGCGGATAAAACGTTTGCCAAAGTCAAAAAGACCCGCGAAATTGACCTGTAATTTAAGGGCCGTTTTGGTTTTGCCGCCGATTTCTTTGCTCAATTCGGCTTTCAATACGCCCATAATGGCCAATCGCACCGACACAGGAAACTCAAGCACCAGCCCGAGTTTAATTTTCACAATATCCTTGGGGCCCCAGGTAATAAGACCCATAAGGCCGATCGTGTACTGGCCTTCTGCGGGTGGGAACACTGCGTGGAGGCCGTTGACAATTCCGTAGATATTTTTGACCGGATCTTTGGGGAACAGGATGGTGTCCAGGGTATTGTCGCGCAAGGCAGCAAATAAATTAGCCTCGTTCATACCCCGATGGATACCCACCAAACCGCCGACGCCGGTGAGTTTGAAGCCCATCCCCAACTGGATGGCGGGAAATTCGGCACTCACGAGCAGCAGAAAAGAAAAAGTCGGCTTGGTAAGGATGATGCCGATGGCTTTAAGTTGCACCTTGTCTTTAAGGCTCAGCTGTGCGACGCCGATGTACTCGCCGCGTTCGGGATTGATATATAAATATCCGCCGCCTTTCACCACCTTGGCATCTACCATAATGCCTACGCCGTCGGGGGCTTTAAAGTCGAAATCGAGGTGTTGGCCGGCAAAATGAGCCTTTTGACCGGGTGCGGCTTTTTGTATGCGCATTTGAATGCCCAGGCGATCGAGCGAAAGCGCTACCGGACCCAGTTGCGCATTGCCTGCCATCGTTGCATACGCAGCCCATGCCTGGCTATCGGAGCTCTTTTTTAACCCTAATTGCAGGGCCGGCAAGGCAAAAGAACCGCCAAAAGATTGGTTGAGTGGCACGACGATTTCGAGTCCTGTCGCACCATCGAAGTAAAAACCCCGGGTACTGGAGTACCCAAATTTTAAGGAAAAAGGGGCTGTAATACCTTTTTTAGGTAAAACCGAAAGCAGGAATGTGTCGCCTTCACTGGGTTTCAGATAAAAGCCGGAATTGGACACGGTAACTTCAAAGCCCGCCACGATACCCGCATCGGACAAGTTAAGGATGCCGTCGAAAGCAAGGGTGCCGATCTCTAAACGGGTGCCTTCCGGTATCCCAAAAACAAAGGCGCGATTAAACGCTGCAACGTCTTCATGACCGGCCGTAATATGCAGGTTGAGCGCGCCGCCCGGATCAATCCCAAAGCCATCTGGTCCAATCGTAAAGGCATTGAGCGCGCCGTCAAGCAAGAAATCCCAGTTCCAGTCGCCGGTGGCCAGGCCGAATTTGGTCTTGCCGCTGGTATCTTTGGGCAAACCGCCGGTATCTTTTTCGGTGATACTCAGAAACTGACCGTTATCGTCGAACAAGGCTACCGAAGGCCGCACGGTCAGTGGCGATTCCTGATCGGGGCGAAAAAGGCTGAGCCCAAGTTCCATTTTTGCGTTAACCGGCACCCAGAATGAAAGGGTCTTGGCAAATTCAGCCCGCTGCGCCTCGGTCAAGTCGAACGATTCAAGTTCGCTATAACCATAATGGGCATTGCCGCCAAGGCTGCGGACGAGATTGCGCAACCGTATAAACAATGGGTCGTCGGAAACCTCCGGCGCGCCAGCGGCCCGGGCCGCCCGGGCTGCGGCTGGTTTGGTAAAATAACGCGCTTGCAAGACCTTGGCCGGGTCGTCGAAGAAATCCAGGAAGCGCTGTTCACTGAAATCGTTGCCTTTATGGGGATAGCGGATGATCTGGCCCGAAGTGTCAATGACCGGGTCGGTGAGGTCTTTATCTTCGGGCGGATGGACCCAATCGAGCAGGATTGCAAGGCGGTAGAGATAAGGGAACCGGGTTTGGAGTAATTTAAAAAGGAGATTTTCGCCTAATTCCAAACTGATTTCACCCCAGGGTAAATCTTCAAATTTGGTGTTTTTTCCCGCCAAATCATACACATCCTTGATGCCCAGGTACGCGTCGTAGATCTCGGATGCCTGGCGGAGGCTGTATTTCAGCGTATCCCAGGAGGCAAATTCCTCCGGAAAGTTTTCAAAAGCATTTTCATAGACCACCCGAAAGTTGGCGAGTTCTTCCATAAATACATCGGGCGCAGAGGCGCCGCTAAATCCGCCGCTTTCTTCCATTTCTCCCAGATCGTACCCCGATAAATACAAATAGTCCACTACTAATTTGAACGTGGATGCCATACCCATCAAAAAGTCAAATTCGACTAAGATGAACTCTTTCACGACATTTTTGGTGTCCTTAGTGTCATTCATGGGCTTGCTTATAAGGTATTGGTGGAAGGTTGGGTGAATTGCGGGTCGGTGACCTCGACGGGTATTTTGAACAGCGTCAGTTCGCGCCCGAAACGCCGGGTAACATCGCCTTCGGTTTTATCCGCCGTTTCCCAGTGCAATTGATTGACCGCTTGGCGGATGCGCACCGGGGCATCGGTCGGATGCGCTATGGCCGTCGTATGGGCCTTGCCGCGCACCATGTCCATAAAAGTTGCCAGGTCGCCGCTCACCGCGATTTTTTTTACATATACCACTTCCTCGCCGATAAAGGCATAGAAAGGCGCGGGTGGAAAGGGGCGATCCTGGGCGGTGCGGACGCTGATCGTGTGCCCGTCCCGGGTCAGCGCAGCAGTGAGTTTGCCTTCGCCCACCCAATCGAAACTGACCGAGGCAAAATTATTGTCCGTGATGATCTCTGAACCCGGTGCCTTGTAGCGAGCGTAAAACAGGTGCATGAATTTGCCGGTTTGCTCCGGCATCGGAGCCCTGCGCTCGCCCCGGAAAAAATCGAGGCGGTACATCCATTCGGGTTTGGGTAATTGCACGTCCGGATGAATTTTATGCTGTGGGAGCAGCAAAGGCGTGCGCAGGAAACTACTCGGATAGTGATCGGGAAACCATCGGGTACGCAAGAGCAACTCATTTTCCTTTGCTTTAACTTTCAGGCTATCAGGCTTTTGGGCGTAGCCGATCATCACCTCCGGGTCGGGCAAGTTGCCTTTCAGAGAGACGAATTCATAACCGAGTTGGTTGAGTTTGAACGTTTTCCAGGCACCCGCTTCATTTTTCATCCCGCTGGCCACCAGGTGCGCCATCACCATCTCGCAGGTGCCCGGGTCGCGTTTAAACGGTTTTTCGGCCCAATAAGCCATGCGGCCGGCGGCACTGAAATGCACATCGCCCGACAATACAACCACGCGATTGGTACGCTTGGCATCTCCCACGCGCTGGAAAGCCCGCGCTGCCAACCGGCTGATGAGTAGCTCAAAAGTAGGCGAGCCGACTACCCAGGAATCGGCCGCATCGGGGTTGTACGACATCAATTCATGGTGTTCGACCCGGAATTTTTTCTGTAGATAATAAGCGAGCGGCATGGGACCGACGGTCAACCAGTTGCGAAAAAGCGGGATCGTAACGACGTTGCAGGGCGATACCACGACCGTTACCTCGCGCGGCTCGGTCAGCGGCGGCAATTGCGCGTCGATGGCCTTTTCGCTGAGGTGTTCGGCTGCCTTGTAGTGCGAACCGGGAAAAAAGCGAAAGGTGCGGGCATCCAGAAAAATCACTTCGTAGCGGGGATGATCCAGGCGATAGTTCCATTGGACCGGGATAAAATCTTTGAATACATCCGGCAGGCCGTCCCCTTTTTCAATGTGGGTAAAGGCGTGTATTTGCGCGTCAGAGAAGGGAATTTTGAGGAAATTGGCGATTTGCTCCGTTTCATTGGTTTTGTTGGTATAGTCGTTGAGTACCCAACTGGACATTGCTTGGAGCAGGCTGCGGCCACTCGTTTCTTTATCGGTGGGTTTTTCCTTTTGCTTGAACCGTTCCGGCGTATTACCCCAGGCTTGAAATACAGCGAACCCGGCCAGTGCGTTTTGCATGACCCGCCGGCCCAGCGGCAGTCCGTACGCCCGGTGTACCCATTCGCGGCTCATGTGCCAGTCGTCGGTCACTTCATGATCGTCGAACATGGTGTACGTAGCGATATTGGCCAACGCGCGGCGTACCTTGGACAATCCCTGGGCGAACAGCACCATTTCGGGCAGGGCATGCGCGTTGGAACGGCCGCTGCGGATGCGCTTTAGATCGGCTTGCGCAGTGGCGCGATCCGGGTCATTTTTTGCTTCCTTGAGTTTTGCGGCAAGTCTTTGCTCCTCTTTTGTCAGGTCATGTACTATTTTTTCGTGCGCTTTGGCTGCTGCGCTATCGGTATGACTAACGGCAAAAGCCCAACTGACGGCGTTGGGATCGGTGAAAAATCGGGGCCAAAGTGCATCCGACCAGGTGAGCAGGTAACAGGCAAAGAACTCTGCCAGGGAAAAAAGGTGAAATCGCGAAGTCGGGGTGAATCCGCACAAATTGTGGATATAGTCAATTTCTTCGGCGTTATCGCCGCCTCGCTCGCCGGCGACGATGGTAGCAGGATTGTGGGTTTTATGGGTCTGATCCTGCACTTTTTCGGTGGACAAATAGGTGAATGCGGCGGGAATGGCCGGACCTGATTCCAGGTTACTATCTCCCATCAAATAATTCCCCACATCGATGGTCATGTTTTCCAGTATCTCGTTGCCCTCATCCGCGTAGATTTGGTCGCCGGAAAGAAACAATTGCTGGGGGCGTCTCCCATTCCAGGATTCTGCCAGCAGGGTATCGAGACCTACCAAGGCATCTTTACCCGGACAATCAATGCCGCGACAGGAACCGTGCACGAAATGGATTTTATTGACATTGTCTTCAGGCGGAAGGACAAAAGAGGGTAGCACCTCATTGTTATAGGTGAGTTTGGCGCCACCCAGCACGGGGCCTAACGGATCCGTTTCCTTCAGATCCTGGCTGCTACCAAAGTGGAGGTTGTAAAAATAGGAAGACCCGTAAGCGAGGCGTTTGCCGGCCGGTGCTTTCACCGTCACTGCCACGATATGCAGGAATTTTCCAAAGGCCAGCGTTTCTTCGGCACCTTCAAATTCGACTGGACCCGGCGTGCCGCCGATATTGGGGTGTACGCTTAATGTAACGGTTCGTTTCTCCTTCAGGGCTACCCAGACGGTGACTGAGTCTGGTTCGACGCGTCGCACCATCGGACCACAAAGTACCAAGGGTAGTTTTTGGGTCGAATTGGACCAGACCTTTAAAAAAGGAGAATTAAGTTTGGGCTCCAACACCGCATCGAAATCCAGATTGGTGTTTTCAAAAATGCCTTGCGTGCGCAGGAATTTACTGATTTCTGAATATGTCATTTGGTGGGTGTTTGAGCAAATCCTATGGGTATTTTTACCCCGTAAATGTAATTAAATTTTGTGTAATCTCATCCTTGGCTAATTATTTTAAGCGCGCGCACTAATTTGTCGAGTTCATCGGTGGTAGTGTACACGTGTGGAGTAATGCGTACGCCGCTTATTTTTTCGTAGTCTATATTGGTGGTATGGATTTTCCACTTGTCGAATAATTGCCCGGTAATCTCGGAAGGTTTCTTGCCGGCAAAGCCAATGTTGCCGATTGCGCAGCCCCAATCCGGGTGCATGGAAGTATACAATTGAATGCCCGGCAGCTCCCGCACCTGTTCCATCCAGTAGTTTTTAAGGAACTGCAAGCGCTCCTGCTTGCGCCGGGTGCCGATCATATTATGCAGGTCGAGCGAGTAACCGATGGCCATTTCGATCGGGAAACTGCGGGTGCCCAGCGCCTCGAACTTGCGGATATTGTCGCTGTCAAGCTTGTCATAGCTCAGCAGGGGCCAAATGCCGGCGATTTTTTCTTTTTTTATCCACAACATGCCGCTGCCAAGCGGTCCGCACAGCCATTTGTGCAGGCTGGTACCCCAGTAATCGCAGCCCAGGTCCGGGATTTTGTAATCCAGTAAGGCAAAGGAATGCGCGCCGTCGACCAGCACTTCGATGCCTTGGGCATGCGCGCGATCGGCGATGGCCCGCACCGGCAAAATCTGACCGGTCCAATTGATAATGTGGGTGAGATGGACCAGCCGGGTGCGCGCCGAGAACTTGGATACGTACGCCTGTATAAGGGCTTCTGCATTTTCGGAGGGCAAATCCAGTTCTACCCACACCAGTTTGATGCCGTCGCGCTTTTCGCGTTGCTGCCAGGCATGTACCATATTCGGGTAATCGTATTTCGATAAAACCACCTCATCGCCGGCTTGCAGGGGTAGCCCAAAAACAATGGTATTCAGGGCTTCCGTGGCATTGCGGTTGAGCGCAATTTCTTCCGGCGATACCCCGGCCAATGCGGCCAGATTGTCGCGCAGTGGTTCGCGATCCTGCTCCAATATGCGCCACATGTAATAGGAGGGCGCTTCATTGCACATGCGGTTGTAATAATCCAGCGCGTCCATAGTGGCCCGGGGCGATGGCGACACGCCGCCGTTGTTCAGGTTGATAATAGTGGGACTGGCGGCATACGCCAGCCGGATCTGTCGCCAGAAATCTTCATCCGGGCCAGGCGGGTTAGGAAAATGCGGTACTGCAGCTGCAAAATTCTGGTGCAGCGCCAAGGCACCCAGCAGGGTAGCGCTCTGTTGAATAAAACTTCTTCTGGTTGTCATGATGCTAATATAAATAGGTACATACCATGGGCGCTGCACGTATTCATCTCAACAACAGCCAGGGCATTTAGATGGTCAAATAAAAGGCAAAACAACGACTCTAAATTTATTTTTTGCGGTATCTGAAAAAAAGCCCCGCAACGATGTGACCTTTTTTAAAGCGTGCGTTTAAACACTACGTTAGTACAAAACGAAATACATACACATATTGCTTTTGCCGGAAATGCGCTGAAAATTAGTACAATTCAAGCAAAATACACACACTGCCGTACCCAAAAGGCTATCAATTCAAGTAACAAACACTATAGTACGCTTGCAAAACACCATCCAAACCGCTACAAGTCAATTGACAAACACTGGAAGTACTGTTTTGATGAATAAGGTAAGATACCGAAAGAACGAACCGAAATGTCAGAACAAAACGACCCCAAAACCATAATTCCCACGAAACATACTATGAGGGCACATACCCCGCGTCTGGCAACGGCACGCGGGGTTTTGTTTAATAAACTGTTTTTCAGATGTATATGCCATATCGCAAAAAGCAATTGAGTTATAGAAGTCTACAAACTCAGTCATGGACTCCAAATACCAGATGCCATCATTGTGGCAACTGCGGTAGTGCATCAACTACCACTTTATACGTATAATGTGAGCGATTTTGACTTTCTTCCAGGCATATTATTAAAAACGCTGTATCTCTATGGCAGAAAAAATGTTCAGTAGTGTGCTTGAAGTCACCCCGTCACTAGGATTGCAGGTATGCTACGGTCCGGTCCTGTTATATCTCATCCGCACCAATGTCTTTCTTGACGCTGTACTGGTAAGGATTACTGCCCGGCGTTTCCTGCTGTCGTTTGGGCAGCCGCTCGAACAAGCCGGCGGAAAGCATCTTTTTCTGAAATCGGCTGCGGTCTAATTTTGTTTCCAAGATGGTTTCGTGGAGTTGGTGCAGTTCCGGCATTGTGAACTGCGCGGGCAATAATTTATGGGTAATTTCTTCGTGTTTCAGGTCTTCTTTCAAGCGATCTCTGGCTTCCCGTACGATGGAAGCGTGATCCATCCACATATCGGGCAGTGCATCCAGATCGAACCAGCCAAAATCCTCATCGATACTGTGAACCGTCGGAAAAGTATTGCTGATGTCAACCAGGGAATAATAGGCCAACGATACGAACCGTGTGTTCAACCAGGAATTCTCGTTCCACGCCACCCCCATTTTTTGCCAATGTGCTACCCACTCGTTCGTAAACTGGCGATCGTTTGCCCCAAAAACCGCTAAAAACTTCAGGTGGGGGTTTTCTATGCCGGTACGCTCCTGCAATCTACGGGCCGCAGCATCTACCACAGCCTCCTCTTTTCCGATATAACCACCGGGCAAAAGCCACTTTTCCCCTATTTTCAACAAAAGGCCCTTGAGTTGATTGCCCTCGTAACCAATGATCACCAGGTCGATGGATAAGTTGGGCAGAAAGTGTTCGAAACCGCGTTCCTGAAAATGTTTGAAGTCCATGCCGCAAAAATAAATATTCGTGACATTTTGCCACAAATATTTATTTGCATACGTTTGTGGCGAATTGTCACAAATGCTTCAAAAATGAAAAAGTTTCTTAAACGTTCCCTCATTGTCCTGGTCTCTCTCCTTGTACTGCTTGCGATCGCAGGTTTCGGAGGCTGGCTGTATATCAAGTCTACTTTTCTTACTTTTGAAAAGGACTATGCCGAAAACCTCAACTTCAAGGAAATCTCGGTGGATGGTTACACCTTTCCGGATAGAAACGGAAACGGGAAACTCGACACCTACGAGGATGACCGAACGTCGGTAGAAGAACGGGCAAATGACCTGCTGTCGCAAATGACCCTGGAGGAAAAAATCCATTTGCTCAAAGGGTCCGGTATGGCTTCCGGTTTGGGGATGGTCAAGGAAGGCGAAGGCATAGCAGGTGCAGTCGGCACCATCGTGCCGACGCCCCGGCTGGGTATTCCTGCCATTTATCTGTCAGACGGTCCCGCCGGATTGAGGATTGAATCCCGTCGGAAGAAGGAAGACCGAACCTACTTTTGCACGGCTTTTCCGATCGGTACGTTGCTGTCTTCCACCTGGAATGTGGATATGGTGCAAGAGGTAGGCAATTCCATGGGAAATGAAGCGCTTGAGTATGGTATAGACGTGATCCTGGCACCGGGTGCCAACATACAGCGCCATCCGTTTTGTGGCAGAAATTTCGAGTATTACTCAGAAGATCCGGTGTTGTCGGGCAATATTGGAGCAGCCATGGTCAACGGCATAGAATCCAATGGAGTGGGCACCTCCGTAAAACATTTTGCCGGCAATAACCAGGAGACGAACCGGTCGTTTAACGACGCCATTATTTCCGAACGGGCGTTGCGGGAGATCTATCTCAAAGGGTTTGAAATTATTGTAAAAAAGGCCCAGCCGTGGACGGTGATGTCCTCCTACAATAAAATAAACGGCACCTATACCTCCCAAAGTAAGTATTTGTTGACGGATGTCTTGCGGGACGATTGGGGTTTTCAAGGTGTGGTCATGTCCGACTGGTTTGGCGGGCAAGATGCCTCTGCCCAGATCCGTGCCGGCAACGACCTGCTGGAGCCGGGTACAAAAAGACAATGGAATGCCTTGACAAAAGCGCAAGGGAATGGCGAATTGTCGGTAGAAGATATTGACATCTCCGTCAAACGCCTGCTGAAATTGATACTGGGCAGCAAGAAAATGCAGCGTTATCAGTACGGCAACAATCCGGATTTGAAAGCCCATGCCGAAATCACCCGGCAGTCGGCTTCGGAGGGCATGGTTTTGTTGAAAAATGAAAATACCCTTCCTATGTCGGCCGGTAAAAATGTGGCCCTGTTTGGGGTTACGTCTTACGATTTGATCGTAGGCGGCACCGGCTCGGGCGACGTGAATGAAGCCTATGCCGTTTCGCTGGAAGAAGGCTTGAAAAATGCCGGCTTCCGGATCAATGAAAAAGCAAAAGAGGCTTTTGACCAGCATAAAGTGGCGAATAAAAAAGCATTCATCCGGCCGGAAGGTTTTTCTGCCATGACCACTCCTTACAATCCGCCGCAAATTACGTACGCTTCCAATATGGTAAACGACATTGCCGGCAGCGCGGATATCGGCATTATTACCATCGGCAGAAATAGCGGTGAAGGTGGCGACCGGGTCGAAATGAATGATTTTCTTTTAACCCAGCAGGAAAAGGATATGATGAATCTGGTGTGTCAGGCATTTCATGCCGCCGGCAAAAAGGTCGTCGTGGTACTGAATATCGGCGGCGTCATTGAAACGGCCTCGTGGAAAGGACAGCCCGACGCCATTTTATGCGCCTGGCAGGGCGGACAGGAAGGTGGAAATTCCGTGGCTGATATTCTCGGCGGCAAGGTTAATCCAAGCGGAAAACTGCCAATGACTTTTCCTGTCCAGGTGAATGACCACGCCTCCAGCGCCAACTTTCCCTTAAACGGTACGCCATTTGACCTCAAGGCTCAGTTTTTCAGCGGTGACAAAGCAGAAAAAGATAAAATCCGGAACGAGGATTATACCCGCTACGAGGAAGGGATTTACGTAGGCTACCGGCATTTCGACAAAGTCAATCTGCCGGTATCTTATCCATTTGGATTTGGCTTGTCGTACACCCGTTTTGAATATGGAAATACGGAAGTAGTTTTGAAAAATGATACCCTCCATATCGCCTTGTCGGTAAAAAACACCGGCGATCAACCCGGAAAAGCGGTAGTGCAGTTCTATGTTTCAAAACCCAACTCCGGCATTGACCGACCCAATCAGGAACTGAAGGCCTTCAGCAAAACCCGTAAACTGGCACCCGGCGAGACGGATAATCTGACCATTGCTATTCCGGTTGCAGATTTGAGATATTGGGATGAGCAAGCCGCCGGCTGGAAACTGGAAACGGGCTTGTACACCATTAAGTCGGGGGCTTCCTCCAGAGATATAAAATCTTTCAGGGATATTGAGATTGGGAAGTAGGCAGAACGTGCGGCATGCGAGTTTTTGTAAAGAAAACGGGCATGCCGTATTTCAGGATACGAAAAAAATCGGATGCCGCACGTTTATGATGTAGATTGCCCCTTACTTGATCTATTGCAAAGCCCCGGCAATTGTTATTCCCCTTCGATTGGGCAGGCGTTTGGTGGCCTTAGAAAAACCCCCATTTTGCTGCATCAGCGGCGGAGGAAGCAAAAAACTGTTTGAGCCTACCGAATCACCGGGGCCAACGGCCCGACACAAACCATGCGGCGAGTTTTTTTGCGTCGCCGTCGATGCAGCAAAATGGTTGAGTTTTTCGAAAGCCAGGTCTTTTTGGTTACTTTTTGGACGCAAAAAGTGACAAAACCGAGGCGCAACGCCTAATGTTGCACATCCACTCACCACTACTTGCGATTGCAAGACGAATCCGAACCGGGTATAAGTTAATCCTTGCTGATTTTGCTAAAGATAATGCCGGTCTGACAAAGCAAAATGGCAACTAGCAACGCATTGACGTGCTTCATGGAAATATTTGTACAGCCCTCAGCCGTTGTGCGTCTTATGAAGTTACAGCCAACATAACGTGGTTTGAAAATAAATCCTTCATAAAATGTTGATAACCTGATACTTATGAGATAAAAACATTCAAAACCACGTTGTAATGGCTATAGTTACCAAGAATCCCGCACTGTGTGCAGCCCTGAACCGTGCGCCGTAAGTATTATAACAGGCCACATTATTATAGGGTTAGGCCCCGGCAACAAAAGAGGTAGATGTACGCTATATTCAACACCTTTTAGGGCATGGAAACCGTAAAACAACCAAAATCTATACCCAATATTACCAAAAAAAGTTGGGATAAAATAAAAAGTCCGCTGGATGATTGGGATATTTAAAACATAACACTACATTCGTCCATCCAAATCAGTACCAGATGAACCAACTCGCGCCATTTCCTTGCCCTATCGTATATGCCTTTGCGTTGCGTGCATCCAGCCGATTGAGTTGGATTCACGCAACTGCTATTGGTGAGGATCGCTCTACAAATCACCTGCCCGCCTATTTTTCTTGTCCCCTTGCGTTGCGTGAATCCAGCCAGTTTGGGTTGGATTCACGCAACTGCGCGGTTGACATAATGGGTTTTCACGCAATGGGCGCCTATGGGGGGAGTTGACGGATAACCTTAGTTCGCTGTAATCAAAAAGAAAAATGAATAAGATGAATGAAGATAAAAAAACAAAATATACTCTTTGGATAGCCGTCATTGGATTGCTTACTGTCATAGCGAGCCAATGGAATGTTATATTCCCCAAGCCGCAAAAAGAAGAAACACAACAACAAACCAGACAGCCAACTATAAATGTGACTAATGAAATAAAACTAGATAATAAAAACCATAATAGCAATACAGGCAATCAACCAGAACGAAACACGGATGGCGAAATATCTTCCCCTCAACAGGTGAAAGAAAGCGAACTGGCAAAGATTGAAACGCAAAGTAAATTACGATATTCTACCGAGGTAAGGGACGAAAATGGAAAGGGAATTGCTGACGTTGAAATATATTGTCCAAACTGCATTTTCAAAAAGGTCAAGACTGACAAAGAAGGTAGTTTTTACTTGGAGGGATATTTTGAAAAAAAATCAACTTTCTGGCAATCAACCCTCACACTCTCAAAGGACAAAGAATCTAAAACTGAAACAATTGACTGGCGAGAAAAGTCGCCGCAACCAATCAAATTGTAAAATATGAAATTTTTTATTGCTTTTTTATTTGCTTTTTTAATTGCCACAGAATGTTTGGCTCAAACATTTTCCTCAATGGCAATTTTTGTTTCCGAAGATGCTACTGGCAAGCCAGTAGCAGGGGCTTCCGTAATTATCAAGGAAGCCGGATGGGCAACCAAGACAACTGGTAGCGACGGCAAGGCTTTTTTTGATAAATCCATGCCCATAGGTGAAATCCACTACATTGTCAGCAAAGAAGGATATCAAGGTTTAGAAGGCACATTCAATATCACGACAGAAGAAAAAAGCAACACCTTGAATATCAAACTTTCAAAATTTCGAGATGATAGGTTGCTAATCACAGGAGAAGTTGTGGATGAAGATGAGAGAGATTTGGAGGGCGCAATAGTGGAGGTGAAAGTTGCAGACATCGTAAAAACTGCAAAAACTGATGCATCAGGAAACTATAAAATTGAATTGACCTTAAACAGGACACAGTACGATGTCAGCACACTAAAATTGGAAGCCAAATGTCCAAATGGTGGCAGTAAAAAGACTGAAACAATTGACTTGACGAGAAGAAATGTAATATATAAAGACTTTAAAATTAATTGCGGAACAGTTATAGTTGACCCCAAGTTGACTCCTATAAATACTTTTGAACAAGCAGGTTTTTTGTTTGAGTTACAAGAATGTAAAACGTCGGGTGGAAAAGTTATTTGCAAATTCTTGATTACCAGTAAAGGACACGATACCGAATTAATGGTTAATGTAACAAGTAAGCAAACAAGTAATCAAACAAATAAGCAAAGTAGAATTTTCGATACCGAAGGAAATGAATACAAACTTGTAGAAGCGAAAGTATCGGATGTTACTGAAAATTATCAATGGTTGAGAAAAAGCGTAGTAAAAGATGTTCCAGTTAAAGCAAGTTTTTCATTTGGCAACTCTGTACAAATAACTAAAATTGCCAAGATGCAAATCTCATGTAGAGACCTTTACGGCGAGTATTTTATCGTTGATTTTAGAAATATTCCCGTAAAGCAATAAAACACAGCGAACTTTTAGGGCTTAACCGCTGACGGGGGGAACTTACCACAAATCA
>JBBRDQ010000065.1:0-21736 GCA_038203695.1 Chitinophagales bacterium
CATCCGCATCATGGCTTCTGCGTAGTTTATGAGTAAGTCGGGGTCATTGGTGGCTAAGAACCGCGATATATCAAAAGACTTGTTCAGTTTCGCCGCAACTTCATATTGATCCATTAAAATATCTGAACTAGGGTCTTCCTGGGCGATTCGCTCGTAGAGATTATATGCATCGGCCCAGCGTCTTCGGTTTTTGAGACGACTGGCATAATCCGCGTTCTCTACCGCATTGTCAAAAGCCATAAAGCGGCTGTAATCAAACGGTAAATTGTTCTCAACAGCGATCCTTTCAATCTGCAACAAAACAGACTCAGTATGTTGAATTTTCTCGGCTTTTTCATAAACCTGTATTGCCAGTGCGGGATCTTCGCGATAGATACTTTGGGCGGCATTTCGAAGATCGCCGACTTCCTCTAACAATAAAAATTGTTGCAGGTTAAATTTCTCCCCTTTGCGGACGGCTATCTCTTTCAAACCGGACAATGCACGGAAAGAATGTGCAAACGTCTCCGCGCGTTCGAAAAATTGTTGTGCAGTATCTAATTTGGCCTGATCGTAGAAATATTTACCATAATCGCACAGATTGCCAGGTTGATCATCGGCAAGGAACTTATCAAGGGACAATCCCGCGCCATTTTTTCGCGCAATAATATCTAAGTAAATCAGCGACGTGGGACGGTGCTGCCGCTGCTCCGCCTGCTCAAAATATGCCTTGGCCAGGATAAATTGCTGGCGATCAAAATAGTATTCGCCGACCTCGGCAATTTCGTCGGCTGTGGCTTTTTGTAGTACCTCTTGGGGGTCCAATCCGGCATTTGCCTTGACGAGATCGGCTACAGAAAGGGCCTGGTGGTTACGCATATACAGTGGAAGCCCTTCGATAAGGAACGTTTGCGCGTACCCATTAATCACGAGAATCAGTTCATTGTCCTTTGAAAACTGGATATTTGTAATGCCTGAACCGTTTTCAGTAAGGGCTGTACGCAGTTGATTGCCCGTTTTTGCTTCCCATATTTTTACAATGCCTCCGCTGGCGGCTGAAAAAACGTATTGTCCGTCTGGAGAGAAGACCGCACGTGTAACAGCCGAGGTATGGCCTTCCCAAACTGACATCGTGGCTTGCAGTATATTCCAGCAGCGAATGGAAAAATCCTTGGCGAAAAATAATAAATAGTGCTCGTCCGGCGAAAAACAGACGGTAGAAATATCGCCCGTATGGCCTTCAATCTTTTGCATAAATTTTCCCGCTTTATCCAGTAGATTGATAGTGCCATTCGCATCGCTGCATAAGATGTAATTGCCTTTAGGCGACAGGGAAAAGTTGAAAAATTCGTGGCAATGGGTTTCGATAGGCGGGAGTGAATCTCCCTGTATTTTCCAGCGCCCCAGCAAGGTACTTTTTAGGGGGAAATAAATAAAAGCGTTGTCTTTAGAAAAAAGGGGACCTCTTGCGCTATTACTTGATTCTGATCTTTTAAAGGTATGCAGAAGGTGACCATCCACATCACATAATTCGTATTCATAATTTGTATTCATGAAATAGAAATACCTGCTGTCCGTAGAAAAAACGCTGGAAGATGAGCGATAAAAATTATTGAAAATTTTAATGATCTGCCCTTTACGATCCACTAAATAAGCCGTATTATTGCTGTAAATCAAAAAGTGCGCGGCATTTGGCGCGGCAAAAAAACGCTCCGCAGTCGGCAGTTTAAATGTGCTGACCAAATGCCCCTCGTAGTCCCAGGTCCGAATTGAATCGCCCACAGTAAGCAAACCCTGATCTTCCGGCAGAAAAGTGACCGAAGTGGAAAGGCTGGTTTTTGAATACCCAGATTGAAGGGTATGCAATAATTTACCTGCGCCATTCAGCAGTAGAACGGTGCTGTCGGCGCAGCTGGCAACGATCATTCCATTAGGTGCAAATTCAGCGTTGAGCAACCTTTTGGCAGCGGGTATTTGCAGCAAATTAACATGGCCGGTGGCTTTTTGATAGACCCCGTAGCCATTGTCAAAATTGCCCAGCACGGCTTGCTGGTCAGCAGAAAATTCATCCGTGACCAACTTGTTGTAAGACCTGTTCAAATGGGCAATCACCGCATTGTTTTTGTGCCAGACGCGCACAGAATGTTCCTCCCCCGAAGTGACAATTGTTTGCCCGTCTGGCGCGATGTCACTACAAACCAGCAGGTTGTTATCGGCCTGAAATCTTCGCAGAAGGGTACCATCGCTTTTATAAAGTACAATTTCTCCATTGCCGGCATCCAGCATAATCTTGTCATAGTCAGTCAATTTGAGCGATGTATTGCCCCCATAACTCCGCTGATTGCCATAAATAACGGCGCTCTTACTTTTACTCCAAATTTGCAGCGCCCCTCCCTGAAACCCGAAATAAATAAAAGTTCCATCCGGTGAAAACACAGCATCGGACGCGGTTCCTCCTAACATTTGGATCGTATCTGTTGGCTTGAACAAGGTGTCGCGCAAGACAAAAATGCCCTTATCCTGGCTGTCGTACGTGAGTATTTGTCGCCCATTTGGCGAAAGGCGAATAAGCGGGGGGTACGAATAATTATTTTTTACAGCCCGCAAAAAAGTGCCGTTGTCGTTGAACAGTAGTACTTGACTATCTCTTGCCGCAGTCAGAATATAGCGGCTATATGCCGAAAAAAGGGTCGTTTCTATAGGTTTCCTGTTTTCTGCGGCCAATTTGCTGGTCGGATTTTCCAGTACTTGCATCTGCTTGCCGCTCTCCGTATTCCACAGCGTAACCTGTCCGTTATTAACCAGCATTTTTTTACTATCCGGTAAAAATTCAGCGGTAATGATTTTGGTTTTGGGTATTTTAATCGTGTAAAGTGAATCGCCATCTTTGTTCCAGACCCGTGCGGTACTATCCGCACTTACCGTCAAAATAAATTTCCCATTAGGCGAATAAGTTGCCCTTTTTACAAAGTTTGTATGCCACCTAAGGGTGTCTAAGGGATGGCCATTTATATCCCATATCATGGCTGTCCGGTCGTTGCTGGCGGTAAGTACACGCGTGCCATCGGGTGAAAAAACAGTGCTGTTTACACGGGCGGTATGCCCTTTCAATGGACGGAACATCCAGGATTCTTCATCGCTGATGATGTCGTGCAAAACCGCCGTCACACCCGGTTCAGTACAATAACCAAGCGTAGAATCATACGCGGTCTGCCAGGCAAGGTTGGCCAAATGCAGGCCCAGCGTTGGGTCTTTCTTGGCGTTTTTAAGCGCCAGTGCCGCCAGTCGGTTTGATTTTGAAGATTTTTCTGCGGCCCGTTGGGCATTTTCGGCCATTTTTTGGGCTTCTGTAGCGGTAATCCTGGCGCTTTTTTCCCGCAAACTGGCATTTTGCGCATCGATCCGCTGCTGATCGATGGCTGCAAATGTTTTTTCCACCGCATCGTCAATGGCCGATTGCGCAGCCGGACAACATACGCGGGCGGCATTGTACAATCGAATGGCGACGCTGTATTGTTTATCAATAATAGCCTGCTGGGCATCGCGAACGATTTTGTCGAAACTGCCGCAGTCTCCACGGTCACAGGTAATATGCTGGGCCATACCAATCGCAGGAAACAGGAAAAGCCAGATCAGGCAACCCAATAAAGCAGGGTGCCACTGATTGATCGAATGCTGGGATGGTGCATTGGCCGGGCTGCTTAAACGCATGGTATTTAATAACAAGGTTTTCATAGATCAAATGGTTTTTGTAAAGTCTGTCAGGAAGGCTGTTGTGGGGTATCGTTTCCCTGGTTATTTTTTTGATTGCACCTCGTATTGCTTTATTTTTTGATTAATCATACCGTTCGTCGAGTCAATTTTTCTGGCCTCTTGCATCGTGCGCAATGCCAGGCTCCAGAGTTCGGCGCGTTCGTACACCTGGGCGTCCTGCACCAGATTTTCCAGCTGCAAACCTTGCTTGTCGGCCTGCTCCCGTTTTAGATTCGTAAGTGCTATCTGGGTTTCTTTTTGCGACTGCTCGGCCAAATCCTTGGCATTTTGCACTGAAATAGTCTGGATAACCGCAAAAACCAGCGCCGCAATCGAAAGCCCCGACAGTGCAAATCCGGCGATGGCCAGTTGCGAAGCCCGTTTGCGCTTGCGTCTTTCTGCGTTCAGTTCGCCTTCCCGCTGGGCATACGCTTCTTCTTCCGCCACGATCCGCTCGGCCTCCAGGCGTTTACTTTTGGCTTTCAACACGGGCGCAACGAGCGTATCGTGACTTAATTCGTACGTGTAACCGCCCCGCAGATTAGGCTCGGCACGCAATAAGTGCGTATCCACCAGACGCCGCAACAGGTCTTCCCGAATGCTGTAATTATCCAGGATTTGTACATCAAACAGCGTCAAACGGCGCTGCTCTTTCTCATACACCAACCCCTCTTCGATCAGCCGCCGCGCCGACAATTGCTCGCTAGGGTCTTCTATCTGCGCAATTTGCGTGTCGTAATAATTGCGGAATACTTGCTCCGGATCCCCGACATCGGATTGATCGACCTGGGTATCTCTGGTTCGCAACACCTGTTGTTCGACCGACTGGCAGAGAATCTGCAACTGGAAGGATTCGATCGGCTGACTATTGCTTTTAGTCAGGTAATTCAACATGGTATCCAGCGCCGCCGGGGTGTATACAAATGGCGGAGAAATGTATTGATCGGGTTTCTGGGCGGGTTCTTCAATGGCCGCACGGGCCTCCTCGCGCGCCAGCGCTTGCAGTTCGTAGCGATTGGCCAGGATTTGTGGCACAAACGGCGTGAGTTTATCCAGCAAACTCATCCGATCGGAACGAATGGCGCATACAATGCGAATATTGAGGCGTCTTTCCAGTAAATCATCTTCGCTTTCCGTCAGCAAATCCGGTTGGGCGCGAATGAATAATTCGGCCATGCGACGCACGCGTTGCGGTACCGCAGCCTGCAACAACTCGGCAAATTGCCGTCCGAATTGCTGAATCTGTTCTTCCGGGTAGGTAAAGAGTTCCTCAAACTGATCAAAAATCAGAAAAATGCCCCGGTCGGACTGGTTTTCGTTGATTTGTCGGGTCTTCGCAGCAAACCACAAGGATCGGTCGTCGGGAAATATTTTAGGGAGGAAATTACTTTGGTCATAATCGCTCAGGAGGCTGTCCCGGGTAATTTGCGCCGGCGTTTCGGTTTTCCCTTCCGTCCAGGCATTAAACCGGATATTGAGGGGCGTAAGTTTGCCATCACGCTCGATTTGTGGAACGATCCCCGCGTTGAGCAACGAACTTTTGCCAAGCCCCGATTTGGCATACAGCACGATCAACTGCTCCATTTGCAACAGTGCGTAGAGTTCGCGCACTGCTTTGCTGCGCCCAAAAAACAAGTGCTGCTGTTCAGGAGTGAATGGGCGTGCGCCAGGGTAACGGTATTGTAACGTGTTGAGGGTCATAACGTCATTTTGGGTGATTGGCAGTTAGCAAATAACTTTTACTCACAACACGTCCCGGATTTTATTGATAATCTCTAACAGATCGTAGTTTATTTTTGCCCGTTCCACATGGTCTTCCTGCGAATAAACGGCACCGACCAATGATTTTCGATCCAGTACTTCAAACCGGCTCAACAATAGAATCACCGAGGTTTCATGTTCGCGCAATGCCGACTTCACCACCCGTAAAGGCCCCAGTAGCCCGCGCAGCGATTCAAGCGCTTTTTTGGTTTCACCATAGGCCACCAAGTCTACGATCGTATCCAGGTTCACCGCGCTGTCGGGCGCACTCATTGTGTTGGCAGTATCGATTTTACGCAGCAGACCTTGTTTTTCACAGTTATCGTAGAGGTCATCGATAAATTTGTCCACCTGTTCATCGACAAACTGTATCTTGAACTGCTGCTCATACATGGTGCGCGTACTCACATCGAGCGCAGCGGGTACCGGCGAAATACGTTCGAAATTAGCGCCATCTACGTGCAGGTTGAGTACACGCAGCAACAATTGCATGTACCATTTGCCGTAAGGCATGCCGAGAAAGATGTAATTATTGGCCTGCAATAGTTCCGATTTCAGGTCCATCTGCATTTTCCCACCCGCGAAAACGGCTTCCAGGTAACTAAAAAAGTCGTTGTGGGTCAATATCAGTGACTCGTCTTCTTCCGTCCAGCCAAGCAGGTTGTAAAACAGCGGCAAGTCTTGCACCGGTTTCTCTAATGGACGCGCCGATTGGCCGTAGTGATAAAAATTACACTGGTGATTTACCCCGTATTTGGTCAGAATATTGGAAAAAAGCCGATCGGGCGTCAGGGAAACGACGATCTGAAAAGGGATGCGGGCTATTTTTTCCAGCGTTGTCTCCACATGGGGAAACGGTTGGGAATAAAACTGCCGGATTTGTGAGATAACGCGGCTTTTGAATTTATTCTCCCGAAACAGAAAGAAATTATCCTGTTCGTAGAATGCCCGGATGTACGGATTATCGGGATTGCGCGCGTCGAGCATGTTGCACAGCGCTTCATCGAGCGATACACCCGCCGCATCGGCGTACACTTGCGGACCGATAAATAATACGCATTTTCGACGACGAATCGTGTCGGCGACAAAGTTCCAGTCAGTGTTCAAGGCGGAGTAGGTTTTTGGTTAGAAGTGGGCTGATAAGTGAATTGGTAAAGTTATTTTACCTGACTTCACAAGTTTTCATAACACAAAATTAGTCTAAACCGGCAAATTTCAAATATTTTTTATGTGTTAAGCCAAATAGGCAATTTTTATCTTTGTGAGCGTGTGGCTATAAGAATTTTCCGATAAATTGCAGATAGCCTCGTTGACCATCTCTTTTATGCCAGGTATGAGCGGATTTAAGCACGCGATCAATGCAGGGAATCAACAGGCGAAGTGGCACCCGATAAGCAAATTCATGGTCCTCAATTTCTACCAGGGCAGTACGATCCAGTCGCAATTCACAAGCCGCACGCACTGCATTAAAGATGAGCATGCTTCTTTCCGGCAGTGCTACCGGCAACGTCGGCAGTTTTTTCTTTTCCCGCGTGTATTGGGATGCAAGTCGCTCTAAGGCAAGGATGATGTCCGGATCGCGCAACTCCGGCGTGGTTTCGAAAACATCTAGGATAGCGTTTTCAATGTTTTGAAGAATATCGAGGTAATCTTTTACAATGTCCATAGAAATATCCGGTTAAAACAAAGATTGCAAATGTAGGCATGACCATTCATTTCCCGATCAAAAAAACCGCCGGCGCTTTTACTAATGTGATCAACTCCATTTTTTTCCATTCTCTTACGGGCTGTGAACGCACAAATTCAGCAGCGCCGGTCAAATCCTGCATCACCCCGAATCGGGTATGCGGTTGCAAACTTTCGAGCGCAACCTCCAGTACCATTTGGCTGCGATAGGGCGTTTCGATAAAAAACTGGGTTTGCTGATGGCGATCGGCGAGTTGTTCCAATCGGCGCAGATCGCGCGCTAATTCGGGTCTTTTAGGCGACAGATATCCGTTAAAAGCAAATGACTGACCATTCATGCCGGAAGCCATCAGTGCGAGCAACAGGGACGACGGCCCGACCAGTGGCACTACGCGTACGCCTTCCCGATGTGCGACCGCAACAATGGCCGCACCGGGATCGGCTACACCCGGACAGCCGGCTTCAGAGAGTAATCCTATGTTTTTACCGGCTTTTACGGCTGCCAGAAAAGCGCTTTCCGCTTCCGCACTTTGTTGATTGTCGGCCAATTCAACAAATATCATTTCCGAGATCGGTTTTTGTGGTCCAAGCGATTTCACAAAATGCCGAGCTGTTTTGGCGCGTTCTACGATAAACACATCCAATTCTTTGACAATTTCAACCACATAAGCCGGCAGGGTATGCAATGCCTGCTCGGCAATGGGCGTAGGAATAAGGTAAAGCATCGGCTGATTTGTAAATAAGTCGCAAGGTGCAGATTTTTCCGGCTATAAACAAAACGACCCGGCTGATGACCGGGTCGCAGGGAAATATTTTGGTTAGATTGTTTAATGGTTGTTGTCATTGTCATCATCATCCACCCTGGCTCCACCATCTACCTTTACTTCACTGGTACCATCCTTACGGATACGTGCATTATCCTTGGCATATACACGGGCTTTTGAATTGTTGGATGCGTCGATCGTTACCCGATCGGTACGCCAGTTTCCACCCTCTAATACAGCGCCGTCGTTCAGGTTAATTTCCAGATCATTGCTTTCGCCCATCAAATTAAGGCTACACTGGCCCGAAAGGGTAATGTCCAGATTGTCCACATCGAAAGAGGCTTTTACTTTCGATGTACCGACCACCGAAATGGTGGCCCGACCTTCATCAAAACCGCGGATGGTAATATCGCCGGTATCCTCTGCTTTTAAAGACGTAAAAGTGGGGGCTGTAATAATTACCTTCAGATTCGGACTAACGGTTTTGCCATCGGTGGTGAAGGTGATCTTGTTGTCGCGCCGAATAATTTGTATCTGCTCGCGGGCGTTGGTCGCACCTTCGATCTGCACGCTGAATTCGTTACTTTCCCGGATTTCAGTCGTGAAATTACCTTCCAGAATAAAGTTCTCATAGTCGCGATCACTCCGGTAATTACGGTCGCCTATTTGCGGACAATCTTTGCAGCGCAGTCCATCTTCTGTCATGATAAATACGCGGTTGGGCGTATCGAAGATGTATCCCTGGTTGTGGTCGTAATTACCACTACGCACCCGATTGTTAATCTGTTTACCAAATGTAATCGCTTTGCCAACCGGTACACCCAGGTATATTTTTACTATCTGGACGCGCCATTTGCCGCCAGGAGGGACTGTATAACCAGTTGGAATACGCAGAATGGTGCCTTCCGGGGTTATTTTGAAATTGGTATTGGCTGCATTTTCCGCCGCCTCGTTATAATCGGAGCCCCGTGCGGTAATTGCCTGTGTACATTCAAAATGATTGGAAGTGCTGCGCCGAACGTAAATTTCCACCATCCCGTTTATGTCCAGGCCGTTTTCCGTAACGTGTGGATTATTGTCATCGTCGTTATCAAATCCGAAATTAACATTGGTATTTGTATAAGGCGTCAGCACGGAGGCTTCTACCCGCAAGGTATCCGTTGGGACACTGCTCAAATCAATCTCCTGGGTAATGGTATTGCTCTGCCCATAGCTACTAACTCCAAACCCGATAAAGAAGAAACTGGCAATCAGGTTAATGCCCCACCACAAACCCAGGCTGCTGCTCAACCACTTCGGAGTACTGGTTTTGAACAATAAATGGCTGCAAAGCAGTATCAGACCAATAACCGGCAGACTAACCAGAAAAAACACGTTGAAGAATGCCAGCCAGGTCATGCCGCTCGAAAAAGGACTGAAATACGGGATGAGTGGTGCTGCTGATACCAGGCCGACAATACCGCTCACCCAGCCAATTAAAATACTGATGAGCATGATTGCCAAAATGACAATCGCAAATACAACGGGGATTTTTAGCAGGGCTATCAGGCAGGAACCACCCGTTGAACGGCTTTTCTGGCCTATTTCGCGGCCAAATATACCGACGTTTTTGCCGAAACGATGCACTCCATCTTCGATTTCACGGGCGATGTTTTCTGCATTGGCCTGCTCGCCGCGCATGGCCAGCCGGTCGGCAGCCGTGACAGCGGGTGCGATCAATGCCCACATCAAAAAGTAAACAATGATCCATGATCCGCCGGTGATAATGGCCAGCAACACAAAAATCAAGCGCATCCATATCGGCTCTTGTATGCCAAAGTACGCTGCTAAACCCGAGCAAACACCGCTGATGGGCGCATCTTCGGGATCGCGGAACAGCCGTTTGCCGGTGCGTATCAGTGGTGGCGGCGTGCCGGTGCCGCGGTTGGTCTGGCTGCTATTCGTACTGGTAGCCGTGCTTCCTTCCGGATCGCCCCCAAATTCTTCCGGGCGGCCCATCACTTGCACCGCAGCTTCGGCATCCGGCAGCATCACGATACTGCGATTGCCCATGCCCTGGCTGATCAGTTCACCCAGGCGCGTTTCGATATCGCCCAGGATCTCATCGCGACCGTCACTTTCACGAAAGCGATTGCGGATGCTCTCCAGATATGCCTGCAAGTATTCGTAGGCATCATCATCTATTGTCAGGGCGTAACCGCCCAAATTAATATTTAGTATCTTGTTCATTGTCAGTTAGTTGTATGATAAGTTGGTCGAAGGGCATCGGGGATTGACAAACTTGAAATAAACAGAAGGACTTGTTTATCCGTCTATTTTTGTGAGGGTTTGATCTACCGACTGCACTAGTTTTTGCCAACTGGCGGTCAATGTTTCCAGAAACTGTCGGCCGGTGTCGGTAATTTTGAAATACTTGCGCGGTGGCCCGGAGTTGCTCTCACGCCAGGAGTAGTCCAGAAGTCCGTCGTTTTTCAGACGGGTGAGGAGCGGGTAAAGCGTACCCTCGACTACAATCAGGTCATTGCTTTTTAGCCTGGCTATAATGTCGCTTGGATACACTTCGTCTTCCTCGATGATGGATAGGATACATAATTCAAGTACCCCTTTGCGCATTTGCGCCTTGGCATTTTCGATGTCCATATCGTTTTTTGTTATTTTATGCTGGTTTGAGCAATCCGCAAGGCTTGTAGGCCAATGTCGGATTTGATGGGAAATTCCCAGGATGGTGCGGTTAATTCGGATGGCAAACGAACGTCCTGTTTCAGGTGAAAAAACGCGCCTAGCGTAATATTGGCTGGAGCCGCCGGGGCAATTTTGGCACCCGTGCTGAGCAATCGCGGCAGCGCAACTAACATGCTGGAAGGACGAATCGATTCAAGACTGCAAGCACCGGCCGTAAAAAGCAAGACGATCGCAAGAGCACCGGACTGAAAATGTGATTTCATAGTTTGCTGTAATCAATGCTAAAATTGATGCAACAAAGGTATGGTAAAAACAGGTTCTTTGCAATACATAGAACCAATCTTAGCATGGTACTATCTTATAGGTTTAAAATAAGTATTTGATAATCAACACTTTAATCTTTAAAATAATTTTAAAAAATGGGAAAATATTTTTTACTCGGCCGAAAAAGCAACCTTTAGCGCATTAATGGCAGGCTCCCACAGCGACGGCCTGGTCGCTGCCTTTCAGCAATACGACGGTAAAATGACTGCGCAAAGGTTCCGGATCAATTTCCCAAATACCTACCTTTGCCAGCATGATGCTCCAACGTCTTTTTCAAAAATACACCGGCTGGCTGCGCAATCTCAAAGCGGTCTATGTGCTGAACAACTTCCTGCAGGCCGATCGCCTCAAGCCGAACCGCACGCTGTATCGCCGCTACGGCCTGCGCAAAAGTATCTTCAGTCCGCTGGGAAGTCGCGATTTCAAGCAGCGCACGGAGAACGATATCCCGTGGCTCAATCGCCCCGATGCACTTTCTCTTTTGGCACAACATCCGGATTTTCAAAAATTTGACGAAAAAACGCGCGCGGCTATCCGCCTTTTTGTCACTGACGGGTACCTGGTGCTGGAAAACTTTTTTCCACCGGCGGCCACGGATGCGTTGAATGCCGAAGTAGACGCGCTGTTGCAATCAGGACAGGCCGGTTATAATTATACAGGTCGGAAAATTGTCAATCTACACGAAACCAGTGTATTGGCCGATACGCAATTTTTCCGACAGCCGGAGATATTGCGCCTGCTTGATTTTTTGATGGGCAAGCCGGCCGTTCCGTTCCAATCGCTCAATTTCACCCTGGGCAGCGAACAGCGCGCACACTCCGACTCGATCCACATGACCACCGAGCCGCCCGGCTATCTCTTGGCCACTTGGATTGCGCTGGAAAATTGTACCGAGGAAAACGGGCCGCTGTTTTATTACCCCGGTAGCCAGAAACTACCCTTCGTAAGCACCGAAGATTATAATTCGGGCAATACCGCCCTTACGATCGGCGAACACAGTAACCGCCGTTATGAAGATAAAATTGCCAGTGTGATCACCCAGCATCACCTGGAAAAACGGCTTTTCCTGGCCCGTCGCGGCGATGTACTTATCTGGCACGCCAACCTCTTGCATGGCGGCAGTCCGATCGAAAAAGCCGGCAGCACGCGTCGCAGCATGGTCTGCCATTACTTTGCCGAAGGCGTGATCTGCTACCACGAAATGTCGCAGCGACCGGCTTTACTGCCCAGGAAATAAGGATTTACCCGGTACCTATTTATTTCATCTGCCTGAATTTTCAAATCAGACGGGCAACGACCCTGTTATTTCCTGCGTCAATACAGGCGAGGTCTAAACATAAAGCCGCATGCAGCTATACCAGACTATACTTTCGGCACGTTTTTGGCGGGAATAATGTAAAAAACTACTTTTGCGACCTTTTTCGAGGTGTTCAACCACAAATTATATCATTACATGAAAAATATCAGACTCTGGGCCTTGTTCGGAATATTAATGGCAACCAGCCAAACCTCATTTGCCCAGATGCGCGGCTGGGAATTGGGCGGCTGGTTGGGCGCATCCAATTATTTTGGCGATTTGAATACCAACTGGCGCCTGAATCGGGCCCATATTTCCGGCGGATTAGGCGCACGGTATAATTTTAGCGACCGCCTGGCCATGAAATTTGGCGCCAACGTCGGCAAAATAAGTGCAACCGATGCTGATTCTAAAAATATCTATGAGCAGCGCCGCAACCTCAGTTTTAATAGCCTGATTGCGGACGCCACCGTGCAATTTGAATTCAACTTCATGCCCTACCTGCACGGCAGCAAGGAATATTACTACACCCCTTATATGTTTTTAGGGCCATCGTTTTATTATTTCAATCCACGCACCGAACTGGATGGCACCACCTACAATCTGCGCGATTATGGCACGGAAGGCCAGTTTCGCGGGGAAGAATATAATACGACCGGGGGCGCTATTGCGTACGGGATTGGTTTCAAAATCGATCTTTCTTACCGCTGGAGCGTAAATGTAGAATTGAGCGGCCGCAGATTATTTACCGATTATATCGACGATGTAAGCGGCGCTTATGTAGACCCGCGGGATATCCGGGCACAGCGCGGCCAGATTGCGGTCGATTTGGCCGATCGGTCGATTGAGCCCAAAATCGGCCTGGCCGGTCGCCAACGCGGTAATGGCAAGAAAAACGATACGTATGCGCTCATGAATGTGGGTATTTTATATTATTTCGGACAGATCCGGTGTCCTGGTATTACCCGATAATACAAAGTTGGGTTGGATACGCTATCCAGCGCGGGCGGGCAACGTAGGTTTGCCTGCCCGCGTTTTTTATGCTGGAGCGTTACAGGCTTATCCTTTAGGCAGGCCATTTTAAATATCTTTGCCCCCAGACATGAAACGCATTTTCTTTTACCTCGTTCTATTACCTTTCCTTGCCGGCATACTTTCTAATTGTGCCCGACAGGGTATTCCTACCGGTGGCCCTAAAGACGTACAACCGCCCCGCGTAGATTCGCTGGTGAGTACGCCCAGCATGACCACGCAATTTAAGGCGCGGCGCATTCTACTTACCTTTGATGAATGGATTACGCTATCGGAAACGGGGCAGATTCTGTTTTCACCGCCACTCGCAAAACGCCCGGCAATTACCTTACATGACAAAACCATCACGGTGGAATGGGCGACCGACGAGATATTGCGCCCCAATACCACTTACACGATCAATTTTGGCAATTCCGTAAAAGATTTTCACGAAGGCAACATCGCGAAAGACCTCCGTTTTGTCTTTTCTACCGGCGATGCGATTGACAGCCTCTCCGTGAAAGGCAAAGTCGTCAATGCCTTTACCGGCGAACCAGCGGAAAATATTTCCGTGATGTTGTATGATAATATCAGCGACAGCATAATTCGCAAGGAAAGGCCTTATTATCTGGCCAAAACCGATAAAACGGGCCTTTTTACCTTGCAAAATCTGCATGCGGGACAGTATAAAGTGGTGGCGTTTGAAGATGCCGATCAGAATTTGAAATGGAGCGAAAGTGAGAAAATTGCTTTTCGCGACTCCTTATTGGTTATTAATGACAACCTGCGCGCACCGCTGTCCCTACAATTATTTGAGAATCAGGGCGGTATGCGACGCGTCAGTGACAATGCGAAAAATTATGGGCTGGTGCGACTGGTTTATAACGGGCCGCCGGATTCCGTGCGATTGCAGGCAGCAGCACCGGGCCTGCGCATCTTCCGGGAGCAGATTCTGGATACGCTGCTGGTCTGGTACGACCTCGACCAACCTATCCCCTGGCAGCTATTAGCCAACACCGACACAATTGCGGTCAAAACCGTAGCGCGGGAGGAATTTTTAAAAACGCACCAGCTCCGATTAGCCGGCGACGTTTCGGCAAACCGATCCAGCCGCCGCACCCCGCCGCCGCCAGTCGTACCGGGGGCGACCACTGCACCGGCGAGTCGCCCCGCACCTTTGCGCAGCCTTTCTCAGAACCCAGCAAAACCGGCCGTGTTTACCTTCAATACACCTTTAGTTGGATTGGATTCAACAAAGTGGATATTGCAAACAGACAGTATATTATTAACCGATTTTAAGGTTACACGGGATACAGGCGCCGCCCACGCGGTCAGACTTGCGTACCCCTGGAAGTTAGGGCGCAGTTATACCTTAGTCGTGCTGCCCGGCGCGGTAACGGATTTTTACCAGGTTGCCAATACCGATACGCTGCGTTTCTTATTGAGCGTTCCGACCGAAAAACAACTCGGCGGGTTAAATTTGACGTTAAAAATGCTCACTCCTGGCAATCGGTATGTCCTGACCCTGCTCAATGGAACCCAACTGGAAGAAACGCGCACCTTTACCGCCGATGCGGTGGAAAAAAGACTGGCATTTACCCGGTTGCCAACGGCTGTATATACGGTACGCTTGCTGGAAGACCGTGTTGGCAACGGACGCTGGGATGCGGGCGATTATTTCGGACATCGTCAGCCCGAGCAGGTGTTTAGTAAAAAACTGGAAGCCTTGAGGGCCAATTGGGAGGTAGAAGCCACCATGAACGCCGGTGCCAATGAAGCGCCGCCGCCCACCCCAAAAGAGCAACGCAAACGAAACTGAATAGGCGTGATGGCATAAAAAAGCGCCGTTCCTTCCCGAATTTCGGAAGGGAACGGCGCTTTCTATATAAAAACAGTACCGTCAATTTAATCCAACGGAACTAGCGTTTTTCTACTTTTTGGGTCGTCAACGTGCGGTTATTATGGTCGACCAATTGTACCAGGTACATGCCTTTTGCCAAATCAGCCACATAAAAATGATCATCCTTTACGTATTCAAATTCTTTCACCTTACGGCCAAGAAGATTGAAAACGAGAACTTTATTCACCGTTTCGTTATTGTCTTGTACCGCAATATATTCCGTTGTAGGGTTAGGATAGACCGAAAGATTCGGCCTGGAAGTTTGCGCTTGCATAACAAGGCCGGTTAAAAGGAACGCGGATACGAGTAAGAAAAATTTCATAGGCTTGATTAAGAAAAAAACCGCGCAACCTGTTGGATTAGAAGGAATTACAAAGCGGGAAAGTGATAAAAATGGTTGAACAATCGGCTTGGCATGTTTAATTTGACTGCAATATAATATGACTTACGTAGAAGCGCAAAATATTGTTTTGATAATTGACAAAATTTTAACTAAACCCACACAATAAGCGCCTTGATTAGTAAATCATTTACATTTCAGGAGAAAAGACAGTGCATAAGCCTGAAAGGTTGCTGCCCGCCTCTAAAAATTTGGCATTTACTTCATGCGGCGATACATGTCGCGGTTTCCTATTCCGACGCGCTGAAAAAAGTGTGCCATGGATACGCGCAGCACCCCAAGGCCGTATTTCATACTGCGCTTAAAATTGATACTGGAAGCCTCTTCGAAGTACTTGGTCGGGCAAGTTACTTCGCCAATGTCAAATCCTGCGTAGACGATTTGCGAAAGCATTTCATTGTCAAAGACAAAATCGTCCGAATTGTGGTTAAAATTAATCGTTTCCAGCACGTCACGGCTAAAAGCGCGGTAACCTGTATGGTATTCCGAGAGTTTGTAGCGGATCAACAGGTTTTGTGAAAAGGTCAAAAAACGATTGGCGATGTACTTGTACATCGGCATACCGCCACGCAAAGCGCCCATACCCAGAATCCGCGAACCAAGTACCACCGGATAAAGATCTTCCCCAATGATATTGACCATCGAAGGGATAAGTTTCGGCGTATATTGATAATCGGGGTGCAACATGATGACGATATCGCCACCAATGGCCAATGCCTTGTTATACAACGACTTTTGATTGCCGCCATAGCCTTTGTTTTGTTCGTGCACAATGATATGCTGGATACCAAGCGACCTGCCTAGCGCTGCCGTATTATCGCGGCTATGGTCATCGCACAGGATTACCTCATCTACCAGATCGAATGGAATTTCGCGGTACGTTTTTTCCAGGGTTTTGGCCGCATTATAAGCGGGCAAGACGACGACGACTTTTTTTCCTTTGTACACTATTCCTGGGTAATTTGGGGTTCCTCGTTGGGGGTGATTTCCTCGGTTTCGGTGACTTCCTCCGTTTCAGCAGTGGCGGCCGCCTCGTTTTGCGCTGCGGCAAAGACACCTTTTTCCTGCATGAAATTGAACCACTTAATACACTTCTTGATATCGTTGATGTGTACGCGTTCCCGGTCATACTCCGGCAATACCGTAGCGAAATACGCCCGGAAATCCGGCCCGCTGGCGTCATTCAGACTAACCGGCGGCGTAGTTGCAGACAGGTCGATCATTTTTTGAAACACTTCGGTCAGGGCAATCGTGCCTTCTTCAGTATCGGTATAAATGGCCACCGTAGCGATCGGGGTAATCTGGTGTTGCCGGGCAGGGACGAACCGTGTACGGCCTTCATGGAGATCTTCAATGAGGATGCCATTGTTGCGATTGGCCACCAGTTTATGGACGCCGGGCATCCCTGCCACAACGAGATATTTCTCTAAATTCATGTGTTTCAAATTTTGCAGCGCAAAAGTAGTAAGTCTGCGGGTAGATTTTGCGAAAAAGGCACTTTAAAACGGTTAGAAATACTGCGGAGGGACCGTATAAAAAACAATATTACCCGAAAATATGCGAGCAATGCAGCACGGTTAGACCGTCATTATCTCTTTTTCCTTCGCGGCTACGATGCGCTCTGTGGTTTCGACATATTTATTCACCATGTCTTGCAGTTCCGTTTCCTTGCGTTTGCCGACATCCTCGGGCAACCCGTCCTTGACCGATTTTTTGATCGCATCGAGGGCTTTGTGGCGGGCATTGCGCACCCCGACTTTACTCTCTTCGCCGGCAACTTTCGCCTTTTTTACCAATTCCTTGCGGCGTTCTTCGGTCAATGGCGGCACCATCAGACGAATAATTTCGCCGTCGTTAGAAGGGGTGATGCCGATGTTTGAATTGATAATAGCGCGTTCGATCGGGCCCAGCATATTGCGCTCCCAAGGTTGTACGATAATCGTACGCGCATCGGCCACTTGCACGTTGGCCACCTGCCCGATCGGCGTAGGCGCGCCGTAATATTCCGTCATAATATCCGAGATCAAATTAGTGGATGCTTTACCCGTGCGGAGCTTCACCAACTCGTGATCTAAGTGCTCGAGGGCTTTTTCCATCTGATTTTTAGCTTCGGCAAAGGCCTTGTTTACTTCTTCCATTTTGTTGTTTTTTTTATTTATGGATGGTATTTACTTGAAAAAGTGGCATTTTTCAATTTTTCTGTTTGATTCTTTGCCAGAAATCAAAATTATCAAACATTTTCAATGCACACCGCAAAGCGTAAAACTGGGTGCAAAGTTCACAACTTTTCCATTTTTTGGGAAAAACTGTGGCAAAAATGTAACACGCCGTACCTTCCCGGTGAATTTTGATGAAATGCCCGAATTGAATGAAATAAAACGCACCCTCTCGCGGATCGAGAAATTAGAGCGAGAAATCAGTCTGAAGCAATTGCAGATTAAGAGTTTGCTGGCCCTCACGCAGGCCATCAATGAGAATGTGTCGGCTGTTGGCATCTTCAATATGTACAATTCTTTTTTGCGCTGGGAAATGGGAATCCGTAAAATGGCCCTGTTTTTCAAAGAGACGACGATCTGGGAATGCATGACCTCGCTAGGCATTGCCGACGATTTGCTGGAACATGATATCCAGACAGAACTCGGACAGTTTCGAACCAAGCAAGGATTGAATAATGTGCACCACCCATTGATCGGCCAGTTTGATATCGTGATTCCGGTATTGCACAAAGATGTACCGATTGCCTATGCTTTTATCGGCGGCTTCAACGACGACACGAATGACGACCCGTATGACAAAGTACAGTTTGTAACTACCATTACCAATGTGGTAGCCGTGGCGATCGAAAATAAACGGCTGTTTAAACAACAATTGCAACAGGAGATCGTCAACCGGGAAGTCGAAGTAGCCGCAGAAATTCAGCAGGCGCTTATTCCTTCGCGTTTGCCTTCCGGCAAAAATTACCAGCTTTCCAGTATTTACAAACCCCACTTTGCGGTTGGCGGCGATTACTACGACGTAGTAGAATTCCCCGACGGGAAAATTGCGTTTTGTATTGCCGACATTACCGGTAAAGGCGTTTCGGCAGCCCTGCTGATGGCCAATTTTCAGGCTAACTTTCACGCACTGGTCACGCGCCGGCCTACCCTGGAAGAAATCGTCCGGGAGATGAATGCTGCGGTGTACCGCGTGACGCAAGGCGACAAATTTATCACACTTTTCCTGGCCAAGTACGATACGGCCACGCGCACGCTGCACTACGTCAACGCAGGGCACACCCCGCCCCTCTTGCTCTCTGATGGAGAAGTGATTTCGCTCAAAAACGGCTGTACCGTATTGGGTTGGCTACCGGAGTTGCCTTCACTTAATATTGGCGGCATTTGTCTGACCGGCGACGCACTCCTGTTTACCTACACGGATGGCCTGACCGATGTCCGCAACAACGATGGGGAGGATTTTGGCGAAGATCGCCTGATCGCTTTTCTCCTTGAAAATGCACGTTTAGGCGCGAAAGAGCTAAATACTAAATTGCTGACGCACGTCGAGCTCTTCCGCGAAAAACAGGCTTACCCCGACGACATTACCGTGCTGACCTGCAAATTCTTCCAATAATAGCGTAGTAAGCCCTTTTGTCATATTTGCGCACACAAGCAATACCATTTGACATCTAGAAACGGTGCGTACGCTGCGTAGATGTACCCCGTTGTGTCGTATTGGCAGATTCGGGCCTTGGCACGCCTTTTATACACTTAGTTGCATGCTTTAAAAAGTTGTTCAACGGGTCAGGAAGCAGCAGATCGCATTTCGCGGCGTTATAAAGGCTTTTACGCCCGAAAAAGGCCCTTTGATAAAATGCTGAAATGTCTTTAATTTTCAATTTTCTTTGAAAACTTAAATTGAACAAGAACGAATCCAAATTACACAAATAATTGATTGTCAATATTTTATGCACTTTTTAAGTGTTAGTACACCTACTTTATTCAAAGTTTTTCATTTTTTTGTTGAATAAAAACTTGTTTAACGTTAAACAAACGTGTACCTTTGAGGCATCAATTTAAACAAACAAGGAGGTATACCATGACTACCATGGAATTCAATAGTAAACTGAACACGTTAACGACATTGCTGCACTCCTTCGCCTATAACCTGACGAAGAACATGGAGGATGCTAAAGACCTGTATCAGGAGACAGCGTATCGTGCGCTCTTCAATCGTGATAAATTTCAACCTGGGACGAACTTCAAGGCTTGGATGTTTACGATCATGAAAAACATCTTCATCAATAACTACCGGAAAAAAGTAAAGTCGAATACTATTCTCGACACTACAGACAACCAGTTTTATCTTAATTCCGGCGCACACGCCACTCCCAATTCCGCTGAAGGCGGCATCATGCTCAAAGAGTTGAATGTGATGGTGGAGGCTTTAGATGATAGTATCAGGATTCCTTTTTTGATGCACTTCGAAGGGTTCAAGTACCAGGAAATCGCCGATGAACTAGCACTTCCGCTGGGAACTGTTAAAAGTCGCATTTTCTTTGCCCGCAAGGAATTGAAAGACAAGATCCTGTCAAGTTATGGTTTTCACCCAAACTAGAAACCACAAAACGTTTTCATTTGGTTCTGAAAGGCTGCTCGCAAGGGTGGCCTTTTTTTATTGCGTATGCGCAAATCTGATCGTCTGACCCGGACTGTTATCCGGATAAAAGCATGAAAAAACCCCGAAGGTTTGCACCTTCGAGGTTTTGTGGCATCTCCCGGAATCGAACCGGGGACACACGGATTTTCAGTCCGTTGCTCTACCAGCTGAGCTAAGACGCCTGCTACTTGTTTAAAGCGCGGCAAAGATACCAGCATTTATCCCGAAAAGTCAAAGCGTTTTGTAAGTTTTTTCAAAATAGTATGTTTTGTGTGCTTGCCAGCGCCTACATTCGCCACAATTCATCACTTAAACCGGACGTTTCACCCGTATGTTTGCTACTCGTTTGCTGACCCCGTTTGCCACACTGGCTTTTATTGTTTTTTTACTCGCCTGGCTTGTAGATGAGACTTACGCGATTTGGATCATTCCTTTTCTGGTAATTACCGCGCTGGTTTATATTTTGAGTGCGGAGATAAACTGGTGGTGGTACACTCGCCATCCGCCAGTACTTGAGCCGGATATGACGGCTTTACTCCAGCGTTATCACGGTTTTTATCAGCGTCTTTCTCCCCAACGGCAGCAGCAGTTCGGCAGCCGTATTGTACTGTTTCGCATGGGGACGGATTGGGAACCGGTGGGCTGGCCCGAAGATATGGCGGTGCCGCCGAATGTAGAACTGGCCATTGCCGCACAGGCAGTTACCATCACGTTTGAACAGGAGCAATTTCTTTTCCGAAAATTTGAAAAAGTAATTGTGCACCCCCAACCATTCGCTTCGCCAGAATTTCCGTTTGGGCACGCTTCCGAACTTTTTGAAGAAGATGGCTGTTTGCTTTTTGCTGCGGAACAGGTTATGCTGGCCTTTACGCAACCAGGCAACTGGTACAATATCGCCCTGCACGAATACGCCCGGGCATACATACGAACCAATAACCAGACCGATTTTCCTGTATTCGACGAGTCTGCCTGGGATCTGTTGGCACAGGCAAGTAATATGCCACGCGGGCACATAGAATCAGTGATCGGTATCGTTGGAGTAGAAGCGCTTCCGGTAGCTATTCACCATTATTTTACGTTTCCAGAAGCCTTTCGTGGGCTGTTCGATGCCGCCGCTTTACAGTTTGATGAAATTTTTAAGATAAAATAATCGCAAAAAGCAATTTGAATGCCATCTGCGTCTTATTTTTCGCCCACAAGTGACCGAAGCACTGCTGCGTTTTATCAAATTTACATCGCCCACCACACGCTAAAACCAAATACCCACTATGGCAATCAATCTCCAAAAAGGTCAAAAAATTGATGTTGGTCTCTCCAGCATTACGGTAGGATTAGGCTGGACCCCCAACGAAAGTACCGGGCAGGCATTTGATCTGGATGCTTCGGCTTTTCTGCTGGATGAGCACCGAAAGATCCCGACTGAAAATCATTTCATCTATTACAATAATCCCGTCTCTCCAGACGGAGCACTGAAACATTCCGGCGATGCCACTACCGGTGCTGAAAGCGATGGCGATGATGAGACCCTGGTCATAAATCTTACT
>JBBRDQ010000066.1:0-21690 GCA_038203695.1 Chitinophagales bacterium
CTTCGCAATGTTCATCAACAGGCGACCATGGCACACACATACCAGGTCAACGGTTGTGAATTGCTTTCAAATTGTACCTTCGCAATGTTCATCAACAGGCGGTTCCATCGCCGATTTGTTGTTGTTGATGTTGTGAATTGCTTTCAAATTGTACCTTCGCAATGTTCATCAACAGGATTCGGAAATGTTGATTCGTGACACCGGTGGTTGTGAATTGCTTTCAAATTGTACCTTCGCAATGTTCATCAACAGGTGGCCGCGTTGACGGTTGATTCGGAAATTTGTTGTGAATTGCTTTCAAATTGTACCTTCGCAATGTTCATCAACAGGAGACCTTGGCGTAAAAACCTGAATAACAATCTTTTATGAGCATTTTGCGAAATAAAAAAAGTCGCTACCTAATACATAGGAGCGGCTTTTTTTATGCTTTTTTTTATTCCTGTCAGCGCACTTATAGGTCTCTAAAACAGCATCAGCTGCTCATAACCCACTGGTTTAGGTAGCGAGGCAGTTCCATAATAGATCTTCATCATGCCAAATTGTTTGTCGGTGATACTCATTATTCCTACTTTACCACGCGGCGGAAGTATTTTTTCCACTCGTCGCTGGTGCACTTCGGCATTTTCACGACTTGACGATGGACGCATATAGATTGAAAATTGGAACATTGTAAAACCGTGTTCCAGCAGATTTTTTCGAAAGTCTGTTGCGACTTTTCGATCTTCTGCAGTATAAGTGGGCAAATCAAAAAAAACAAGTATCCACATTAGGCGATAAGCATTGAGGCGTTCAGCGTTGGATGGTGGTTTTTGCATGTCGTACAGGTTTATGAGCGAACTATTCAATAACAAGGCTACATCAATTCCGGATAAAGTATTTGTCTTTGCTGCCCCTGAAAACAAGCGGCAAGCGAATTGGTAGTGCGTTGTACCGCCACCTGAAGTGGACTTTGCTTATTTTCCATTAATACATCCATCACCGGAATCACCAATAGTTGTCGCTTGAGCGCGGGAGAAAGTACACTGCCGTCTTTATTAGGGGGCGGGGGATGCGGATGCTCGTGCAGCATCTGACATACCAATAAATCAACACAGGGACGATATGGCTCCATTATGTCGTCGGCAAGGCAATAGGCATTGTATTGATTGCGATGGTGTATGCCGAAAGTAGGTAACAGACCAGACCCAACTAAAGCACGGGCGATGACGGCCCGTAGTATTGCATATCCATAATTAAGGAGACAATTGGGCCAGTCACCATAACGTTCCCGGATAAAATCATCCGGGGATTCCGCCAAGTTATCCGTCGAAAAGTCATCAAAAAGGGGCGTATTGGCAAATAGACGCGGCCAATACCAGGCTGCTGCACGCGCTTCAATATTATCAGGATCGCCACTGCGGACTTCTGTGCTCCAATGCAACAATGGGTCAGCAGCAATGCCCTGACGCAAAAGTGCGCGTGCCTGATTCAGTATTTTTTGTCGTACCGTTTGTTGCCAAAGTTGTTTTTTAAGCGGCAATGTAGCTTCAATTTGCTCGCGGAAACGACGACTTTGTAGCGAATGACCGTCTAAGGGAAGCAATAATCCAACTGGCAGGTGTTTTTCATTGCAGGTCACTACGGCAGCACCATGTGCTAATAGACTGCTCAGGGCTAGGTGGCTAATGGTAATTTGTGGATGCTCGATAATCACCATGCCAATATCTTCTAACGGAACGGTTGTTTTGCGGGTAGCCGATTGAGTAGCATTGGCGGGTAGCTCTATTTCTAATTGGCGTAATGCGGCACTTAAATAAGCAGGGTTGCTAAAGCAGATTGTTTTTTTCATTGGGGCTGCGGTTTATTGCACACCGCAAGCGTTTCCAAAATCGTGCCTGATTTTCAGATACCTGTGCGAATATTGGGTTGGCATTAGGAAGTGGTTGACAATCAATTGCTTATTGACAGGGTGACTTAAAGTCACCCCGTCAATATCCTTGGCAATCAAGCATTTATCTTAACCCAATATTCACGTTACTTATAAAAATTCTTCCAAGGCTTATTACTAAACATAACGCCCATTAAGGGCAAGCACTCAAAAGTCAATAGCCGCTCCAAAAAAAATTTGGAGCGGCTACCACCATAATTACCCTACTTGTATGATTCGTCCCAAGCGATCAATTCGAACCTTTACAGCACCTTGCAGTGAAGAAATAGAACATTGTTTGCATCGTTGCATTTTTTTAGCGGTGGTGTCTTCTAAAATCTGCGTTTCCAGGTGATGCATAAACCAATAGTTGCCGGAAGTTAATTTCCTGATCCGAAATAAATGGCGGCTAACCAATGATCTATGTCTGTCATCCTGAAAATTTATTTCCTTCGGATCAAGCCCGAAAACAAACATGTCATTAATAGCCATGGAAGTTACGAGTTGCCAGTCGGGGCTGCTTGGCAGGTACAGATCAGGTAAGTCCCCCGGATACTGACTAATCATTTCCAAAGCACCGGACACATCACTGATAATCGCTGGCAACCCTACCCGAAGTCGTTGAAACGCATCCCAGAAAGTAACAACGTGTTCGTGTTTTTTACCCGTAGCATCTATGTAGATAGCGATATGGTGATTACTACCGGGTTCGACAAAGCCACGTGGCAATTGTATCATTTTTTCTGCCGGATTTAGTACCCGTATGCGCTGAACAGGATTCTGTCCAATTCTAATTGGTTCATTTCCAACATTTTTAAAGGCTTCTTTTGAGGTTCCACCACTGACTATCAAGCGATCCTGCAAGATTCGGCGCACGCCGCGATCGGCTACTTTACCTACCTGTTTTTCGGTAAGTAACGGACCGACCGATTTACGGGACACATAAAAATAATCCCATACCGTCACTTGTTTGAGATGTTTGTCGTTGTGCTTACCGTACACAATTGGGTTTTTCTCTAGGTCTTTAAAAGCCTTTTTTGGATCATTACCATATGCCGCTAATCGCGCTTCAAGTAGTGCACGCTGGTGTGGATGGACCATTTCGGAGAGCATGACAAGGTCAAAACGGCTATTAACCGGCACCTTTATATAGTGCTTGATACGGCCGTAAACGGTCTCTTCGTGCAACGAACCACGCGGTGTAAGCGTGATTTGCGGTTCCTTCTTGCTCCCCTTTGGATTGTTCTTAGATCGCGTAGCGACTTTCACACCATTTTTGTAAGAAATAAAAATCGCATCCAGCGCGGTACAAACTTCAGCGTGTGAAAAGGGTGCAGAGCCGGCCAGATATTTGTCGCGTCCCTGGGCCAGCAGCGCGCCACGGCGGTCCTGGCCAAACTTGCCATCCAAGGTTTGATTGAGCGTATTAAGCCGTTGGATATGTGACTGACGGGTACAGGCTACTGTCAGTGCATCCAGTGCATGGTGCCGATGATCTAAACGCTTGGTCCAATCAGGGATAACTTCCTTAGACTGTTGCCCCTTCCTAATCTGTATGGTTTTAGTAAGTTCCGCTTCCCGAAACTGTGGTAACCGCAGCTGTTCTATTGTTTCATCCCAGCCCCACTGGTGCCGCAGAAAATCGGTGACACTACCCGATGAAGTATAAACATGGTGACACACATCCAGCAGCATTTCTTTGGCCTTTTTGGTAATGTATTGTGTTTCACGTAGTTGACGGGCTAAAAACTCCGTGTCCTGACTCAAGTCTTCTGCTGTCATCATTAATCGGGCGTATTTGGCTTTGGAGATCTTCTTTTGGTCAAGCAGGTCTTTTATCCTGCGCAAATAAGCATCGTAGTTTTGTAATCCAGCCACAGACTGCCCTTCCATAAAATCACGGGCCGTATCTTTATTTTTGTCTTGGTTAAGTCTGCGTTCGCAAAGCGTTTTATTTTCAAATGAATCGTCAAAACGGCGCACTTTGGGAATTATATGTTCTACATCAATACCTTCGGCCCGTAAAAAACTGGCACGTTCGATTGGGTTACCAGTGTAAAGTGATACGCCGCCAACCTCCTCATAAAGTTTCCACTTCTCGATTTGTCCTTTTGTTACGCTTTCGGGTTGGATATTTAATTCTTCAGATACAAGCATACGAATACGTTTGTTATCTCGTTCGCGCTGCCCGTTCCGCTGGGTAGCTCCTTGTCGTTCTTTTGCACTTTGTTTTAGTTCGCGGGCTAATTCCACTCGAATCTCATCAGGACGGCCAAAACCTGTATCCGGGCAGATCAAGTCATTAATAAGGTTAACCATTTGGTTGAGTATCTTCTCTACAACTGGATTTCGGAGGGAATTACCCGGCAGAATATCTAATTTTTGCAGTAGCGTCCTTGCTTCATTTTCTGCTTTGGTAATTGAGTTGGAATGATTGTATCCTGCTGCTTTACAAGCATTTGTATAATCGTCCCCTCGTTGTAGGTGCGGTAAAAGGCGGCGCATGGCACGACTGCTCTTATTGCTGAATCCCGCAGCAGTAAAGTCAATTTTTGCCAAACCTTTGGCTTGCTCGGGCGTAAAACCATAACGTTCTTGTAGAATGCGCACAAGATCGGTTTCTTCTTCCGTAGCATACAGCAAATGCCAAAGTTTGTACAGTGGCTGCTGGTCAAAGTCTCCACGTATTTGCTGCCGGCTAATTTGCTCATTGGTCTCAGGATCCTCCCACTGCACCGTATCAATGGCTGGATTAAAAATAAGTAAATCGCGATGTTGAATATGCAGTTGATCAAAAACGCTGCATAATTTAGTACGCGTCTTATTTCCTTCTAAGCCCTTTTCTTTGACTAACTCATCTAATGAGTACGCTTTGGGAGAGAGATTGCCAATCAGTTTTAAGAGCGCAGTCGCCGACAATTTGTCCTTTTGTTGTAAGGTATCGAAAATCTGCTGCTTTTGGGTGTTATTGAGTGCGTAATTGTCCCCGCGCTCATCAGTGATACGAAGATTGTGAATATTCTCCCAAATCCGGCACTCCTGTGCTAAGGGCGAAGACTTGGGGGCACATTTGGGACGTACAATTTTAGGCAAACCATTGGGCTGTATAATTCTTTGTTGTTGTTTGTCGAGGGCATATTGCCAATCTAAGGCACATTCGCCAACCAATGATTTCTGCGAACGCAGCGGACGCTGCCGATAAATAATGCGATCCCGTATCAGACGACGATTTGCATCGGTTAATATTTCAGGATGAAATATGGCTTGGGCCATCCAGATACGGTCAAATTCATCCTGATAAGTATCGCGGTTAAATATTTGTTGCCGAACCCGGTAATTTTGATCATTCTGTAACCCACTAGCAAACCGTTGTCCGATAGTTTGTCCATTTTCATGGAGTTCCTTTTCTCTGGACTCTATCTGACCCAGGTAACTATCCTGTTTTTTTTCCTGCTGCTCTTTTTCCTGATCCTTACGACTGCTTTTATAACCACGTCGTAAATTAAGGTGTAAAAAGACACGCCCCAATTCACTGCGTGTAAGTGCTTGCTGCAAGGCTTTTTCTCGCAGATCAAAAAGGTCTTGTGGACGAAGTTCTCTAAGTAAGTGCTGATCTGGATTGATTCCTAAAGTAGATAGTGTTTTTTGCAATAACCCACGCCGCAATTTGAATCTTTGAAGGTTGCGGCGTGCCCCTCTGGATACCCTTCGGGCTACATTTGTAGGTACATTTCCTCCCTTTCCAAATTCTTTTACTTCATCCGAATTTAAGGGAACAATGCGTACACCCATACTAATAATTTCATTAAGTACTTCATTATCAGCACTTTCTGCAATATAAGCCCATCCAATTGAGGCGACTCCAAGGTCGATGCCAAGTATTTTTTGCATTTTGAGAATAAGTTATAGCGAAATTTGCAACAAAGTCGTAACTTTGTGTCACAATTTGAAGCAATTCACAATAAGGATTTTTTCCGTTGTGAAAATACCACTGGGGGGCCTTCGGGCCTCCCTTTTTATTTCAGGATTTCACAAAAAAAGGCCCCACCAAACGGTAAGACCTTTAGAGCGGAAAACGAGACTCGAACTCGCGACCCTCAGCTTGGGAAGCTAATGCTCTACCAACTGAGCTATTTCCGCAGGTTGGTATATTTGTGCCAAAAGTAAGCATAGTTTCCGATTTTCACAGGGACAGAAAACTTTTTCATAAATTTGTCCCAATTGCAAATAAAACCTTAACGTCCGCGTTCCTACTTTTTTTTAATCCACTTCGGAACTGCGCAACACTCGCTCTGATTGTGTAACCTTTGATCCCGCCTCGAACTACCTACCTAATAATCGCGTGGGTTCCGAAACCGATTTTTTCACTGGAATGAGCCAACACTTGCACTCGTACAGGTTGCAATTCCGTAAACTAATCTTACACAATGGCTTCTTTGAATCCACTGTCCGGCTCTTTAGGCCGGCGAAGGGCCGCGCATTTACTGCGCCGGGCTTCTTTCCGCTATGCGCGTACGCAGGTAGATGACTTATCAACCCAGACTGCTACCCAGGCCGTCACTACCCTGCTTACCACTTCCCCACTCCAACATGCACAACCGTATTACGCCACCAGCCCCACGGCGACCCCGGTCACCTGGATCAATCCGCCTAAACCGCCCGACGCACCATTGCCCGCGCAGGATTTTGAAATGCGGCCCAATGTGCTGTCCTGGTGGACCAACGAAGCGCTGCACGACCCGGGTATCACCCACAAAATGACCTTTTTCCTGCACCAGTTCCTGGCTACAGATGCCGACGCAGGTACGAGTTCCAACTTTTTCGACTATTTATCACTGCTGCGTTGGGGCAGTCTGGGCAATTTCAAAAAATTGCTGGTCAAGATAGTGACGGATAACTCGATGCTGTACTATCTCGACAACGACCAGAATTTCGCCCAGAATCCGAACGAGAATTTCGCCCGCGAATTCTTCGAACTGTTTACCATCGGTCGCGGCCAACCCGCCGGACCAGGCGATTACACGACGTTTACGGAAGATGATATCGTGCAGGCCGCCCGGGTATTTACCGGGTTCAACCACGCGCTGCGCAACCAGAACACCGACCCGGACACCAATATTCCGGCGGGTAAGGGTTACCCGCAAACGCACGATTTCGGCCAAAAAACGTTCAGTCCGCGCTTCGCGGACACCGTGATCAAAGCACCGGCCAACGACCTGACCGGCATGATCGCCGAACTCCAGGCCTTCGTCGATATGGTGTTCGCCCAGGACGAAACGGCAAAGAATATCTGCCGCCGGCTGTACCACTATTTCGTAACCCGGAAAATCACGCAGGAAGTGGAAGATGAAGTCATTACCCCACTCGCCGCAACCTTCCGTACCAACGATTTCGAACTGAAGCCGGTGCTCCTTCAGTTATTGACCAGCGAACATTTCTACGACGCAGACGATACCTTGAGCAACGACGAAATTGTCGGCGCCCTGATCAAATCACCACTCGATCTGGCTTTACAGGCACTTAGTTTTTTCGATCTCCCTATTCCAGACGCGGTTGGGGAGTATGACAAACATTACAATACGTTTTACAACAGCGCGGTGCGCTACCGGATGCTCGAATTGGCCGGCATGCCGCTGTTTTACCCGTGGGACGTGGCCGGTTATCCGGGTTATTACCAGGATCCTGATTTTAACCGGCAGTTTTTCAATTCGGCGACGATTATTTCCCGCTATAAATTGCCGCAAATGCTGCTCACCGGCACGTTTGCCTGGGGTGGTCAGGCTGCGGAGTCTATCGGTACCAAACTCGATATTGCCGCCTGGGTAAAAGACAGCGGTACGATCAGCGATCCATCCGATTCGTATGTCGTGGTAGAAGAACTGGTGCAATACCTGTTCCCGGAAGAGCCCGATGGCGACCGGTTGAATCACTTTCTGGAAATCGTTTTCCTGGATGGCATTCCGCCGTTCGACTGGACGATCGACTGGAACGAGTACGTGAGTAGCGGCGACGATATGGCGGTTAAAATTCCGCTGCAACGGCTGGTGAATGCCCTGTTATACGCACCAGAATACCAGGTGTTTTAAGGGACAAAACACACAAACACGCTAACAAACACTTCGGTTTTTTAATCAAGCACAGTTATGAAACGCAGAAATTTTCTCAAAATATTCCCTTCGCTGGGCGTCACACCCTTTGTGGTAAACGGTTTTCCCATGCGCCCTTTTGCCAATAGTAAACTTGCCCGGATTCTCGATACCTGCGACGGTGTCTCCGACCGCGTCCTGGTACTGATCCAGTTGAAAGGCGGCAATGACGGTATTAATACGATTGTTCCGCTCGAACAATACGATGCGTACGCCGCACTCCGCCCCGTCATTAAGGTGCCGGACAGCGGACCGGAAAAATTCATTGCGCTGGATAATACACTGGCGGCAGCGGATCGGGTTGGCCTGCATCCGGTGCTGACCGGGATGAAAGAAATGTACGACAAAGGTTGGATGAATGTCGTACAGGGTGTCGGGTACGAAAATATCAATCAATCGCACTTTAAAGGTTCCGACCTGTGGCTTTCCGGCGGCGACGGCACCCCGGAAAATTTTAATATTCACTCCGGCTGGATGGGTCGTGCCTTGCAGGCCATGTACCCGGAAGTAAAAGGCGCGCCAGTGCCGTCGATGGAAGATCCGATCGGTATCCAAATCGGTGACCCGAACCCTTCGCTGGGTTTTCATACGGAAACAGAGCACCAGAACGCCATTAACCTGTACGGACAAGACCCGGCCGGCTTTTATTCGCTGGTGCAGACGATCGGCGGCACGCCCATTGTCAATGTACCCGATTCTGAATATGGCGATGAACTGGCCTACATTATGGGCGTTGAAAAAGCGGTGGATTTGTATTCGGTGCGCATTTCAGCGGCTTTCAATGCCGGTAGCAACGCGATTACCAATTACCCGCAATCCAGTCTGGGTTATCAGTTGAAAACCGTGGCGCGACTGATGAAAGGCGGTTGCAAAACCAAGATTTATCTCTGCAATCTGAACGGTTTTGATACCCACGGTTCGCAGATCGAACCGGAAGGCACCATTACCACCGGTGGACACGCCAATCTACTGCGCAACCTGTCGGAGTCGGTGAAGTTCTTTTTGAACGACCTGGAAGCGATGGGGCTCGGCGATAAAGTGGCGGCCTGTACGTTCTCGGAATTTGGCCGCTGCGCCAAAGAGAACGGCTCGGCCGGTACCGACCACGGCACGCTGGCACCGATGTTCATTTTTGGAAAGGCGGTCAACGCGGGTGTACAAGGCACGAATGTCGATCTGACCAATCTGAGCGGAGATAATCAATTGCAGGGTACCCAGTTCGATTACCGGCAAGTCTTCACTTCGCTGTTGCAGGACTGGCTGGGTGCCAGCAATTATGTGCTGGAACAAACCATGTTCGATGGCTACGCCAAAATGCCGCTGGTAGAAAGCGCTTATGTGGTCTCGCCGGATTGTTATATCGGCACGACGAGCGTATGGGACGAAAGTCAGGTGCGCAGTCCGCTGACGGTATTCCCCAACCCGGCAGTTACCCGCGCGGAGGTGGCTTTTAGCAGTACGGTTATGTTCGAGGCAATACTTTCGCTGCACAGTCTGGGCGGTGCGCTGATCTCTACCAATGTAGTCCGGGTACAAGCGGGTGTCAATCGCTATTATGTCGATGTGCGCCAATTGCCCGCCGGTCCGTACTTTGTGCGCCTGCAAAACAACGGGACCGGCGCTGCGGATGTGGTTAAATTATCGGTTGCGCGCTAAGTCAGTAAAAAAAATCATACCCGGCCGAAGATTAGATAATTGATCGTCAATTATTTAATCCTCGGCCGGTCATTTAATCCATTTATACACACTGCCTCTGCATAGATTGAAGCATGCGGTCGGACGCGCGGAGAAATCACCGCTTCATCGGCCCAACCGCTTTCCTTCAGGGTATGCCATTCGGAGGGCTCAAAACCTGTTGCGATGTACAAACACATTTTACCAATTATACTTACCCTGGCTTCTTTTTCAACGGTATCTGCGCAAATCACCCTTCCCACTGCCTGCGGCGGCGGTGCAGCGCCCGCAGTGGCTTGCGAACAAGCCTGTATTTCCTGCAATTTTAACGGCTTTACCGGTTCTACTATCGGATTCCCCTCTGGCACCGCGCCCGATTTCTGCGGCACCCTGGAAAATGGACAATGGATCGGATTCATTGCCGGCGGTATCCAGGCCACTTTTACGGTAAATCCTGCCAATTGCCTGAATGGCGACGGGGTGCAAATTGCCCTGTATTCGGATTGCACGGCCGCTCCGTTGGCCTGCAATAAAGGCCAGGCCGACGGTGGCGCATTACCGGTTTCGGTCTCTTCTGCGCTGACGCCCGGCGCCAATTATTTCTTGCTGGTCGATGGTTATGCCGGCGATTTTTGCGATTTCACGATTGCGGTAACGCCCAACGATGCCGTGTATGAACCGCCGCTGGGACAGGTTGGTAATATCAGTGGACCGATCCAGGGTTGTCCGGGTGCTACATTTGCCTACTCGGTGGAGGCCGTGTTTGGTGCCAGTGCTTATATCTGGAACGGACCGGCAGGCACCCTAGTCGACAGTATGCCGGTGCCGGTCACGTCCGGCCGAACGGTACAGATCACCCTCGGCAATACCAGCGGTCCGATTTGCGTCCAGGCGGCTAACACCTGTAAACAAAATGCCGCCTGCACCGGCTCGCTGGATATAACCATTTTGCCCGATTCCTATCGCCCGCTCATTACGCTGGACAGCGTTCGTCCGCTGAGTTGTACCGGCGCACCCGTGGCCTTGAAAGCGGAAGCGTTCCCACCGGCTGCGTACATCTTTGCCTGGACGAGCGACAGCACCGGTCATATTGTATCGGGTGCCAACGCGCTGATCGCGAACATAGATAGTCTGGGCTTATATAAATTACTGGTTACCAATACCGTAACGGGTTGTACTTCGCTGGATTCGGTCCGTGCGACCGTGCCGGACGTGCCTAAAACCGCTGATCTGAATATCCGCCATATTTCCTGTTATGGCGATGCGAACGGGATTATCCAGATCGGAAAAGTGCAGGGCGGAACACCACCTTTTTTATATACCTTGGATGGACAACCTTTTTCCAGCCGACTCGAATATAAAAATACCGCACCCGGGATGCACACGATCAGTATTCTGACCTCCGACGATTGTCAATTGGATACGACTTTTGCCATGCTGGAACCGGCTGAATTATTGCTGGTTTTGCCGCCCGATACCACCTTGCATTTAGGCGTACCAATCCAGTTATGGAATAATGATATGGTCAATTATCCCGATCGGGTTCGCCAAAAGATCGCCAGTTCGCCAGATCTGGATTCTTTGTTATGCGATACTTGTGTATTTACACCTTTAAATTCCTTCCGGTACGCAATTACGGTACTCGACTCGAATGGTTGCCGGGCAAGCGACGAGCGGACTATTATTGTGACCAAAGAGCGCTATGTCTATTTCCCGAATGCGTTCCAACCCGATGCACCAGACGGCAACAATTACTTTCAGGTATATGGCGGAGAAGATGTGCTGGAATTCAAATCATTGCGGGTTTACAATCGCTGGGGTAAGTTAGTTTTTGAAACCAGTAACTTTCTCCCCGATGATCCAATTGCCTTCTGGGACGGTCGTTCGGAGGGTAAAAAATTACCACCGGATGTATTTGTCTATCGTGCAGAAGTAATGTTTAAGGACGGCGAAATGAAAGAATATATCGGGGACGTGACGCTGGTGCGGTGAAATAATGAAAGGAAAACGCCAATGTGTGCAAGGCGGCGTATGGCGAAATCCCTTAAACAACCGGGAGGAAAACCTCACTACACCCGAAATATAAACGAATGAGCAAGTTCCGATTTCGCTTAAAAGCGGGATCGGAACTTACTATTCGCACCTGGTTATTTGCACACCTCCGGGAAAGTGCAGCCATTTGACGATTCAAATTTTCACAATTTTTAGCACCCGCAGGGGCATATTTACCGATACAAAAATTGTCAGGGTGTACAATCCTGGCGGCAGTCCCAGGAGATTACCTTTTTCCTGAAATCCAAACTCCTGCACTACCTCTCCCAGTGCGTTGCGCAATACAGCGCGCTCCCACGTAAAGTCGCTTTTTATTTCAAAAACATCGGTAACTGGGTTAGGTACTGCCCACACGTTAGGCACCTGCCATTCGGCACTGACTACATTGCTGTACGCCGTCGCACCATTGTAATCAATTTGAAGCAAGCGGTAGTAGTTAGTGCCATTGCGCGGTTTTTTATCCCCAAAAGCATACACATTGGCTACTGTACTGGTGCCTCGCGCGGCCACTTCGCCGATTTTTTCAAATAAAAATCCGTCGCCAATGCGCTGTACTTCGAAGCGGTCAGCGGCCTGCTCGATCGCTGTCGTCCATTGCAGTTCGATTCCTTGCCAAGGGCGGGCATAGGCTTGAAGCGGGGTTAAGTATACGACAGGAAGTGGCGACTGCTTTTCGAAGGCGCCCAAATCCACAACGGCAGCATAAGGACGGGTATTACCATCGTAATCGGTCATACTGGAGTTGGTGTTGGAGCCAATATTGATAGCCGGGCTACCTGGCTGTAGGTGGAAGTCAGCAGCAAGGGTAAGGTCAGGTGCAACCAGGTTGGGATTGGCGGTTATCGTATGGCTACCTGTGATGGTCGCTCCTGTACCGCCCCAGTGCAGGTTGTAATCGTACGTCAGGTTGGTATTGGAATAATTGCTATTGACAGTATTACCGTCGGCAGCCCAGAGGATATTGTTAAGGATTTCAATATCGTTGCTGTTGTTGGAAAAAATTTCGCCGCCATTGATTTCGGCACTTTGGGAGTTCTGATAGGCTGTATTGTGAATAATACGAACGTGTTCACTTTTATAGGTATGGATGCCAGAGCCGCCATTATTCCATACGAGGTTGTTTTCTACCAAGGTATGGGCGGTATAAGCACCCAGTGTAGAGCCATTCTGGGTGTTCTTGCTATCATCAATAATGATGCCGTTGCCGTCCGTAATCGCACAGTAAGCCACCCAAGGCACATACAGCCGATTGCCCATGCAGCGGTTGCGCTGGATAATATTGTGGGTAGTCGTAGTACCATCTACATTCCAGAGTTGCCACAACGAGATCCCACTTGTAGCGTAGATCGTGTACCAGGAATTGTTATAAATCAGGTTGTCTTCTATCGTGAGGTAATCGGACTGAATGGCGGAAATGCCTGTTCCGCCGCAATCGTGCACTGTATTGTGGTCGAAGCGCAAATGATGGGGCCGATTGGCAGCTCCGCGCCCATCGGCGGCGATACCGTTGCCGTTGTAGATTGGGTTGGGCGAGCCGCCGGGATTGGCACAGCTGCTGGGCTGATTGAGGGCGGCAGCAAGCGTCACGTTATTGTTATTGCCTACCACTTCAAAGCCGCTGATACGGATATAAGCAGCACCGCCGCCTATTTTGAAGCCCTGCCAGCCATTGAACTGTAGTATCGGGGTATGCCCAGTATAATTTTGAAACGTAATCCACGCAGCAGCAGTACCAGCGCGGGTAATATTGACCACGTCGCACTGAGCACAAGCGTTGGTGTACGTGCCGTTCATCACATTGACTACGTCGCCAGGCAGCACCAGATTAGCAGCATACTGAATGGTTTTAAAAGCGGTAGCCGTGGAAGTGCCGTTGTTGCTGTTATTGCCAGTAGGCTGGCTGACGTAATACACTGTAGCAAGCAGTTGCGCAGGAAACCAAAAAATAAGTAAAAAAGGCAATTGTCGTAACATGCGTTTTATTTTTAATTATTAAACAGCAATACCGCTTTGTGCTAGTTCCACGAATGCAGTATGGTAACATTGGTTCCTTCGAGTAGTTCAAAAATGATTTTCTATGCGCTAAACGTAAAAAAGCAGCCCTTCTGATAGTTTAGAAAGGCTGCTTTTTTGACTTATCCTGACGGGGCGACTTCGAGCCACCCTGTCAGTTATACTTGGTTCCCAGCGCCCAAAGAATATGAACTACTCTTTTTGGCAACTGAATGAAACCCATTCCGCTTACCGATTCGCGACCATCAGTTTTTTAACACCCATTACATTGCCGCTGCGCATGCGCAGGATGTAAAGACCGTTATTCAAAGCGGCGGTGCTTAATACCAGAGCGTGTTTGCCCGCGCTCATATTACCTTGCTCCAGGCGGCTTACAACGCGACCGTTCAAATCCAGCAATTCAATAAACGTATCGGCTGTTTTTTCCAGATTTACCGTCACCAGCGTTTGACCTTGTGCAGGGTTTGGGCTTACTGTAAAGTCCAGTGTATTCGGCTTAATTTCATTGGTAAATACCAGCGTACTGATATTTTCAAAACCTACATATACAAGGCTGGATTCTTCCGTCTGGTTGCCGGTAACCAATATTGCCAGACCCGGATCGGAATCTATCTGGAAAGACATGTGCAGTTTACCATCTTGTCCTACCAACTTATAGGTCTGTGGGAATACGGCGTCGGTAAAGTCACCGGTCACGGTGTCTGAACCGGGCGTAAAGGCAGCATACTGCAAGTCGATCGGGTTTGCCCAGTTTTGGCCAAAATCGCGCGTACCGGTCAGGTAAGTGTGGCGGTAGTTCTCCGAAGTTTCCAGGTCGTACAGGTTTTCTACGTTCGCTGAATAAGCAACGTAAATATTACCGTCTTCATCGGAAGCAGCCGCAGGCATACTGGCCAGACCATAACCGGTCAGTGCAGAAGCAGCGCCACTTGGCAGATCAATATCCAAGGTGTCGTTGTTGTTCCAGTCTTGCGAAAAAGCCGACAGGTACAATGATTCCGGATCGTTTTCACCCCAGTAGATCAGACCGTTTTGACCAGGATAATACACCCAACCAGCATCGGCCAGGTCTTCATCTTGTACATACATACGTCCAAACCAGGCGTTTACATTGCCCAATACGTCGATATGAACCGTACCGCCATTATCTGTCGTGAAAACAGCCAGCGAGTCATTATTCGGTGCATTCGGGTCAGCACCACCCAAGTCATCCACCGTGTAACCGGTGTTGAACAGGTATTTTTCCATCGGGATATCGATCAAAGTAGTCGAAGTCCAGTTTACACCTTTGTCGGAAGATTTAAAAATTTTGGTATCGCCCCAGGTATCGAAAATACCTACTGCAACCACACCGTCGCGGGCATCGATCGAATAGGTATCCGAACTTAAACCGCGGTACTCCGAGCTGTCAAGACCAGGAATCACCCCGTCGATAATATCCCAGGTTGCACCGGCGTCGGAGGAGCGCCACAACAGCGGGTGTCCATCCAGGCCGCGGTACACTGTACCACCGATCGCACCGGTTACAGCGGTCAACGCCAGTACATAAATGGTGTTACCATCTACGGCTGCGTGTGACCAAAGCGATCCTTTTGGTACATTGGATGGAATATCGGCATCGATCCAAGTAGTTGCACCGGCCGCACGACGGGAGGTGTGCAGGCGGTATTTAGGCGTAGCGCTACCAGCGTGCGAAACGATGAATTCAGTACCGTCTTCTGTTACGAGGTAGTTGCCGAAACCCGTGCGTTCGTTCTCAACGCGGGTATTAGGGTACGTAGGAGTAGCGGCATTCCAGTTGGAACGGTAGTTGACAAAGGTACCGCGATCGGAAAAACCGTTACCGTCGCCTTCCGGCTGTCTGGAACCCGTCCAGCCCATCGAAACATCGCCGTTCGGCCATACGTGCATCCGCGTGCTGCGGGTTGTGCCGTTGGATTGCAGGTCATAATTAGTGTAACCGGCAACTTCTCCGAGTTGGTCGACGTTACGAAAAGCAACGGTTGCCGTTGGAACGGATTGTTGCGGTGTACCGGTCGATTGCACATCTTCCAGGCCAGTCAGGTTAGCCGGCTGGATCAAGCGTGGCTTCATCTGTGAAGCGTTTTGCTTCGGCAGGGTTAATTGCTGGCGAACCAGTGCAGTTTGCGCGTTGGCGGTGATTGCACCCACCAAAATTGCGACCAGGAGGGTAAAATTAGCAATTTTTTGCATCATGGATTTGTTTGATTTGTTAAAATTTTTCAGCAGGAAAGTAGTTAAAAAATGAAAATAATGCGACTCCTCACGGCTTAAAATGAGCAGTGTGTACATCCGAGAAAGTGCGTTAATTGGGGAGAAGTAAAGTGCCAAACTTTTAATTCGGCCGAAAATTTACAATTATTTCATGTTCCGCAGGCTATTTTTTTGAAAAAAAACCATAAAAGAAGAACTAACTATTTGATTTTCAACAAATTGTTAAAAATATTTAACATTGCAACACAACCCCCGCGGGTCAGGTGACGTAGCCGGGAATTGCTTCAATCAATGTACGAACATACGGCCGCTCCGGATTTTCAAACAAGGCATCCGGGAACCCGATGGCTTCTACCTTGCCGCGTTGCATCACCAGCAGGCGATCACAAAGTTGTTTGATGACACTCAGATCGTGCGAAATAAAAAGGTACGTCAGGTCAAATTGCTCCCGCAAATCTGCCAATAAATTCAGCACCGTCGCTTGTACCGACACATCCAGTGCGGAAACTATTTCATCACAAATCAGCAGTTTGGGTTGCAGCGCCAGCGCACGGGCGATGCAAATCCGCTGCCGCTGTCCACCGGAAAATTCGTGGGGATAGCGCTGGAACTGATCAGCCTGCAAACCCACCGTTTCCAGCAAAGCGATAGCTTGTTCGCGGCGTTGGGCCGCATTAGCATGGATACGATGCACTTGCATCGGCTCCACAATGGCATTGCCGATAGTCTGGCGTGGATTGAGCGAGCCATAAGGATCCTGAAAAATGACCTGAATTTCCCGGCGCAGGGGTTGAAATTCTGTATCCTTCAGGGTCAGCAGATTCTGGTCTTTGTACCAGATTTCTCCACGATAAGCCGGATTGAGCCGGGCAATGGTGCGCCCCAGGGTCGTTTTGCCGCAACCCGACTCGCCGGCCAATCCAAATGTCTCCCCGGGATAAACGTCAAAACTGACGTCATTTACCGCCTGCAACCATTCGGTAGGCCGGCCCAGCCAGTTCTTGCGCGCCGGATACCGCACGGTCAGGTTTTTCACTTGCAAAACGGGGGAAGCCGCATATAATTTTTCGTGCCGTTCCCGGGTTTCCCAGTCGCTAACGACCCGCGCCTCAAAGTCTGTTTTATCCGTAAAATCCGCCAGCGTCGGCAGGCGGTGCAGTTTATGTTGTAAAGAAGGACGACAGGCGATCAATCCTTGCGTGTAAGGGTGTTGCGGACTTTTCAGGATCTGCGCCACGGGACCGCTTTCAACCACCTTACCCCGATACATCACGGCAACCCGGTCGCATATTTCGGCAATCACGCCCAGATCATGGCTGATAAACAGCATCGACAGTCCGTCCGCTTCCCGCAGTTCGCGCAACAGCTCGAGGATCGATTTCTGCACCGTTACATCCAGCGCGGTAGTCGGCTCATCGGCAATGAGCAACTCGGGCTGACACGACAAAGCCATCGCAATCATCACCCGCTGTTTTTGTCCGCCGCTGATCTGATGGGGATAGGCGCGAAAAATACGCACCGGATCGGGCAATTTAACCCGTTCGAATAAAGCCAGGGCCTGTTCGCGTGCTTCGGCCGCTGTCGTTTGCTGGTGCAGCCGGATGGCTTCCGTCACCTGATCGCCGCAGCGGAAAACCGGATTGAGCGAAGTCATCGGCTCCTGAAAGATCATGGCGATCTTAGCGCCCCGGTAGGTGCGAATCTCGTTTTCCGGAAGTTGTAATAAATCAACCGGCGGCTGATCGCTATCCGCAAAAAAGTGGATGGCACCTCTGGCAATACGCGCCGGCGGGACTGGCAGCAGGCGCATAATGGCCAGCGAAGTGACCGATTTCCCAGATCCCGATTCCCCTACGATGCCCAGTGTCTCTCCGCGGTCCAAATGTAACGACACGCCGTCCACCGCTCGCACAAGGCCGCGCTCCGATTGAAAATCAATTTGTAAATCATTGATTTTCAGCAACCTGCGATCATTAACCATTAAGCGTTAACCATTAACCATTATCCATTATCCATTATCCATTATTAATTTACACCCATCGGCTTCCCAGTTCATCTCGATACGTCGGCCGGTCTGTAGCCATTGCACGAGGCGGTCACCCATCAATTCGGCGCGCCACCCTTGCAGGATGCTGGGGTCGAAATCGCCGCTGCGGTCTTTCAGGCGGTTGAAATCGCCTTTGGGGAAAAGCAGTGCGGCGCTGATCTCATGTTCGATACACTGCCAGCGGACGAAATGATAGAGTAATTCCATCGTCCATTCGCGCTGCGGATCTTCGGGCAGCGGTTTGGGTAGTGCGTCTAAAAAGGCTTTTTCGTGGGGTTCGGCTTTGGTTTTCCACAGATTCTCCCAGTCGGTCAGGTTGCGTTTCCAGACATTTTCAGACAGGGTACGATTGGCGCGGAACGCGTTGGGCCCGTCTTTGATGGCCCGCAAGACGGTACTGACGTGCCGCGATTGCAGCACCGTTTCCTTGGGTACGTTCAGTTCGGCAGCGCGTTCGCGGCGCCATTGGTATATGCGCATCAGGAACACTTTCTCGCGGAAGTCGAGTTGGTGGATGAAGTCGTTGGACAACACCTCTTTATTCGGGTCGACGATGTAAAATACCGGGGATTCCCATTTGCGATTTTCCTCGCGGGCCCAGGATTCCCGGTTTTTGCGGCGCAATTTATTCGTGAGTTTGGTATGGAGCGCGGGCAGGTATTTTACGTCTTCCACCGCGTAATTCAGGGCTTTGGGTTCGATCGGCCGGGCAGCCCAATCGGCCACCGTATGACTTTTAGCCAGGGATATACCCAGTTCTTTCTCGACAATTTTGCCAAAACCCGCCGGGTAGTTGTACCCGACAAAACCCGCAGTGATCTGTGTATCGAAGGTATTTTGCGGAACGGTGCCGTATAAGGTGTGCAAAAGCCGGTAGTCATTGTCGCCGGCATGGGTAATTTTCAACACATCCGGATTTTCAACGATCGTCAAAAAACTCCTTAAATCATTGATCTGCAGCGTGTCGATCAAATAAATGTCGTGTTCAGTCACTACTTGAATCAGACATAAAACAGGAATGTAGGTTTTTTCGCCCACAAACTCTGTATCAAAGCCCACCCAGGGCGCGGAAGCAAGACCAGCCATGACAGTGTCAAAATCAGCCTGGCGGTCAAGGAAGTGTATTTTATAATCCATGCGGTAAAAGTAGTGCTTTTCCGCAATTTTAATCGTGCGGTCGGCGGGCAATGTCGTTGACTTAAGAAGTTCGGCCTCGGAGCGGTCCAACGTTTGTAGCCCTCAAGTCAACGACATTGGAGTAACGGGCGCCAAAACGGCAATTATAAAAATCCTAGCCTTTTTGCTGGGCGACTCGACACATCTCTGCGGCCAGGGTCGGCCCCAGGTATCGCTCGATGGCGCTGTGGACCAGATAGATAACCGGCGTCATCAATACGGCTACGATACTTTTATAGGCATATCCCATCAGACAACTTGCCAGTACCTGAATGAACGGCAATTGCTGGCCGTAATAAAGGGCAATAATGCCGACCACAAACGTATCGATGAGTTGAGACACGAGCGTGCTGCCGGTGCTACGCAGCCAAATCCGCCCTTCGCCGGTAATGGCTTTGATGCGGTGAAAAATGGTGACATCGACGATCTGTCCCAGCAAAAACGCAATCAGCGAACCGACAATAATCCAGCGGCTTTGTCCGAAGACCAGGTTATAAGCCACGCTGTAATCGGAGACCTGTGCGCGTAATGCGGTTTGCGCTTCCGGGGAAAGACTGGGTTTGATATGTGCGGTGCGCCAGAAATCGGCCGGTTCGAGCCCGATTGCCCCGAAAAGCATGATAAAACCGTACGCGATCAGACCGGCGGTTAAAAAAGAGAGCGTGCGCACGCCTTTCGGGCCGTAATACTCATTGATAAGGTCGGTCATGATAAATACCGCCGGCCACAAAAGTACGCCGGCCGACAAAATGAAAGACAAATGATCCTGTCCAAACATGGACCAGTCGACTTCCTGGAAGCCAAACGTGCGCTCCAGGGAAAACAGTTTGACGCCCATGTATTCGGCGACCAGCGCATTCGCCACAAAAAAACCGGATAAAACCAGCCACAATCTGGTGGCTTTGGAAGAGAAAAAATCTTGCATGAGATCTACTTCAGGAATATTACCTTCAAAAGTCCAAAGAAATGGAACAAAACCAAGTTAATCTACAAGGCGCTGTATTTTTTTGTGTTTTTGTCCGCAAGCACGCATTTGCAATTTTCAAAAATGCACAACAATCTAATATAAGATAATGACAATCAAATGTTTAGATTTTCGTGCTGGTTTGTTTCCCTACGTTTACCAACTAAAAGTTTCTGCAACTGTTTACTTTTGCGGTTTACCCATTTCATCTGCCGCCCAACGGCGCAATCCTATTCATGGCAACTTTTTCCATCAATCTTAAAGACGGCACGCTGGAAGCGCCGCAAAAAGACACCATTATCGGGATCGATCTCGGTACGACGAACAGCCTGGTTGCCTACATAAAAGACGGTGTGCCGGTGTGCGTCAAAAATGCCGCCGGCAAAAGCACGTTGTTTCCTTCGGTCATTCACTTTGGCGGCGGCGATCAGATTGTGGTGGGCGATGCCGCCAAGGAAAAACTAATCACCGATCCGGCCAATACGATTTATTCAGTGAAACGCCTGATGGGCAAATCGTACCAGGATCTGCAAGCGGTGCAGGATTATTTTGGCTATCAAATTCTAGACGACGATACGGAAGCGCTGGTAAAAATACGCGTCGGCGAGCGGTTTTATACGCCGGTCGAATTGAGCGCGCAGATACTGCGCGAACTAAAAGCGCAAATCGAACGCGAACTCAACAGCACGGTTTCCAAGGCCGTCATCACCGTGCCGGCTTATTTCAACGACAACCAGCGCCAAGCCACCCGCGACGCCGGAAAACTGGCCGGTCTGGATGTATTGCGGATTGTCAATGAACCGACTGCTGCGGCCCTGGCCTACGGAATCGGGGCGGCCCCTACCCCATCCGGACAACCGGAGATCATTGCCGTCTACGATTTGGGTGGCGGCACGTTTGACGTTTCGATCCTGCAAATCCAGGACGGCATTTTTGAAGTGCTGGCGACCAATGGCGACACCTTTCTGGGTGGCGATGACTTTGACCAGACGATTATAAATTACTGGCTTTCTGAAAATAACAATTTTGAAAAGAAAATTCTGACTGAGGAAAAATCATTCCTGCAATCTATTCGCTTGCAAGCCGAGGCGGCCAAGAAGGCGCTTTCCACGGCAGATGATTTTTCGACTGAAATTGAAGGGGTAAACCTGTCACTTTCGCGTATAAAATTTGAGGAACTGGTACAACCCCTCGTGCAACGCACCCTCGATTGCTGTCGCAATGCCTTGCGCGATGCAGCCCTGACCCCGGCGCAGATCGATAAAGTGGTCATGGTCGGCGGTAGTACGCGCAGTCCGATCGTCAAAAACTCGGTGGCCACCCTTTTTGGCAAGCCCGTTTTTGACAGCCTGAATCCCGATGAAGTGGTCGCTTTGGGCGCTGCCATCCAAGCGGATATTCTGGCCGGCAACCAAAAAGACCTCCTCTTGCTGGACGTCACGCCGCTCTCGCTGGGTATCGAAACGGTCGGTGGATT
>JBBRDQ010000067.1:0-21467 GCA_038203695.1 Chitinophagales bacterium
ATTTATACCGGGGTTTGCTTTCGCAGCATGGTTTCTGTGGTGGCACTGGCAAAATACCGGTTGGATCGGATTTCATGCCGGATCGGCGTGGGCGCCGGCGTTCGCAGCGGTCGACACTGCCGGTTTTTTCAGAAATACAGCGATCGTCGGCTGGCGCTGGCTGGATTTCGGACGTATCTTCGAATGGTTGATTTTTTTATTGGTTATAATTAAATTTAGTAAGAAAATTTTAACTGAGGAAAACAAAAAGGCAATTATCCCGCTCATTGCATTATTTGTTTTGCTGTTGCTTTTTTTACTGCCTGCCCCATTGCGCTATCACAACCTGTCGGCACACCGGTATTTCCTACCGGCCTTTTTGGTCTTCCATATCGTTGTCTTTCAGTGGATTACAAAGGCCAGACGCCCTACCCTGTTGCTGTTCGGGGTAGTACTCGGTTTAGCGACGGGCAATTTGTGGATTTATCCGCGGGGTATTTCTATGGATTGGGACAGTACCCTGGCGCAACAGGCGTATCCAGGGCAGCGTGCAGCAGCGGTCGCTTATCTCGATCGGCATCAAGTTGATTTTCAAACCGTGGGCTCCGCCTTTCCCAACCTGAATACCGGCGAAAATCTGTTGCTCAACGGCGACATGCGTTGTTTTACGGAGCTGAATTTCGAACGCAACCGGTTTGTGTTTGCTTCCAATGTATACAACGATCTCTCCGCAGCGGATTATGCGACCCTGGCGGCCGATTGGGCGTTGTGTTACCGCTCACAACATGCGGGGGTGTGGATCGAAATCTATGCGCAGAAGTGAGGCGGCCGGCAACGACAACCTCCGCGTCCTTTCAGGCGTTTTTCTTCTCGGCGATCTTGCGCAACTCATTCAATTTCCACAGCGCGTCCATCGGCGTCATGGTATTCAGATCGAGGCCCAGCAATTCATCCTTGATTTTCATCGTGAAATCATCCACATCGAAAATATGCAATTGTAGCGGCGCGTGAATGCCTTTGGCTTTTTGGCGCAGTTGGTCATTGACTTTGGGTTGGTTGCCTGACTTGACAACCGGCGTAGCACCATTATCTTCAATATGCTGACTTTCAAGATGTTGCAATATTTCTCCGGCGCGCGCTACAATGCCGGGTGGCATACCGGCCATACGCGCTACGTGGATACCGAAGGAGTGATTGGATCCGCCTGGGGTGAGTTTGCGCAGGAAAATAACCTTGTTACCTACTTCGCGGGTGCTGACGTGGAAGTTGTGGATGCGTTCGAACTTATCGGCCAGTTCGTTGAGTTCGTGGTAGTGGGTGGCGAATAAGGTTTTGGGCTGGGCGCGCTCGTTGTTATGCAGGTATTCGACCAGGCTCCAGGCAATGCTGATACCATCGTAGGTACTGGTACCGCGGCCAATTTCGTCGAGCAAAATGAGACTGCGCGGACTGATATTATTCATGATCAACGCCGTTTCATACATCTCGACCATAAACGTGCTCTCGCCGCCGCTGATGTTGTCGCTGGCCCCGACGCGGGTAAAGACCTTATCTACCAGCCCGATACGCGCCGAACTAGCTGGAACGAAACTACCCATTTGCGCCATCAGCACAATCAGTGCCGTCTGACGCAACAGTGCCGATTTACCCGACATATTCGGTCCGGTAATCAGGATAACCTGTACGGTTTCATTGTCCAGATACACGTCGTTGGGGATGAAATTTTCCCCGACCGGCAGTTGTGTTTCGATGACTGGATGGCGACCGTCGCGGATATCGAGCAGGGTTGTTTCATCCAGTTCGGGGCGGGTGTAGTTATTTTTCAGGGCAATTCTGGCAAAAGATAACAAACAATCGAGCCGGGCGATCAATTGCGCATTGTGCTGAATGGGCTGAATATACTGGCCGATCTCTTCGACCAGTTTGCGAAAAATCCGGTCTTCCAGTTCCAGGATTTTCTCCTCCGCGCCCATGATCTTGCCTTCCAGAATTTTTAATTCTTCAGTAATAAAACGCTCGCCGTTGGCAATGGTCTGTTTGCGAGTCCAGTCGGCCGGCACCTGGTCTTTCCAGCGGCTGGTGACTTCCAGGTAATAGCCGAACACATTATTGAAGGCTATTTTCAGGCTGGTAATGCCCGTTCGCTCGATTTCCCGCTGTTGAATAGCCAGCAGCAGGTCGCGGCTGTTGCGTACGATATCGCGCAGTTCGTCGATCTCCGCGTCGGCACCATCGGCGATTGCGCCGCCTTTGCGTACATCGACCGGCGGTTCGGGGGCAAGGTCGTGTTCGATGCGTTCGCGCAGCGTGCGGCAGGGGTTGATGCCTTCACCCAATTTGCGCAGCGCTGCCCCACCCTGCCCTTCACTGGGCGCAGTAGTCAGCAACATAATTTTCACCTGTTCGATAGCGCTCAGGGCCCGACGCAATTGCATGACTTCGCGCGGGTTGATTTTACCGACGGCCGTTTTACTCATCAGGCGCTCGAGGTCGCCGATGTGCCGGATATTCGGCTCAAGTTCCTGGGCAAAATCCTGGCGTTCGGTAAAAAAAGACACGACATCGTGGCGTTCCGCGATTTGGGCCAGGTTGGTAAGGGGTAGCAAAACCCACTTTTTGAGCAGTCTGGCCCCCATCGGGCTGATGGTTTTGTCCAGTACTTGTGCCAGCGATATGCCGTTTTCGTGGTTGCTGGCCACCAGTTCGAGATTGCGAATAGTAAAGCGGTCTAGCCAGACATACCGGTCGGTTTGTAAGCGGCTGAGACTGGTAATGTGGGCGAGTTTCGTATTTTCCGTCGCTGCCAGGTATTGTAATGCCGCACCGGCTGCTACTTGCCCGAGTTCATGTTCTTCCACGCCAAAACCTTTCAGGGTCTGGGTTTGGAAGTGATTGAGCAGTTTTTCGCGGGCAAAATCGTAGGTAAAAATCCAGTCTTCGAGGGTGTTCGTGTAAAATTTGTCGCCATAAATAGCCGCGAATTCTTTTGTGCGGCTTTTCGGAATAATGACTTCCGAGGGTTTGAAACTTTGCAGCAGTTTGTCGATCGTGGTGGAATCACCTTCGCTGACAAAAAACTCTCCCGTGCTTACATCCATAAATGCCGCGCCTAATTGCTCATTTTTACCGTAGGCCACCGTCGCCAGAAAATTATTCGAGTAATGATCAAGCAGGGCATCATCAGTAGTCACGCCCGGCGTGACCACCTCGGTGACGGCGCGCCGCACCACCCGGCCCGGCACCGGTTTTTCCATTTGCTCACAGATTGCCACCCGGTAGCCCGCGCGCACCAGGCGTGGCAGGTATGTATCCATCGCATGGTATGGGAATCCGGCCAGTTCAACATCGTTGCCACCGTTGTTGCGGCTGGTCAGGGTAATGCCCAGTGCACGCGCTGCTTTGACCGCATCTTCGCCGAACGTCTCATAGAAATCGCCCACTCGGAACAACAGAATGGCATCCGGGTATTTGGTTTTTACCTGGATGTATTGTGCCATGAGCGGTGTCGTTGCCGCAGGCGCATTGGAAGTCGTGGAAGTGCCGTCTTTTTTTGGGCGGGCCATGTGGTGTGTTTTATTGAAGGGGTAAAGTTAGCACGGCGGCGGGATAAAACAGCGGGCGGTGTGGTAAATCAGTAGGGCATTGCCCTACTTTGACGCAAAACGCCCTCTCCCGGCTATGCTGTAGTAAGGATCTTTGCGGTACTTCCTGATTGATTTCGGAATTAATCGTTTATTTCACCCTTGTTTCGGGGTTACGTCGTTTGCCAATAACTCCATACCCGGTATTCCAAATTTTCAAAGTCTCCTGTTTATGCGCTTTCTTTGCTTTTTTCTGTTGATAACGGCGCATTTTGCGCAAGCACAACCCAAGACCTATTGCAATCCGCTCAACCTCGATTATGGTTTTACGCCGATCCCCAATTTCTCCGAAGCAGGCCGGCATCGCGCTACGGCGGACCCAGTAATTGTGCCGTTTAAGGGCAACTATTACCTGTTTTCTACCAATCAATGGGGATATTGGTGGAGTAGTGATCTGTCGCAATGGCATTTTATCCCGCGTCATTTTCTGTTGCCGATGCACCATGTTTATGATGATCTGTGTGCGCCGGCGGCTGTAGTGATCGGCGATACGCTGCTGCTGGTGGGTTCTACCTACGCTAAAAATTTCCCGATCTGGATGAGTACCAATCCGCAGCAAGACGACTGGCACATTGCTATCGATTCTTTTCAGGCGGGTGCCTGGGATCCGGCATTTTTTGTGGATGACGACAAGCGGCTGTATCTCTATCACGGTTCGAGTAATACCTTCCCTTTATATGGTTGGGAAATAGACCGGCACACCCTGCAACCGATCGGCAAACACCCGGCGCTGATCGGCCTGCACGATGAGGAACACGGTTGGGAACGCTTTGGCGAATACAACGATAATAATTTTCTGAAACCCTTCATCGAGGGCGCCTGGGTAAATAAACACAACGGTACCTACTACCTGCAATATGGCGCACCCGGCACCGAATTCAGCGGTTATGCCGATGGCGTGTATACCAGCGATCATCCGTTGGGGCCATTTACCTACCAGGCGCACAACCCGTTTTGTTACAAACCGGGAGGCTTTGCGCGCGGGTCCGGTCACGGCGCTACGTTTGCCGACAACTTCGGGCAGATGTGGCACATCACCACTTCTACCATTGCCGTAAAAAATAATTTTGAACGGCGGCTGGCACTCTTTCCGACCGATTATGATAAAGACGGCGTGTTGTATTCCAACACCACTTTTGGCGATTATCCGCATTATTTACCCACTAAAACCGCGAATCATGCGCAAAGCCAATTTACCGGCTGGATGTTGCTCAATTATCAGAAACCGGTGCAGGTATCTTCCACGCTTGGCGGCAATCCGGCCAACTTTGCCGTCGACGAAGACATCAAAACCTACTGGAGTGCTGCCTCTTCCGGTAAAAATGAGTGGATTCAAAGCGATTTGGGCGAACTATCCACGGTGCATGCAGTGCAAATTAATTACGCGGACCAGGATGCGGATATTCTGGGTAAAGACAATACGATCTACCATCAATATCGGCTGTGGTACTCTGCCGACGGTAAAAAATGGAACATGCTGGCGGATAAAAGCCGGAATAAAACGGATGTGCCACACGATTATATTGAACTGGCCAAACCGGTTCAGGCGCGTTTTATCAAACTGGAAAACATCCACATGGCCAACGGCAAATTTGCCATCAGTGGCTTACGGGTATTTGGCCAAGGACACGGCGTAGTGCCGCCTCCCGTAGTTGGATTTATGGTCTTGCGCCAACCTGAAGACACACGCAACGCCTGGATTCACTGGCAACCGCTGACTGCGGCGGTCGGTTATCATATTTACTATGGCACGGCACCGGATAAACTCTACGCCAGCATGATGGTGCTTAATAAAAGCGAGCACTATTTCAAGGCAATGGATAAAAATACAACGTATTATTTTTCGATCGAGCCGTTCAATGAGAATGGGGTCGGGCCGCGGACGGAAGTGATGGTAATTGCGAATTAAAAATTACGAATTACGAATTACGAATTTTTGCCCGTTACGACAGGATGGGGGGCGGATTGAACGGATTATGCGGATTTGAACGGATTTTGCCCGTTACGACAATATTAAAACGGATTTTTTGCAGACTGTCGGCTGTTATAATCCGTTCTGCAGTCCCTCCGCTACGGGTCAATTCGTAATTCGTAATTTTTAATTCGTAATTCCTGCCACTACGGGTCAATTCGTAATTCGTAATTTTTAATTCGTAATTCCCTCCACTACGGGCCAATTCGTAATTCGTAATTTTTAATTCGTAATTCCCTCCGCTACGGGCCAATTCGTAATTCGTAATTTTTAATTCGTAATTCCTGCCACTACGGGCCAATTCGTAATTCGTAATTTTTAATTTTTAATTCGTAATTCCCTCCGCCAGTACCAGCAATTGCGCGCCCAATGGCAGATCATTTTTATCCAGCATCTCCTTCGCATAGCGGTGCAATTCGGCGGATGCATCCCGGTTACCAAGAATCTCCTGCACACGTACGTCTGATGCCGCAAGTGCCATGGCCATTGCGGCATCCGGCAAGGCAGGCAAGCCGGCTAATTGCCCTAAGTTATTGCCGGTCAATACATTACTTTGGCGAATACCGGGTGGAAGGCCATCGAAGCCGATCCCGGCAGGCAGAACATCCTGACTGATTTCTTCAATGGCCGCACCGCTGGCCCGCACGTAATAATGGCGACCCATGCGGCCCATCAGGTCGATTTTATGTGGATCGATGCGGCCCGTCTCGGTTAGTATACGTTCGGCGATGTGCATCAGCACGATATTACAAATAATCAGATTGCCGGCCCCACCCTGCTCGCCGAGCGGCAATATTTGCGTTACTTTGCACTCCATTTGGACCGGACTTTCGGCTACGCGAAACGGCCGTACCAGCTCCGAGGGAAGCAATGTAAAACCGGCTTTGGTGAATTCGCTGATCTCCGCACCGTATTCGATACTGGCAACGGCCGATTGCCGAACAATGTCATGGGATACCACGTTAATGACCACTTCACCGGTTTCCTGCACATTGCGTAAGGTATCTTTGGTGGTGTTGTTGGCAACGCGACGGTTGGAAGAAAAGATCACGATCGGCGGATTGCTGCTGAACGCGTTGAAAAAACTGTACGGTGCCAGGTTGGGCACGCCATCCTTGCCAATAGTACTCGCTAAAGCGATCGGGCGTGGAGCGACTGCGCCCAGCATGTATTGGTGCAGGTCTTTGGTGGCGATTTGGGTCGGATCGATGCGCAGCATATCGTGTGAGTGGGCCGGTTTAGTTGGGTCAAAAGTAGGGAGTTATTGCGAGGCTTTACCTATTAAATACCCGCGCCTCTAAAAACTGTATTATTTAAAATTCAACATTTTTATGCATCCAACATTTAAAAATATCGCCACCATCGTGGCTGCGCTGGCCCTGGTAGGTGGCTTGTACCTGTGGTACCAAAACCGCCAGCCACGTTTTATAGCGGGTGAAAAAGCGCCGGAATTTGCAGCGACATTGCTCGACGGCTCGAAGGCCAAATTGTCCGATTTGCACGGCAAATACGTGTTGTTGCAATTCTGGGGCAGTTGGTGCGGACCCTGTCGTGCCGAGAACCCAACCCTGGCAGGTTTGTATACTAAATACCACGACCGAGGTTTTGAGATATTCAGCGTCGGCATCGAAGCCAGTGCCGCGGCCTGGCAACAGGCGATCCAGCAGGACGGCGTAACCTGGAAATACCATACCATGGAAGCACAGGATTTTGAGGGCGGGTTAGCCCGGCAATACAATATCCACAGCATTCCCGCCATCTTTTTGCTCAATCCCGATGGCGTGATGATGGGCGTGAATATGCCGCTTGACCAACTCGATAAAACCCTCGCCGAACGCCTGCCGGTCCGCTGACAAAATGACATTTACAGCGGCAAGGCACAAAAATTGCAGTTTTGCCGCGAAACGCGTTTCCAACGCCTTCCCCTTCTATAAAAATGAAAATCTCATTTAAAAAACTATTTAACATGTCGGAAAAAGAAGAACCGGACCAAAATCCGGAAACGAGCGAAAACGTTACGGAAACCTTGGAAACAATGGCCGATAATCCGCCCCACAATGACAAAATGATCCAATTGCAACAACAATTGGACGAAGCACGCAATAAATACCTGTATCTGTTCTCCGATTTTGAGAACTACAAGCGCAATGCCGCCCGCGAACGCATGGATTTGATTCAGACGGCTGGTCGCGACATTGTGGCAGCCTTACTGCCGATTTTGGACGATTTTGACAGGGCTGCCAAAAATGGTGCTTTAAGCGAAGGAACCACCCTGATTCATCAGAAAATTGCCAATGTATTGAAAGGTAAAGGGCTGAATATGCTAGAGATCCAGCCCGGCGATAGTTTTGACGCCGACATCCACGAGGCTGTGGCGGAAATTCCGGCGGCTTCGGAAGAATTGAAAGGTAAAATTGTCGATATCCTGGAACAAGGATACCAGTTAGGCGATCGCATTATCCGATTTGCCAAGGTAGTCGTTGGTAAATAGATCGATCCAAATCTAATCAAACTGTACGTTTCCCAAAAACCAATACGCTGATTAAAATGGCAAAGAAAGATTACTATGACGTGCTCGGAGTAGCAAAAACCGTCAGCGCAGACGACCTGAAAAAGGCGTATCGCAAGAAAGCCCTCGAACTGCACCCCGACCGCAATCCCGATGACAAAGCGGCCGAGGACAAATTTAAAGAAGCCGCAGAAGCCTACGACGTGTTGAGCGACGCGGATAAACGCGCGCGTTACGATCGCTTCGGTCATGCCGGTATGGAAAACGGGGGCCCTGGTGGTGCCGGCGGATTCCAGGGCATGGATATGGACGACATTTTGCGGCGGTTTGGTTTCGATTCCGATGATATTTTTGGTGAATTCTTTGGTGGCGGCCGACGTGGTGGCGGTGGTGCGGGTCGTCCGCGCGGTGAACGCGGCAGTAATCTGCGCATCCGCGTCAAACTGACCCTGGAAGAAATTGCGACCGGCATCAATAAAAAGATCAAAGTCCGTAAGCAGGTCACCTGCAATACCTGCGCCGGTTCGGGTGCCCGCGATAAATCCTCGGTGGAAACCTGCGGCACTTGTCGCGGCTCAGGTATGGTCAATCGCGTGACGCAAACGCCGTTTGGCATGATGCAGACTGCCGTGCAATGCCCCTCCTGCAATGGTTCGGGTACCACCATCAAGTCGCCGTGTAATGTTTGTAAAGGCGACGGACGCGTGTTCGGTGAAGAAACGATCGAAGTCGATATCCCGGCCGGTGTAAATGAAGGTATTCAGCTCTCTATGTCGGGCAAAGGCAACGCCGGCGCGAAAGGGGGCGGCCCCGGTGACCTGGTCATTAATATCGAGGAGCAGCCGCACGACGAATTTACCCGCGAAGGCAGCAATATCATCCATGAGTTGTTTATCAATATTGCCGATGCGGCCCTGGGTACCAAAGTAGAAGTTCCGACACTCGATGGCCGGGCGCGCATTACCATTCCGGAAGGTACGCAATCGGGCAAGATATTCCGCTTGAAAGACAAGGGTTTGCCAGGACTACAGAGTTACCAGCGCGGCGATCAGTTAATCCACGTCAATGTGTGGACGCCGAAGAAAACCAATGCCGAAGAGCGTAAAATCCTGGAGAAACTGCGCGATATGCCCAACTTTACCCCGACGCCCGAGAAGGAAGACAAAACTTTCTTCGAACGCGTGCGCGATATATTTGGGTAGACAACTCAGGAAGGGTGCCGGTACAAGATAACCGGCATTTTTTTGGGTGGAACTTTCTTTTTCTCGAAAACGCTTTTACCTTTGCGTCCGCTTTTGAAAAAAGCACCTTGGCCACGTGGCGGAATTGGTAGACGCGCTACTTTGAGGGGGTAGTGTCTTAACGGATGTGCTGGTTCGACTCCAGTCGTGGTCACATTAAAGTACTTTATTGGAATAAAAATAATCCTGTATGGATTATTTTGTAAACAAAGCCCGCCTCGAAACTTGGAGATGGGCTTTGTCGTTTACCGTAATATTTCAAGTCAGGTCACTAAGTTTAACTTTGTCCGCTATGATTGATTACATAAAAATAGAAGGCTTTAAGTCCATAAAAAAAATGGAACTGAAGTTGCAACCTATTAATATTTTAATAGGTGGTAATGGAAGTGGAAAAAGTAATTTCATCTCTTTTTTCAAACTTATTCATGCTATTTTTAATTCAAATTTTCAGAAATATGTTCTTGAGGAGAAGGTAGATAATATCCTTTATTTTGGAAGGAAGCAAACAGAACGCATGACTGGTAAATTAATCTTTACGGAAGATGGAGATAATAACAACGCATATAATTTTGCCCTGATCCCTACAAAAGAAGGGGGCATGTACATTGGGCATGAAGGTTCTGGTTACAATGTTTCAGTGAAAGATGATTCACATAATTATTTTTATGAGGAGGCATTGCAAGAAAGTACATACGCTAAGCACGAATATAAAAGACATAAAATCCTAAGAAATTATATTTCATCGCTGCAAATATTCCATTTTCACGACACCTCTTATTCCTCATTTTTACGCAGAGAATGTGATCTAAATGACAATTTGTACTTAAAGCAAGATGGAAGAAACCTGCCTGCTTATCTTTATCTTTTGAAAGAGAATCATCCTAAAATCTATACAAGGATACTAAAAACCATACAATCAGTTGCGCCTTACATTAAAGACTTTATATTAGAGCCACGCAAGTTAAAAGGGTCACAAAACGAGATCGAACTACGCTGGATTGATACAGGCGACCCTGGATCCAATTTTTCAGCCTACCAATTGTCGGATGGGACGTTGCGTTTTATTGCCTTAGCGGTGTTGCTTATGCAACCAGCACCACCATCTACTATAATTATTGATGAACCAGAGCTTGGTTTACATCCTTTTGCTATCGGTAAATTAGCAGGAATGATCCAAGCAGCGGCAAGTAAGGCACAGATTATTGCCGCTACGCAATCACCAGGTTTAATAAGTAATTTTTCTCCAGAGGATATAATAGTTATTGACAAAAACGAATCTGAAAATCAAACTATTTTCAATCGTTTAGATACTGCATCACTTCAAATGTGGCTCACTGATTTTAATCTTGGAGACTTATGGGAAAGAAATATCATTCACTCCGCCCAACCATTTATTAAATAATTATGAAACACATTATTATTGTTTGCGAAGGGCAGACTGAACAGTCATTTTGCAATGATGTTCTTCAAAAACATTTTAATGAATTAGACATTTATATATATTATCCAACTATTAAAAAACCCCAGGGAGGAATTGTAAAATGGGAATTTCTTAAAAGTCAGGTTGAAAAGCATCTTATTGACGACAATCGGGCATTTGTTACCACCTTAATTGACTATTATGGCATGCAGGCGCGCCATAAATATCCTTTCTGGCAGACCGTTCAAAGTTATGCGGATAAAAATCTTGCGGTAACGCAGATAGAGTCTGGTATGTTGGCAGACTTAAGTCCGGATTTCAAAAGCAGATTTATCCCATATATTCAACTACACGAGTTCGAGGGACTATTATTTAGTGATATGAATGTATTCAATAACAACTTTGAGGAGTCAGAATTTCTGGATTATGGGTATTTAGTTAATACAATCAATCAGTATCCTAATCCTGAACTTATAAACGATGGAAATGAAACTGCGCCTTCCAAGCGGCTTTCAAAGATCATTAAGGGTTATTTTTCTGATAATGAAAACTATAAAGTAGTATATGGCTCACTTTTAGCCCATGATATTGGACTTCAAAAAATCAGATCAAAATGTCCAAGATTTAATAATTGGATTACAAGATTAGAAAATATTTAATGAGCACTTTCTCCTTTCGCATCTTTTGCGTGTAGACCAATACACATAAATATGATATTTGCCTTTTCGACTACGCATTCATTAACCCCTACCCTCTCAAATCCTTTAAATGCCCCGTGCTTTTCAGTAATTTCAGCACCGCCAGTTTATACGTAAAGAACTGCTGCCAGTAATTGGTTTGCGCTTCGGCCAGCGCCGTTTGCGCATTGAGCAGATCGGTCAGTGGTAAAGCCCCTTCTTTGTACTGGAGCATTAATTTATCGGTAATCTCCCGCGCCAGGGCAACATTTTCCGTTTGGGTGCGCATGCCACGCAGGGCATTTTGCAATTGGGCGCGGGCCTGGCGGAATTCTAGGTTTTTAGCGCCGAGGAGTTGACGGCCGTCTTCATCCAGTTTTTGATTTTCCAGCGCCAACAGTCCAACGTGGCGATGCGCTTTAAAACCGTCGAAGATCGGAATATGCATTTTAACGCCGAGCATAGCCATGGAAAACCAGCGGTTGCTAAAGGAAAGCACATTGGGTGTAAGACTTTGATTTTGCAGCGAAACACCCGCATAGGCCGACAAAGTGGGCGAGCCAGCCGCGCGCAATGCGTTGGTTTGCACGCGATTGAGTTCTATATTGCGCAGCAGCAGGCGGTATTCGGTCGTACTTTCTGCTTCCAGGGTCAGCGACTGCCAACGGGTGGAATCGGCCGTGGGATTACTGACATCTTCGGTGGCCTGGAATGGTGCATCGAATGATATACCGCACAAAAATTGCAGGGTTTGCCGCAGCGCAGTAATGGCGGCGAGCAGGTTTTCCCGTTGGGTTTCCAGGTTGGTGCGGGCCACGCGGATGCGTTTTACATCGATCGGAATGGCATAACCGTTCGCCAGTTGGAGTTCGGCCATGCGTTGCAGGGCATCGAGTTTTTCCAGGTTGGCATTGACAGAATATAGCAGTTGTTCAGTTTGCAGGATTTGATAAAACACCGTGGAAGTATTGAAAATCACTTCTTCCTCACTGCGTTCGATCAGCAGGTCATACACACTACGCGATACATTCATCGCCGGAATACCGCGCCGCGCCTGTTCGTCGTAGAGTATTTGTTCGGCGGCCACCCCTCCGGTAAGTTGCCAGGGGCGGCCGAACTGGGTTGGAATATAGGTTCCTTCCGCCTGGCCAAATAACTCACCGGGCAGCAACTGGGTGGGCAAAATGGGGAAATAATCAAAACTCACATTGGCGTGAATTTGCGGCATGCCCGCGCTCCGCGCCTCTTTGAAGCGCTGGTCGAGTATTTTACGATCAATATTGGCTTTTTTGAGCTGTGCACTGTTCTGCAAAGCCAGATTCAGACTTTCGGCAAGCAAAACAGGGCGTTGGGTTTGGGCGGACAACGTGTGGGCAAAAATCCCCAACAGGAACAAAATTGATCTTTTCATAACACAAAGGTAATTAGATCTCCCAAATTCGCGCTTTTCGATACGCAACTCCGTGGAAAAAAGCGACTGTTGTGCCATCTTTTTTCACCACCGCAATAGTGTAGTTGGAAATCGAGTTGCCCAGGTTGGTTTCGGTGGCCGTTGCCGTTAGTTCATCCCCCACGAAAACGGGGGCAATATGTTCGATCGTGCAATGAATGGATACCGCATGCCGCCCGTGCGAATTACAGGCAAAAGCGAAGGCACTGTCAGCCAGTGAAAAAGTGATGCCACCGTGGGCTACGCCAAACCCGTTGAGCATATTTGGCTGCACGCGCATCCGCAGCGTACAGGATCCTGCCGCGATTGCGTCGACTTCAATGCCCAGCCACTGGCTGAACGGATCGTTTTCCAACATTTTATGCAAGATTTCGGTCGGAGATAAAGAAGATTGTGCATCCATAATGTAATTTTAGGGTGCAAAATTACAACGAATGATCACACCGCCACCTATTCTCGATTTCGAACCCGCACCCGCCCTTCCCTCTTCAACGCTGAGCCAGTTTCAACGGGCGTTTGCCATTATTGAAATATTGCTGTGGGGCATCGCGCTTGTGGGAATATTGTTGAAATATACTGGTTTTACTGGAAAATACTGTTTCGACTGGCGGTGGCGACGCTGCTGATCGCCAGACCTTTTTTGCAGATATTTTATCCTAAATAAAACGGTCGTACTAATAAAAAGGGATCATGCAAGTTGCGCCACGTACGTTTCCAGATACGTAAATGCCTCCGTCAGATGGCCATTTTCCGTCAACATGCCGCGGCGAATCGCGGCGTCGACCGGTACTTCCAACAGGCGGGGCAGAATACGATCCAACAATTGCCGGCCAAAAAACGCCGAGGCATCGCGCGGCAATTCCGAAGGCAGATTGTCGATCGTCATCATATCGACACAGCCGGGTTGGTACGGCAGCGTTTCGAGACCGGTGACCGGATCAAAACCAAAGACCGGGTCGGCAATCTTACTGGCTTTGATGGTGCTTGGTACGGAAGAGTGCGGCATCATGTCGCAGGTAATGTCGGCGATGACCTGGATATTGAAATCGGGCCGGGTCATTTCTTCCCGGGTAAAAAATGCCGGGGCTTTCGGGTCGTAGAAAATGCCGTTGATGAAAATATCGGCGCGGTGGCAATACGGCGCAAAGATACTGTGATAGGCTTCGCCATGCGCGTAAAAATCTTGCTTTTCAAAGGGTTTTCCATCGATATGCGCCACATAATCAACGGCTTGCAATTGGGTAAATACCGGGTGCGCAAAATCCATTTTTAGAAACTCCTGCGGACTCACTTGCAAAATGCCCATATCGGCCAGATTTTTGGCGGCGCCATGGGCCACCCGGCCATTACCCGTCAATACGATGCGCAAAGGCGGCAATTCAAGTTGATCATACACTTTCAGTACTTCGGCGTAATCGTGACTTTCGCACAAACGCGGCAGCGTAAACGCGCCGGTGCGTTGTCCATAGGTCCACAGGCCATTGTGCGCGCCGACGATGCCAGCATAAAATCCGAAAGCGATCAGGCGTTCACCCGCTTCATTGGTCAGTACTTCGTAGTCGATCAGGCGGATATTTTTTTCCAGAATGGCCTGTAACAAATGGCGGTTGTACGGTTGTTTTTTGATAGTATGTGAAAAGAAAAAATAGGTTTTACCGGGTATCAGGCGTTCGACCGGCACCTCTTTGACGCCCAGCAGAATATCACAATCGCTCAGGTCTTCCTGCAAACGGATGCCGTGTGCCAGGTATTCTTCGTCTTTAAAACAGCGGACGGGCGAAGATTCTACCACGATCCGCACGGGCAATTCGACCATAGCTTCGGCGCATTGTTCGGGTGTCATCGGTACCCGGGCATCGGGTGGCATTTTACCTTCGCGGATGATACCGATTTTTATCGGTGTGCGGGAAAGGGAGGCGGAAGAGGGCGTAACGTTGAGGTTACTGTTTGCGTTGGGCATGACGTGGTGGTGCAGTAGTGTGGCGTGGTTAGGTTATCGTGCAGGGCCTGCATTTTCCGCAAAGGTAGCCGTTTCCCCGATTTTAAAAACCCGTCAAACTAGAAACAGGACTGTTTACTATACATTGACAAAACATTCTTTTGAATCGGCGAACCTTCGACTGGCATTTTTGGTTTACCTTTACGTCAGTTCTTTGTCATCACGTATTTCACACGTTTACGCACACATCATAATTAATAGGGGCTGCCTGGTATTGACGGGAAGGTGTAGTCGTTTCGTAAGCATGCCGGAGCATAGCTGGTTACTCCGTAAAAAATAATGGCTGAAACTTAGTTGGCAACACACAGTTTGCCATGGCGGCCTAATTCTAGGTAGTTAGGAAGCCATTGCGCCACGTGAGGGTCGGACTCAGTCCCACTCTCTTTGTCTTGATGCCTGCTATATAGGCCGTCGCGCATCGAAAAAAGCAGGATTGTCCAATGGAGCGCCGTGTCCAAAGGGTGAAATAAAGCGGATAAGGTACGAAGGGTTTGTTGCAGAACCTGCTCGTCACTCGAAAACCCAATCCGCAACTAAGCATGTAGAAGGCGTTGCGACGCTTTGTCCGGACGCGAGTTCGATTCTCGCCAGCTCCACTTGCGCGTAACTACTGTGAAATCGTGATCAAAGACATTTGTTGAACCCCGGTCGCTCAGAAAGCGGCCGGGGTTTTTGTTTTAGGGTAGCAATACAGGTTCCTATCAGGTCGGAACAGCCGCTCATCGTTGATTATTCTTTTGCGCATTGAGCTTCCAATCCTGGGGCTTCAGTTGCATTTGCCCTCTTGACCTTTTGAAGGTATACACTACAACAGTTATGCAATCAGGCGTTGTCACAGTAGAGAAAAAACCTTTATAATTGTGCGTCTTTTGTCCAAGCCAGGCCAGTTTGGAAAAAACAACCTGTTTTTAAACGCAACAATTATCCAACTATCTTATGAAAAATCTATTGCTGCTGCTGGCCTTGCAATGCGCCTCTTCTTTCGCCGGCACCCTGCAAGGCCAATCAGTTGGAGAAGAATTTGCCATGCGTGAATTCGCGCGCAATTTTATGGTTGCCTACAACCAGCAAGACATCCCTGCCTTAAAGGCCATGTACACTACCGCTGGAGACACCAATTCCATTATTAAAACATTTGAAGGCCAGTTTGTCCGCGAAAATACCACACTGCTCGTACATCAAATCGGCATACGCTGGTCCGACGCGGAGCATGCCCTGGTGGCCATCGGTACGTACGAACGCTTTGGCGTTACGATCGTCTATGATATATCTTTTCACACGAAGTTGGCGTACCGCAACGTCATGATTGAAGAAAATGGGAAATGGAAGATCGTTAAATCCGAGACAACACCGGTCGTAAAAACATTTATTTATCAAAAAGTCGGGAAACTGGCCGAATGGGAATCAGCCTTGAGGGGTGCGCTGAACGGTAGCGGCGTGCTGACCATTGAAACCGGCAAACAACACGACAACCCCAAGTTGGCATACGCCCTGCTGGAATGGCCGTCTATGGATACGGCGAAGACCTTTTTTAACCAACCGGAATGGCAAAAGGCCCTCCCATCGACCGGCAAGGGCGAGAAACCGGTGGTGGTTTATTTAGATGCGAAGTAGTCTGTATCCCTGGCGTACTAACCACCAGGGATATTTCGGCATGGAATTTTTAGGACTAGGCATTAACTATAATGAAAACAACCTATTATGACGATTCCACCTGTTTCAAAGACCACTTTGGTGCAAAACATTTTTCGCATCCTGCTGGGCGCGGCGCTTTTGTTGGCCGGTACCGGCCACCTCACTTTTGCCCGCACTGAATTTCAGGCACAAGTGCCAGAGTGGCTACCGCTCAATAACGATCTGGTGGTCGTATGGTCAGGCGTGGTAGAAATAGCCATCGGTCTTTCGCTCATTTTCCTGACCAAATACCGGGTACAAATCGGCTGGCTCACGGCATTGTTTTTCGTGCTGGTCTTTCCGGGCAATATTGCTCAATATATCGATCAGGTGGATGCTTTTGGTCTTGATACGGATGCGAAGCGTTTCATCCGGCTTTTCTTTCAGCCACTGCTGGTCGTATGGGTATTATGGAGTACAGGGGCATGGGACTCTTGGCGCAACAGGCCATCAACCGCACCAAAATGAAGGCTCATATTGGTGCAGGTGATGGCCTGCTGCTTTTCATGCAAGTCCTGCGCATCACACTTACCAGCAAACCAAGGATCAATAAACCAAAGTCGCCCCGACTCCAATACCCATATCGCTATCATAGTGGGTGGACAGGGAAATATACTTCGTAACGATGTAGCGAAAACCTGCCATATATTCTTTGTCCGTGTTTATCATCCAGTTGAATCGCAGGCGCGGGGTGAGGGCCACATCTTCCCGGGACAACTGGAAACGGAATTTGCCGTCGGTATCTACGCGGGCATCGGCAATAATCAGTAAGGGCAGGGCGTAGGCCAGCCCCGCTACGGCCGCCTGGCGGTTGTTTTTATTGCTAGTCTGGCCGAACCAGTTCCGGTCTTCCCTGCCGAAAATATTGCGGGGGCTACCATGCAGGTCGAAGAAATTTTCCTGCGCATGGCCATCCACCTTGTAGTGGTAATCGAAACCCGTGTAGGCATACAGCCACTGCATTTTGCCGAAGTAGCGACCGAGCATTGTTTCACTTTCGTAGCCGTGGGCATCGTGGAAGCCCAGGTGCCACAACGTACTTAGTTTCCACCGGGTTTGAGCCAGCATAGCGTCCCCGTCCGAACCATTGGTTTGCAGGGCGACCCGGGCCATAAAATGCGCCTGTCGGTCGTCCCGAAACAGCTGGCGCTGCGCCAGCTGCGGGTTGGGGATTTCGGGATTGGGCGGCGAATCCGCGTAATGGACTACCCGGCCCATGCCGCTCATCATGTGGTACAGGATATGGCAGTGAAAGAACCAATCGCCGCTTGCTATCGCCGCGAATTCGATCGTGTCGGTCTCCATAGGCATAATATCGATGATATTTTTCAGCGGCGCATACTCGCCCTGCCCGTTCAGCAACCTGAAATCGTGCCCATGCAGGTGCATTGGATGGCGCATCATGGAATTATTGTAAAGAATGATGCGCAGGTTTTCTCCTTTTTTAATCAAAATTTGGTCGCTTTCAGAAACGGTTTTATTGTCCATCGTCCAGACATAACGGTTCATATTGCCGGTCAGATCAAAGGCCAAGGTGCGTAAAGGCCCCGGTCGCAGGGTCGTTTTTTCAGTGGCTTTGAGCATGGTGTAGTTCAGGGTAACAATGTCGGCTGACTCGGCAGCCATGTTCATACCGGCCATACTGTTATTGTCGGGGGACTGCATGTGGTGCATATTATGGCCATGCATCTTCATTTTCGGCGTTTCTGCACCGGTTACTTCGGGATACATGACCGTATTCATGTCCATTTCCTGATTGCTCATTTCCATACCCATCGGTTTCAAATTACCGTTCATGGCCATCATGGCGTTCATCATTTTCATCCCGACAAAATATTTCAATTTGGGCAAACGAGTAGCCGCTACTTTTTCGCCGCTGCCCAACCAAAGCGAGGCCGATTTGGTCCGGTCTTCGGGCGTGACCAAAAACTCGTAGGACTTGTTTTCAGGAATGGTCACGATAACATCATACGTTTCGGAAACGGCGATAATCAGCCGGTCTACCTCGACAGGTTCGACCTCGTTGCCATCGGTGGCCACGACTGTGATCTTACCACCTGCATAATTCAACCAAAAATAAGAAGATGCTCCCGCGTTGGCAATGCGCAGCCGAACCTGCTCGCCCGCTTTATACGAGGGCTGCTCATTTACATTTTTCCCGTTGATCAAGAACCGATCGTAGTACACATCGCTCACATCCATAGCGTTCATGCGTTTCCACTCGTTGGCAAACTTCGTCTGCAAATGGCCGTCGCGCAGGGCTTCTCCGTAACTTTGGGTCGTACCTTTTTGGATGGCGAACCAGTCGGTAGCATTGTGCAGGCTGCGATGGACTTCGCCGGGTTTCATATCGGTCCATTCGCTCAAAATGATGGGCAAGGTCGCAATGGCCGGCTCTTTTCTTTTATTCAAAATCATTGCGCCGTACATGCCGATCTGCTCCTGTAAGCCCGTATGACTGTGGTACCAATGGGTGCCGTGCTGGATAATGGCAAATCGATACAGATGCGTCGTGTGCGGTTGGATGGGCATTTGAGTCAAATTCGGCACGCCATCGTACTGATTGGGCACAAACAGGCCGTGCCAGTGCAGGGACGTGGCTTCATCCAGCATATTGTGCACGTAAATTTCCGCCGTATCGCCTTCGGTAAAGGTCAGGGTGGGCATCGGGATCTGGCCGTTCACGGCGATGGCCCGTTTGGTTTTACCGGAGAAATTCACCACGGTATCCTTCACGTACAAGTCGTAGTGAATAACGCGGGGCGGTGTATTATTTGCGATCGTTTTAGTCCTGGTATTATGGTTGGGCACTTGATCTGAGTGCATTGGAGGCATATCATGGTGCTGCGCGGCAGTGTCGCCCCGCATCGGCTTTAGCGGGGTATCCATCGGCACAGGCGGCACTTCAGGGTGCGAGGGGGACGTGTTTACCGGCATTTTCGCCTTGATCGACGGAGCCTTTTTGGCCTTGGGCTTTACTGTTTTTGGCGTTTTTTTGACCAATTCCATCCCACACTTCGGACAGTTGCCCGGCTTATCGGCGTGAATTTCAGGATGCATCACGCAAGTATAATAAGACCGTTGTGCCTCTTTTTGGGGCGTTTGAGCAGGCTTTGTATTTTGGGCATCCACAAAATACCAGCCCATGAGCAGCATAAACAATAATATTTTATATTTCATTTTCTTGAAATTGACCGTGAAATTATGTGGCAAGAATTCCATTTCTGGTGGCCAGACATTGTATACATCGGGTTCGGGAACCCTTTGAACAAACAGATTAAAACGCCGGGCAATCCCTGCATTGATTCTGCATTTAATAATTCCGTATTTAGAACTGTACGAAACGTTGTTTGACATATTGGTAATCAATGCTTTAGCCACTAAGAATTTTCTTAAATTCTTGCAAATCAATGGGTAATGATGCTTCGGAGATTTTGATCATCGCCAGGATAGTTGCTATTTCCATAAACAGTTCATCCTGGAATGCAAATTTTGCGGCTTTGTATCCGTCCCGCTTATTGAGCCACATAAATAGCCGGAGCATGGTTGCGGTCAACAATCGGAGGAAAAAGATGGCTTTAATGCCGTTTTCGTTGAAAGAAAGGAGGCTTCGCAGGCCGATTTCTTGCTTGAGAAAACGAAAAAAGACCTCAATGTCCCATCGTTGGAGATAAATATCAGCGATTTGGCCGGCGTTAAGGTCCATGTTATTTGTCAGTAGGTAAAGCATGGCGTTTGCATTTTTACCCGTTCGCACTTTAGCGGTAATAAGCCGGAAGGGGACTTCCAGTATATTATCCCCGCCGCTTTGGTGCAGATATACGATTTGATCGGCGATGAACGTAAGGTTTTTATGCTCGCGGCCCTCGATTTGTTTGTGCACTTTGAGCAGGTGATAGCGCGGGTTTTTCAAGCGGGTGACGAATATGCGTCCCTGTTGCTGAAAAGTCTGGAACGTCTTGCGGCTTTTCATGCCCATGTCGAAGACCACCGCATCATCGGCGTTCAAATCTGCCTGATCAATGGCCTCTTTGAGCGCCCTTTCCTCCGAAAGGTGTGCCTGGTCGCAGTATACCTGGGTATGTACAGGCAACAGACCCTGCAGACCGACTGTAAATTTGACCTGTACTTTGCCTTTGCCCTTTTTAGGCTTGGCTCCCACGCGCATTCCCGTCCCTGAACTGGCTAGTGCTGCGCTCAAAGACACCATCGTGGAATCAAAACGAGCCAAACTACCAAACTCTTTGTCCAGCCGAGCACCGTATTTCTGCCGGATATTGGCGATGAAACCATTGTACAAATCCTCAAAATACCCCGCTTTGATGGCCGCAAAACGGCTGGCCAAAGAACTATGACTTGTTTGATGACCGCCTTTGCCACTAAAAAGTTGAAAGGATGGGCTGTTATAAACATCCGCAAGGGTATGAAAACTGTCGTCCCGGTCCATAACGATAGCATAAACCATCAACAACACCAGCAAACTGCCCCAAAGATGTTTCACTTGAACGTCCACACCGCTGGACGCCGCTAACTTTTCTAATAATTCAGGCGGTAACAAGGACAACAGCGGTCTGACGCCAACTTTTAACAACCGCTTTTGACGAGCCTTGTGGCGTCTCTCGATATTGCTCGCTTTTCGCTTGGCCAAAGGTTTACGAAGTGTTTTTGCCATAAATCTTTAATTGTCAGGTTTGTAGACACAAACAAACAACTTAAAATATTGATTACCAATATGTCAAACAACGTTTCGTACAGTTCTAATTCCGTATTCTGCAATCGAAAAGGCACACGTCGGGCTAACGCGGCACTATACACCGGTATCGCTATTGGTATTTCCAGTAGAATCCGCAATGGTTCCGGTGAGGGTTTGCGCCGGGAGCCCAAAGGCCAGCGCACTGGCTAAGA
>JBBRDQ010000068.1:0-21351 GCA_038203695.1 Chitinophagales bacterium
ACCGGGCGCACCCAAGCCGATATCACCGGATTGATCGGCCAGTATGTGCATGGCAACGAACCCAGTCACCACATGGCGTATCTGTACAATGCGGTCGGTCAGTCGGCCAAAACGCAGCAACGTGTGCGCCAGATCATGGATGATATGTACGCCAATCGCCCCGACGGCCTGAGTGGCAACGAAGATTGCGGACAAATGTCGGCCTGGCTGGTATTCTCTGCAATGGGTTTTTACCCCGTCACCCCGGCCAGCAACCAGTATAGTATTGGCACGCCGTGGTTTGAAAAAATAACCTTGCAAACCGAAGGCAATAAACCGTTCGTCATTCGTGCGCCCGGCGTATCCAAACAGCGTTTTTACCTTAAAAATATGCTGCTGAACGGGCAGCCGCAGCCTGAAAACCAACTTTCGCACGCCGATTTGGTGAAAGGCGGCGAATTGACGTTTGAAATGTCTGAAACGCCAACGGCCTGGGGCAAACCGAATAGCACAACCCGGCAGGATTGGGGCCTGCCGGCCGTGCCTTTTATAGCCGCAGGAGAACGCGTTTTCAAAAAATCGCAGACGGTGCAGTTGAGCAGTTTGTTTCCGCAGGACAGGTTGTATTATACGGTGGATGGTACGGTGCCTACGCGAAAATCGCGGCAGTATACCAAGCCAATTGAAATAACAAAAACGACTATACTTCAGGCATTTGCGGTGCGCGGCGACCAGCAAAGTCCGGTCGCCACCGCCACGTTCACCAAAATCGATCCCAACCTGCAGCTCGATCACTATAACACCCAATACAATCCACAATACACTGCCCATGGCGATGAAGCGCTCATCAACGGCATTCGCGGCGGCGGCGATTTCCGCACGGGCGACTGGCAGGGCTTCGAAGGCGTCAACCTTGACCTCGTGCTGGACCTCGGCAAATCCAAACCAGTCAGTCAGGTCAGTGTCGGTTTTTTACAGGATGAAAATGCCTGGATATTTTTCCCGATCCGTGTGGAGGTGGAAATTTCTGACGACGGCAAAAATTTCACCCCTGCCGGATCAGTCACTAACACGGTAGCCATTACCGAAAAAGGCGTTTTACAGCGCGATTTCACGGTGGACCTGAGACGCACAACCACGCGGTATATACGCGTGGTCGGGGTAGCGATGGGTGCTTGTCCGCAGACGCACAAGGGCGTGGGGAATCCTTGCTGGATTTTTGCGGATGAGGTGGTGGTGCGGTGAAATGAAACCGCCCCGCGCACAAACCATAATCCAGCGTTTGCCTATTCCCAAAAACGTCCTATTTTGCCGCCCATTTCCGCCAAACCATGACAAAACAAAAAAAACAGCCCGAGAAAAAACCAATTCCATCCCCTGCGCAGCCCGGGGATAATCGCCGGTGGTGGCTGATCGGTGCGGCGTTGCTAATCATTATTGCGACGCGGGTAGCGTATCAGTCCGCGCTGGACAACCAGTTTGTGGAATGGGACGACCAATTGTACGTCACCGAAAATCCAATGGTGCTGAACGCCGGGAAGCCGGGTACACCGCCGGTCTGGAAAACACCGATCGCGCTGAATTACCATCCGCTTACGATGGAAACGCTGGTAATGAATGCCAAAGGGGCACAAATCAAACCGGGACAATTGTCGCCGCGGCCGTTTATCGCGACCAATATCAACCTGCACGCCATTAACGGGATACTCGTGTTGCTGTTTGCCTGGTTTCTGACGCGTGGCAATCTGTTCGTAGCCGTTTTTTCAGGGTTACTCTTTGCGCTGCATCCCATGCACGTAGAATCAGTTGCCTGGGTGTCGGGGCGGAAAGACGTACTGTATGCGGCGTTTTTTCTACTGGCCTGCATCACGTACCTGCGCTATCTCGATCAACGGAAATACGGTTGGCTGGCCGCGACTTTTGTGCTCTTCATTTTGTCGTGTTTGGCGAAAGGTATGGCAGTCGCACTGGTACCAGTGCTCTTCCTGCTGGATTGGTGGCGCGATCGTTCGCTGAAATCGGCAGGCGTCTGGGTAGAAAAAATACCATTTATCGCGGCAGCGGTTTTCTTCGGGCTCCTGGCGATCGACATTCAAAGTGGCGGTAATTTTCACGGTATGCTCAACGGTATTGAGGGCGCTAAAACCGCTACGGCCTCCGCTGATCGCTTTTCTATTCTACAGCGCGGGCAGTTTGCCGCGTATGGTATGATACAGTATCTGGTCAAATTTATCGCGCCATTCAATTTGTCGCCTTTTTACCCGTATCCACCGGAAAGTTTAACCGGAGAAGCATTACCGGCGGTGTATCCGGCATCCGTAGTGGGTTTGATTGCGCTGGCAGGTGTGTGTTGGTGGAGTGCCAGACGGAATAAAATCGCACTCTTTGGTGTTGGCTTTTACTTTTTCACGGTCGCTCTGGTGTCGCAATTTGTCTCCGTAGGGCTGGTTATCATGGCGGACCGCTACACGTATTTGCCTTATATCGGCGTCGCGCTGGCGGTCTTACTAGGCATCTATTATTTCACGAAAAATAAACCGGCACTTCAATACGCCGCCTGGGCAGTGCTGGCTATTGCTAGTCTGGCACTGGGCAATCAAACGATGCACCAAGCGAATGTGTGGAACAATTCGGAAACACTGTGGCAAACAGCCGAGAAATACGCGCCCAATGACGGTTATGTGCTGGCTAATCTGGGCAATTACTACGGTAAAACCGGTAAAATAGACCAGGCAGCCGCTTGTTTTGAAAAAGCCATCCAAAATAAATCCGCCAACGCCAATGTCTTCGAAGGCATGGGCAATGTGTACGGCGCGCGGAATAACCACCAGAAAGCGGCGGAGATGTTTAGCGAAGCGATTAAACTGGACCCGCGCAAAGGCAATTTTTACTTCAACCGCGGCACCGCGTATATCAATTTCGATCCGGCTAAAGGCGTCGTAGATTTTACCCAGGCGCTGGCGCTGATGCCGCCTGCAAAAAGCGTGGACGTACTGGCCAACCGGGCCTATTGTTACCTGAAACTGGAAAAACTGGACCTCGCCCTGGCAGATTATACGGCAGTGATCGATGCCGGCGTACGCAAGGAAACCAGTTACTACGATCGTGCCGTGGTTCGCCTGAAACTCAATGACAAAGCCGGTGCCATCAGCGATATGGAAGGTGCGCTGCGCATCAATCCCAATTTTGAACTGGCGAAAAACGCACTGGCGCAGTTGCGCAATAACCAGTAAATCTACACTACTTCCCGTGTTCTGCGATCAAATTGCTCGCCATGAACACATCCGCAAATGAATTGTACAACGGCACCGGCGCAAGCCGAATCACATTGGGTTCGCGCCAGTCGGCAATGACGCCTTGGGCGGCGAGGTAATCAAACAGCATCTTGCCGTGGTCATCGGTTAGTATGGAAAGTTGGCAGCCGCGTGCGTCCGGATCCGCCGGAGTGATAATCCGAAAGCGTTTGCCGTCCGGGTTGGCAGCATTTAATCCAAATTCGAGGTAGGCCGTCAGTAGCAGACTCTTGGCGCGCAGTGCGTCCATGCCAACCGCCGCAAAAATATCGAGTCCGGCTTTGCTGGCGGCAAAACTGAAGATCTGGGCGTTGCTCAGTTGCCAGCCCTCCGCGCCGCGCATGGGTTTGAAACCTTTGCGCATCTGAAAGCGCTCGTTTTCGTCGTGGCCCCACCAGCCCGCAAAACGCGGCAGATCGGTACGGTCTGCATGGCGTTCGTGCACAAAAACGCCGGCTGGTCCGCCCGGACCCGCGTTCAGGTATTTGTAACTGCACCACACCGCAAAATCAGCCTGCCAATCGTGCAAATGCAAGGGCACATTGCCGGCTGCATGCGCGAGGTCAAATCCTACCATCGCGCCCACTCGATGTCCAGTTGCAGCGATAGCGGCCAAGTCGTAAAACTGTCCGGTGTAATAATTTACACCGCCAAACAAAACCAACGCCACGCTATTCCCTTCTTTCTCAATGATTTGCAAAATATCTTCGGTCCGCAGCGTATCCTCGCCGGACCGCGGCGCAATTTCAATAATCGCGGTAGCGGGGTCCAAACCATGCCAGCGCACCTGCGTTTCCATGGCGTATTGATCGCTGGGGAATGCACCGGCTTCCATGACAATTTTAAAACGCGTCGGCGTCGGCTGGTAAAACGAGACCATCATCAGGTGTAAATTTACCGTTAGCGTATTCATCACCACGACTTCGTGCGGGTGCGCGCCGACGATTTGCGCCGACTGTTGCGCCACGAATTTATGGTAGTGCATCCAGGGCAGATCCCCGCGAAAATGGCCTTCTACGCCGTGGGCAGCCCAATGATCGAGTTCATGCAGGATATTCTCGCGCACGGTAACCGGTTGTAACCCCAGAGAATTGCCGCAGAAATAGCGCACCGGCGCACCGGCGTGTTGTGGCAGTAAAAATTGATCACGGTAAGAGCGAAGCGGATCCTGTCCGTCAAGGGTGCGCGCAAAAGCGAGGGTATTTTCAAAGATCATGGCAGGGTTTATCGTCTGGCCTGGAAAAAAGTTTTCATTAATACGGCACATTCTGTTTCCAGAACGCCCAATTCGAGGCGGGTTTTAGGGTGCAGCAGCATTTTACCGCCGTATAACATGAAGCCGCGTTTTTCGTCAGTAGCCCCAAATACAATACGGCCCATTTGCGCCCAGGCCAGTGCACCGGCGCACATGACGCACGGTTCTACGGTGACGTACAGCGTACAATCGGCCAGGTATTTACTGCCCAAGTACCCGGAAGCGGCGGTCAGGGCCAGTATTTCGGCGTGGGCTGTCACGTCGGTGAGTTGTTCGGTCTGGTTGTGGGTGCGGGCGATGATGCGTTGATCGCAAACGATGACAGCGCCGACGGGCACTTCACCCATATCGAAGGCTTTCTGGGCTTCTACCAGCGCCTGCTGCATAAAATAAGTATCGGAATGGACGGAAAACATGGTGCAAATGTGGGAAATCTCTGGTGTTTTGTCACAGAAATACTGCCGTACACCGACAAATTTTAGGTTTTAGTAATCCTGTGGTCCTTTTAGCCGTAAAATTGGGCAAAATTCCAGCACCATATCCTTATACGTCTCTTAATTCAATCATTTCATGAAACAGCGTCTTTTATTCATTGTATGCGCACTGCCGGTGCTGCTCCAGGCCCAGAACTTCTTCGATCAGACCGTGATCCAGGAAATAAAATTAACCTTTTTTCAAACCAACGGGGACGCGAAACTGGACTCCCTGAAAAGTGCCAATGAAGAAGTTTACTTGCTGGCGAAGTCGGTCGAGGTAAACGGTGAATTGTTCGATAGCGTAGGCGTTAAATATAAGGGCAATAGCGCTTATAATACCACCGGGATTTTTTCTCCGCAACGGGCTGAGCACGAGTTCTATACCGCCACGGCCTTTCCACCGCCGCCGAATGTGGGCGATTTGGTCATCAATGAATTTTTGGCCGACAACGCCGATGGCACTACCGACGAAGCAGGACAACTGGAGGACTGGGTCGAACTGTACAACAACACCACGAATGCCATTGATCTGACCGGTCTGTACCTGACCGACGATGCGGCCAATGCGGCTAAATGGCCGTTCCCGGCCGGTGTCAGCATGCCAGGCAATAGTTATCTGATTGTCTGGCTGGACGAGGATGGCATGCAAGGGCCTCTGCACGCCAATTTCAAACTCAAAGCGGCGGGTGAATTTGTGATGCTGTCCAACGGTGGCAGTACGGTATTGGACAGCCTGTCTTTCGGACAGCAGTTGCCGGATATTTCGTTTGGTCGTTTCCCCAATGGCACGGGCCCTTTCACCTATATGCCCACCACTTTTGCAGCCAATAACTCGTTGCAATCCAGCACGAACGCGCCTGGCAATCCGGATTTTGTGCAGATATTTCCTAACCCGTTTACAGATTTGCTGACCATTCAATCTTCGATGCCGCTCGCGAATATCCAGGTCTTTAATACGTTGGGCCAATCGGTAGCAACTGTAAACCCTGATAATAGGAACGAAGTAATACTGGATCTGCAAAATCTCCCCTCCGGTCTTTATTTTGCCCATTGTACTGCTGAAAACGGAATCATCCAAGGGATAAACGTAGCCAAGCATTAGGCCCAAAAATAAACAATAAAAAGGCGTGAATGATTGACAATCAATCAGTTCACGCCTTTTTTATAACTCATAACTCCTTCTCTTCTTATTTTCCGCTTTTCAGATAATCCTCGACCATCTGTTTGTAGTACGGTTTTAGCGCGGGTGAAACGGTGCGGAATTGTTCGATTTCTGCCCGGCGTTTTTTGATGTATTCTTCCAGCGCGGGCGGCATTTTAGCGGGCTGCTGTTGGGCCGTTTGCGCCTGCCGTTGTTCATCCTGTTCGCGTTCGCGTTCGGCGCGCTCTTCTTCCAGCAGGCGGGTCATGATCTGTTGCTGGCGTTGTAACATTTCGTTGGTCAGGCGTTTATTGACCAGGTCTGTTTCGATCTTATCCATTTCCTGGATCGCCTGATCCAGCCCCGGACTGCCTTTGCCCTGCTCCTGTTTTTGCTTCTGCAATTCGCGGAGGGCATTGCGCATGGCCGCTTGTTTGGCCGCCATTTGCGCGAATTCTTTGCTCATTTGTCCTTCGCCGCCGCCGGTACCGCCGCCGCCGCTTTCGGTACCACCTGGCTTTTGGCCGCCTTTTTGTTTTTCCAGCCGCTCTTTCAGTTCTTTCATCGTCTTGTTCAAATCATCCTGGCCTTTGGTAATTTTATCCATAGGCTCCTTCCCCTTGCCTTTCCCCTTGCCCTTTCCTTCGCCCTGACCGCTTTTTTTGCCGGGTTTCTTGCAGTTGGGGCTGCCGGGCATGCCATCGGCCATTTGTTCCTGCATATTCTGCATGGATTCTGCCAGGAGCAATGCCAGGTCATTGATGCTGGTCATGGTGCGCTGCTGCTGCTCGGTGGCAAAATTGACCTGGCGCTCTTCCAACTGGTTGATACTGTTCTTCATCGAAGATTTGATATTAACCACTTTTTCGGTAATGATACTTTCGATCTGGAACTGCCGGCTGGCCAGGGCTTGCAGGCTGTCTTCCACCAGTTTGAAGTCGTCCTTGATTTTGTATTGTTCCTGCGCCAGTTCGACGTAGCGCGGCGTATTGATGGTCGTAGCGCTTACTTCCTTCATGTTTTGCTCCTGGGCGAAGGAAAGTCCCACGAGATTTTCCAGCAACTGGCGGATCGTTTTGATGTCTTCCTCCAGTTCTTCTTTCTCGCCGGCCTGTTTGGGTTCCTTCATTTTGTTGGCCATGTTTTTCATTTTATTGGCCGCCGACTTTTGCTTTTTACTGGCGCCTTTCTTCTCTTTCTGCTCCAGTTTATCCTTGGCGTCCTTCATCTCTTCCTTCGTATCGTTCATTTCCTTTTTATTGTCCTCGATCTCTTGCGGACGTTTCAACTCTTCATTTTTCTTGAGCAACTCGTCCATTTTTTTCTCCAGATCCTCGAATTTCTTATTCAGGTCTTCTTGCTCTTTTTTCAGGTCTGCATCGCTCTTTTTCTCTTCCTCGGTTTCCTTGGCCAGATCATCCTGTTGTTTGGCCAGTTCTTCCATTTGCTGGATCTGCTGGTCGAGCAATTGCTCTACGTCCAGTTGTTTGTAGAGTTCCTGTAGGCGTTCGAGTTCCTTGTCTTTTTGTTCGGCTTTCTGATCCAATTGCTCCATTTTTTCGAGCAATTGTTCCTTATTCATGTCCTGCAACATCTTCTGGATTTCTTCCATCAGTTTTTGCATTTCCGGATCCTGGACATTTTCGAACAGTTTTTCCAGCTGTTCCTGTTTTTCCTGCAAGTCTTCATTCTGCTTGAATTCTTCCTGCTGTTTGTTGTTCTGCTCCAGGTTTTGTTTCGCCTGGTCGATCTGCTGGTTCAGTTGTTTCTGACGCTCGAGCAATTTTTCCATCTCCTTGCGGGTCTGCCAGTCCAACTCTTTCTTTTGCAGCACTTTATCGCGCAGTTTTTTCAATTCTTCCCGCACTTTATCACTTTCCTTCAGTGCTTTTTCCAGGTCTTTCTTGATTTCGCTGCTATTGTCGGCCTGTTGCTGGCGGAATTCGTCCAACGTGGGCATTTTATATTGCATCAGACCGGTGCGGGCACTTTTAGCACCGTTCACGCCATCGTTGTCAAGCACTTCAAAGTAGTACGACACTTCATCGCCCGGTTGCAGTTCCAGGTTGCTCATGTCCCAGGTATAACTGTACTGCGTTTGTTTGCCAGCGGTTTTGTCCATTTTTATGGCATTCATCGGCATCTGTCCGCCTTTCGCTTTTTTCAACTGGTAATTAAAAGTCAGGCTCGACAACCCGTAATCGTCGGAAGCATCGCCGGCAAAAAAGGCCAGTTTTGTATTGGTGCTATCCTTAAATTCTTCTACGCTGATCTGCGGGTGCAAATCGGGGATGACGGTAATCGTGTAAGCCACCGAATCGGCACCCGACAACAGCGCATTGCTCAGGAACACTTTATAGGTTTCATCTTTCAGCGCACGGCGGTTGAAAGAGAACAGTTCGTCGTCAAAACGTTTGGCATCCGTACCGTTTTCGCCGCCAAAACGCAGGCCGAGGTTGTCGGTATTCTGTGCATTGAACACCCAGCCGATATTGGTGCCTTGCGGAACCACCAGATCGCCAACGTTGGATAACTCTTCGTTGGCCCGGCCGATATAATCCGGGAAATGCAGTTTGGTATTGAAAGACAGGATGTTAGGTTTGCGCAGTACATTTAATTTGTAATCGCGGCTTTCGACACCACCGGCAAATAAATTGAAATCCGCATCCTGCTGTACGTTCACAAATTTATAGGAAAACTCGTTGGCGGCATCTTTGGTCAGGCGGTATTGCACATTGCCGAGGTTGATAAACACCTCGTTGGGCAGGGCACTCCCTTCCACTTTTACCTTCAATAAATAGTCGGCAAACTGCACGGCGCGCAGGCTGTCGGTATCAATAATAAACTTGAAAGGAGCCGGCTTTTCGAATTTCGTGCCGCTGTTCCACAGGCGCATGGTGCCTTCCCGCAGGATATTCGGCGCACCCAGAATCAGGAACAGCAACAGCATAATCGGCGGCAATGCGTAGCGCAGGTATTTGCGGTTTTTGCCCAGGTCGATGGCCGATTTGAACGGCACGATCTTTATCTCTTCGCTTTTCTGGTTGATACTGGCGTTGATGAGTTCGGCGTAAATCGCGTTGTTACCCTGCTGTTTCAGTTGCAGGATATTCAACAGTTTATCCTGCACGCCGGAAAAGTGACTGCCGATAATAGTGGCCGCTTGTTCGTGGCTGATGATTTTGCCCAGGTTAAAATAATGCAGCAACGGCAGGGCCACCCAACGGTACAGCGCCGCGCCGCTCAACAGCATAAAACTCCAGAACATCGCGGTTCGCACACCCGTTCCGAAGTAAAAATAATACTCTAACAGGTTGAGCGCCACAAACATACCGAGCAAAGCGCCCACCGTATACAGGGCACCGCGCAGCAATTGGTTGATGTAAAACTTGCGGATAAAGCCGTCCAGTTTTTCAATGAGGAGGGTATAATTGTCTTTTTGCATGAGATTCAAAATTTTCAAGTGCAAATTAAACGCTTTTTGCCGCGAAAAGGTTAGCAGCGGTAAAATTTTTAACGCCCTTAGGTCTTTTTTAAGACCAATATCGCTTCTTCCACGGCGTTGGTTTTTTAAATTCCGGCAATGTGTTCCGTAAACTATTTTACCCTTACGGTTTTATACTAGGAACGGTATCAAATGGGAAATTATTCTGACAACGTGCCTGAGCGAATCTATCACACAATGACACCAACTACTTACGAAACGTTGCCTGAGCGCCTGCGGGAAAGACTAGCCGCTCCATTGCCGGGACAGCCGGCGCAATACAAAATGGCCTCGCTGCGCCGCATGGAAGAACTGGGAGTGCGCAGTGCGCCGCCGCCGGATGTGAAAGTAGCGTGCGTATTACTTTTACTGCATCGCCAGCCAGACGATGATTTGTGGCGCATGGTCTTTATTCAGCGTTCGGAAAATCCGCACGACCGCCATAGCGGACAAATCAGTTTTCCAGGCGGGCGGTATGAAGAAAACGATGGCGACCTGGTCAATGTCGCGCTGCGGGAAGCGCATGAGGAAGTAGGCATACCGCCCGAACAGGTGACGATCCTGGGCCGGCTCACCGAGTTGTACATTCCGGTCAGCAACTTTGTAGTACATCCTTTTGTGGGCGTGCTGGAAGGTGCGCCGATATTCGTGCCACAGCCCGGCGAAGTGGCGCACATCCTGACGCCACCGCTACATATTTTTACCGACACAGACAGTCAAAAAACGACCGACATGACGGTTGGAGCGGGTATTTTGTTAAAAAACGTGCCGTATTTCGACCTGGAAGGCCGGGTATTGTGGGGCGCTACTGCGATGATGCTGAATGAGTTTCTGGAGGTGGTGGGGTGAAATAGCCCGGTTATTTAGCCGGCAATATCCGGAACCATCCCTGCTCAAACCCGGTTACTACCCGCTCAAAACAACGCCATGCACACAAAACGACCCGTCTCCAATAATGATTGCCTTTCGATCGCGGCAGCCTGATCGACGAAGGTACGCTGGCGCAATTACTGGCGACCAGCACTGTGTTCCGGGCTTTGTGGAAACACCAGGAAGCGGTAATGGGGTTCGATCTGGAAAAAGTGGGGGCGTAACGGGCAGAAATTTGTACTTTTGCAGGATAATTTCGCCTATTTAAAATTATACAATTCCGTTATGGCATCAATCACCAGTCTCTCCCAACTTGACTTAAAAGGTACCTATACCTACGCCGACTACCTGACCTGGAAGTTTGAGCAGGCGTTGGAACTTATCAAAGGTAAAATACTGCTGATGTCGGCACCCAGCCGGTTACATCAGAAATTATCGTGGCGCTTAACCATTATTTTTGATAATTATTTCAAAAACCACCCCTGCGAAGCCTATGCTGCACCATTCGATGTACGCCTCTACGATCGAAAAAAATCCTTTAAGGCCAACAAGGATATTTACACGGTGGTGCAACCCGACTTATGTGTTATTTGCGAGCTGGATAAACTGGATGATAAAGGTTGCCTCGGCGCACCAGATCTTGTTGTCGAAATTCTTTCACCCGGCAATTCGGCGCGTGAAATGCGCATAAAAAAAGATCTCTATGCCGAATCGGGGGTGCGGGAATACTGGATTGTAGACCCTGAACATGAAACCGTTATACGTTACAACTTGGAAACTGCCGATTTATATGGTAGGCCGCTTATTTTTGTCAGCGATGAAGTTATGCCTTCGGTCATTTTTCCGGATTTTTTACTGGAATTGAGCGCATTGTTCCCACCGCCAGTACAAAAACCGGACGAAACCGACGACGAAGTTAGGTTATAAAAAGGAGCGCTAAGGTGAAGCGGGAAACCCGTACTTTTGCGCTTTATACGAACTCCGGACTTCCTTAATTTCTCCAAATCATGAGTAATAACGTCCCCGGTAAGGTGACAACGGCTACGCTGCTAGTGGCGCTCGGCATTATTTACGGCGATATCGGTACCAGTCCACTGTATGTTTTAAAGGCCATTGTAGGCGAACAGGCAATTTCAGAAACCTTGATTTACGGGGGTATTTCCTGTGTAGTATGGACGCTGGTTTTTCAGACGACGATCAAATATATTACCCTGACGCTCATGGCGGATAACCATGGCGAGGGCGGCATTTTCTCGCTTTATGCGTTGGTGCGCCGTTTCGGACAGGAATCACTAATCATTCCGACTATTCTGGGTGCCACTACTCTACTGGCCGATGGCATTATCACGCCGCCTATTTCGGTGGCTTCGGCAGTGGAAGGGTTGAATATTGTGATGCCGCATTTGCCGACCGTTTCTATCGTGGTGGTGATTTTATCGGTCCTGTTTTTCTTCCAGCGCTTTGGTACGGAACTAGTAGGCAAGGCTTTCGGGCCGGTCATGGTGGTTTGGTTTATAATGCTTTTTGTATTGGGCACCAACCAGATCATGCAGCATCCCAGTATTTTGCAAGCGCTCAACCCGTACCACGCTTACGTCCTGCTGGCGCATTATCCACATGGATTCTGGTTGCTCGGGGGCGTTTTTCTGTGTACCACCGGTGCGGAAGCCCTGTATTCGGATCTGGGTCACTGCGGTCGCAAAAATATCCGGATTACCTGGGTCTTCGTAAAAATAGCCCTGATTGTCAACTATATGGGACAGGCATCGTGGCTGCTCACGCAGGCGGGACCCAAACTTGACGGACGCAATCCCTTCTTTTCCATCATGCCGGACTGGTTTGTGGTACCGGGTATTTTGATCGCTACGGCGGCGACGATTATCGCATCGCAAGCGCTGATCAGTGGCTCTTATACACTCATTAGTGAAGCGATGAGCATGAACTTTTGGCCGCGGGTAGCCGTGCGCAACCCCACCGAACTGAAAGGGCAGATTTATATTCCTTCGGTCAATATACTGTTGTGGGCCGGTTGTGTATCCATGATTCTGTATTTTCAGAATTCGACGCGCATGGAAGCAGCATACGGCTTTTCGATCACCGTCGCGATGCTGATGACCTCTTTTTTGCTGAGCAATTTCCTGATCAACGTAAAAAAATGGCGACCATTTCTCGTGTACAGCCTGATCGCTGTGTTCGTCGTCATCGAACTGGCCTTTTTTGTGGCCAATGCTGCCAAAGCAGGAGAGGCCAAACCGGTTATTCTCATCGCGATCTGTATTTTCACCACGATGTATGTCTGGCACAACGCCCGCAAGATCAACAATAAATTTTTGCGGTTTGTGCACCTGAAAAACCATGTCGGCCTGATCAGCGAACTCAGCGCCGACGATGCCATTCCGAAGTTTTCCACCCACCTTATTTATCTGACCAAAGCCAATAACCAGGGCGAAGTAGAGGAAAAGATTATCAAATCCATTTTTTCCAAAAAGCCCAAACGGGCCGATGTGTACTGGTTTGTGCACATCCATCGCACCGACGATCCGTATTCGCTCAATTACCAAATCGAGGAAATTGTGGACGACAAAGTCATTAAAGTCAATATCAACACGGGGTTCCGGGTACAGCCGCGCGTCGAATTGTATTTCAAAAAAATCGTCCAGGGCCTGGTCGCCAAGCGTGAACTAAACCTGCATATCCGGCCCGACGGCTCGACGCGGTATAACCCGGAGCCGGATTTCAAGTTTGTGGTGATTGAAAAATTCCTGTCGGCCGAGAATGAGTTTTCGCTGCGCGAAGGGCTGTTGCTCAACACGTATTTCTTCCTGAAAAGACTGGGACAATCCGATGAAAAAGCCTTCGGGCTGGATAAAAGTGATGTGGTAGTCGAGCAGGTGCCGCTGATCTACCAGCCCGTGCAGCAGATGGATTTGGGAAGGCTGTAGAATTATCAGACTCCCAGCCGAAAATAAAATTTACTCCCCATTCCCAACTCACTCTCCATACCAATCGAGCCGCCCTGGGCTTCGATAAACTCTTTACTAATAGCCAGGCCGTTCCAGTTTTCTGGCTGCCCGGCACCTGAAAATAGCGGTCAGGGTTTTCCTTCAAAATAACTTCCCTTGCCGTATGTTGGATATTAACCGCGCTGATCACATTGACGCCGGCTTCCAGGATTTCCAGCACATCCTGCCAGCGTTTGGCGTTTTTACTCCCTTCGATGTTGGAATGCGCCAGTTCATCGACAATCACGACTTCCGGGCGCAGGTTGATGATGGCCTGCAAGCCCATTTCCTCTAGTTCGCGGCCTTTGTAGAATAATTTCCGGCGCGGAATGACCGGTAAACCTTCCACGAGCGCGACCGTTTCGGGACGATTGTGCGTCTCCACAAAACCGATTTTCACGTCGATGCCATTACGCAGCAGCGTATGCGGTTCCTGCAACATGCGGTACGTCTTACCCACTCCGGCACTCATGCCGATATAAATTTTAAATTTCCCCCGCCGTTATTTTTGGATCAGGTCGAGAAAATGCTGGACGTTTTGTTCTCTTTCGGTCGTGATGGAACGTGCACGCGGCGGTAAAACAGACCTTCGAGACGCGAATTTGCGCAGATAAAAAATCCGTTTTACCTCCGCGTCTCAGAAATCAGCGTTCTGCGCGTCTTAAAATGAAATGGCCGCAGAAGCCGTAACAAAGAAATTCCCTTGGGTGGCAGTGCCGTTGATATCGCTAAAAATTGCGTCGCCGGCCGATAAACCGCGCGCTTCCAGGCGTAAAACGGCATTATCGGTAGGCAAATAATCTATATTGACCGAGTACCCGAACGTCTGAAAATTGTTCGGTGTACCGGTGCTGACGATCACACCGTGCCGGTCGTCGTAGTATTCGCCGCGCAGGGCGAGCCGCCATTGGTCCGACAATTGCTGCCGCACAATAACGACCGGTGCATACCAGGTGTTCCAGGTATCGCTTTCCGGGCGCGCCTGTTCGAAACCGAGGTCAAAACCGACCGTCAGGCCCGTTTTAGGCGTACATTGAAAAATGCCGTACAGGTTGTGAAAATGCCGCCATTGTTTGGCGGTACTGGGTTTGTCATTGCCCACAAAGGTGCTGTAATTCAGGGTAAGCCGATCGGAAGGTTTGAGCACCAATTGCGTACCAAATGCCGGCGTGTTGTTGCCTTCGACCCGCCGAATCCGCTGCCAGCCGTTCAACGCCATGGCGGAAACAAGCAGTTTTTCGCTGGGCGTAGTATACGTCAGTTTTGCGCCGGCTTCGTAGTACGGCGAATTTTCCGCCACCAAACTGCGCGTCAGCGCCCAGCAATCTTTGCCAACGGCACTTTCAAAACCGATATGCGAGGGCAAAATGCCGGCATCCAGCCAGAGATTGTGTCTGCTCGAAAGTTTGATGCCCACATTCGCTTCGTAAATGTTGCGGATGATGGTCGGTTCGGCGGCCAGATTGTACTGTGCGTAGGTGCCCGTCATCAAGGCCAGGTTGCCGCGTACTTTGCTGCTGGCATAAGCGGCTTTGAGATACCCCAGATTGAGGTTAAATTCATTGTGTCGGTTGAAGTTGTAAAAGGTGGCTGGACGATCGCCGTTGGCCGGTTCGCTGAAATCGTAACTATAGTATGCTTCGATATAACCGGAAAAGGTCAGGGTCTTTAAGGAGTCCTGTGCAGTGGCATGCAAGGCGAAAAACGCCAGTAGGGACAGGGTGAAAAAACGGTAAGTCATGGCAGAAAAAAGTAAAGAATGAAAATTGAAGCGTGAAGTATTTGATTATCAATTGGTTATTTTATTTCAGTCAAGGCGATATTCAATTCCAGGACGTTGAGGACGGGCGTACCGAAGACGCCTAATAATGGCATCGCTGTGTGTTTTTGCACCAGATCGGCCACTTAGGCTACTTCTAGTCCACAGGCCCGTGCGACCCACTGGATTTGCACCGAAGCCGCCTGCGGCGAAATATTTGGATCGAGCCAACTGCCCGAAGCGGGCACCATTTCGGCCGGAATTGCAGACTTTTTGCAGACACCGATGATGCACGGCAAATGTATCAATTCTCTCCTGTACAATGGGTGAAGAGGCCGGCGCTACGCTTGGGAGTACGGATTTTCCCAATGAAAAGGGCTAAAAACAGATTTTATAGCGGACTCGCGACCGCATTTTGATTTTGAACAGCTACCTTTCGTCCATAAAAATGCCCTTTCACGCGATTTTAAATTGGATACCAACATGAAATATCACTTCCCTTTCGCCGCCTTGTTTGCGGGTGTGCTGCTGCTTCCTTTTCTCGCCTGCCACACTGCGCAAACTACAGCGACTACTCCAACGGGCAGTTCGAAAGCCGTTTTTACCGCGAATCCAAAGCCGATTCCACACCAGGATGTCAAAACCCTGGAAATAGGCGCTTCGGCACCTGACTTTCAACTGCCGGGCGCAGATAATAAATTCTATTCGCTGTCGGATTTTAAAGCGGCGAAAGCGCTGGTGATTGTATTCACCTGCAATCACTGTCCGACCGCACAGGCCTATGAAGCGCGGATCAATACCCTGGCAGTTGATTATAAAAGCAAAAACGTGGCGGTAATCGCCATTTCGCCCAACAGTCCGGTAGGTCTGCTGTATGAGGAACTCGGGTACTCCGACCTGGGCGACACCTATGCTGATATGCAAACACGGGCCAAACTGCACAAACTGGAATTTCCCTATCTCTACGACGGCGATACGGAATCGGCATCATTGCAATACGGCCCGACTTCTACGCCGCACGCTTTCGTGTTTGATGGCGAGCGGAAATTGCGCTATGTCGGTCGGCTCGATAAAGTCGAAAAGCCCGGTACCGCCAATTCGGAAGATGTACGGGCTGCCGTTGAAGCGATTTTAGCCGGCAAAACCATCGCCGAACCGGTTACCAAAACCTTTGGCTGTTCCGTAAAATGGGGCTGGAAAGTCGAATTGAAAGAAAAAACCGACCAGGAATGGGCGGAAAAACCGGTGAAAATCAGCAAAATAGCGGTGAAAGGCGTACAAACAGTACTAAAAAACGAAGGCTCAGGCAAATTGCGTCTCATCAATGTCTGGGCTAGCTGGTGCGGCCCGTGTATGCTGGAGTACCCCGAATTTATTGTCGTGCAGCGCATGTTCGGCGCGCGTGATTTTGAATTTGTCTCTATTTCCGCCGACAAAGTGGAACAGGAAGCCAAGGCGCTGAAGGTATTAACCGAAAAACAGTCGGCAGTGACCAATTATTTGTTCTCCGGTGCAGATACCTACGCCCTAATCGAGGCAGTCGATAAAAACTGGAACGGCGCTTTGCCCTATACGGTTTTGGTGGAACCTGGCGGCAAAATTGTGTGGCAGCACCAGGGCGAAGTGGACTTTGCAGCGCTGAAACGCACCATTGTGGAACACAAAATGATGGGGCGGTATTATTGATTTCAATGCACGATCTTAAACGCTTCCAGTTTCCGATACAAAGTCGTCAGCCCGGTATTTAACAGTCGCGCCGCTTCGGTTTTGTTACCGTTGGTATAGTTCAATACTTTGAGACCGCGCAGATTTTCTTCGTCGTCGATAATCAGGAGTGTCGGCACAAGATGTATTTTACCACATAGTTTACAATAGACGTTTTCAATGCTGCCGTGACGGGCATTTGCCCCTACTTGCGCATCAACTCTTCGATCACTTTGCCAGTGCTGCCATTCGGCTCCATAATCCGCAACATAGCCGCCAACGTCGGCGCAATATCGGTAATACTTACCGGCGCGAACGATTCTCCTGCCTTGATCCGCCAGCCATACCACAACAACGGCACGTGGGTATCGTATGGATATGACGAACCATGGGTAGTGCCGCCGGTTTTGAAAAGTTTATCGTCAGCATGCCATGCCGGGTCCAGTTGGAAAATAATATCGCCCGAACGACGCGGGTGAATGCCCCGGCGCAATTCTGGTGCGAATGGATAATCGGCCGGCAGTGCCATCAGTTCGGCACGCGTGAAGACATCGTACACCCCTGCTTGCGCTACCAGAAAGTCTTCAATAGCAGCGGTTATCAGTTCCGGTTCAATACCACTTCCTGCGATACTTGACCAGTTGAGCCAGATCTGCTGGTTGCTGACATCCTTAATAAAATCAGTCGGTGTGCCAAAGACCTTATTTAAGGTGTAAACCAACGTATCCTGCAATTTACTTTCCGCAAAAACGCCGGCGGGTATGCGCAATTTATTCAAATGCGCCGGTGTTTCGGCACCGCCGTGGTCGGAAGTCAAAAACACCAATACGTTATTTTTACCGTATTTTTTGTCCAGAAAGTTCATGAAACGCGCAAGATCGCGGTCGAGGCGAATGTACGTATCCTCGGTTTCTTCGCCGTGTATCCCAAACTGGTGTGCGCAATAATCGGTGCAGGAAAAACTGACGCACAGGAAATCGGGGAACGCATCCATGCCGAGTTCCATGCGCTCGGCAGTTTCCATCGCAAAATCCAGGGTCAGGCTATTGCCGAACGGCGTAAAACGCAGGATACTGTAACCCATGGTTTTGCGCAATTCCGGCAAATTATACGGCATGTCGCCGGGAATTCGTGCGTACTGTCCGCCATTGTACGTGTTCCAGTCCTGGAAACTTTCGGTGTACCGCAAGGTCGAGTCGGTCGCCCAGGGCTTGGACAAATATTGGTCTGGCAACTTGCGACCATTGAAATCCTGCACCCATTTCGGCAATCCCATCGAATCGGGATAGTAAGAAGAGGTAATGAAATTGCCCGTCGCATCGTCGAACCAGTAACAGGCATTCGGAATGTGGCCGGCCGGCAGGATACTGGCCCGGTCTTTCAGACAAACGCCGACCACTTTGGATTGAAAATTATTGGACAACCGCAACTCATCGGTAATCGTGGTCGAAAGCATTACGGAGGGCGAATGCTGGCCCACTTTTACAGTCGTGCTGCCGACGGTCCGGCGACTGGCATCATCGGTGACGTAGCGGTGTTTGCCCAGTTCCGGATCGTACCAGTCGTTGGCAATGATCCCGGAAACCGAAGGCGTTGCGCCGGAATAAATGGCGGCATGGCCGGGCGCGGTGTAGGTTGGGACGAAATTATAGTGGGTATTTTCGCAGGAAAAACCTTCGCCAAGCAGCCGTTTGAAACCGCCAGGGCCGTATTTGGCCTGGTAGCGGTACAGAAAATCATAGCGCATCTGGTCTACGACAATACCGACGATCAGTTTGGGCTGGGCAGGTGTTTGGGCATCGGAAGAAACTGCGAAAAGGCAAAAGAGGGGCACAAAAAGCCTGAAAATGCGTTGCATGGTGTGTTTTTAGTGGAATGAAACAGGACGGCACAAAAATAAAGGTATTGAACGTCCTAACCGGTTGTTTACTATAAACTTAATGCCACCACGCCGAATATAAATAACGTGACAAAAAGCATGGCCAGTAAATGTTCGCGCTGCATGATTTTCTCGGGTGGTTTATGCAGCTCCATCGCGTTGCTCGACCGAATGACCTGCAACAATACCATAGAAATGATCAGGTAGCAGAGCAGGTAAATTTTATCCATCAGCACCATATAACCGGTGTCGGGCAAGGCATCACTGTAAGATTGCTGCAAGAAAACAGCCGTCAATAACCCGCCGATCGGCAGCGACGACCGCGTATCGGTATAGGTCGGATGCAAAATCAGGGCACCGATACTCACCAGCATCACTATCAGGAGTGGCAACAGCATTTTTAACAGGAAATAACTGACCGGACGGGCGAGCGTCGTCGTAAAGGTGATATTGCTGTAGCGTTGCGCATTTTCCTGCGGATTGCCGAAATTCGTCCCGTAATCATGCGTTTGTGTCTCTAAACTACAACCTTCGGCCTCCCAACCGACCATATTGAGCGTTTTGCGAATGCCCGCGCCGGCGGTGTCGGCGATGTACACCAGCGAATCCACCGGGTGCTCCGGATTTTCAATTTGAATATCCAGGGAATGGCGATCGAGCGGGAAGCGATTGAGCGAAAAAGAATGAAAAAACCGCCCTTCGATGCGCATAATTTTGTATTTCGTACCATCTTTCAACACCACCGGCGTACTATCGCCATCAAAACTGGCATTATCCATGCTCCATTTTTCAATAGCGTTCACAAACTCAATTTTGGTCGGATCGATCTTGCCTTTCCATTTAAACCAGACATAAAAATCGGCATAAAACGAGTGCTCATCCATATTCAGATCATACAGATTCATCAGGTACATACCCGTGCGCACTTGCTGGGGTTGTGCGGCCAGATGACTAAATGCAAACCCGAAACAGAGTGCGAGCAAAACGTTTTTTCCAAAAATCATTTTTGAGAAGTTATGGGTTATGAGTTATATTTGGTTGTCAGTCATTGGGTAATTAAGTCAATCGCACCTACTCCATTATTCACGCAGCAAACATAACTCATAACTCATAACTACTTTACATATTTGCGGATGAAATCCTTGCTCCTATTCCTGCTGTTATGCGGCAGCGTCCCTTTGTCGGGGCAGTCTTTATTCGATTCTACCTATCTTGTACAAAGTGTGGAGGTCTATTTTGCCACGGGTAAAGCGGATCTAAGCCCGGAAGCCAATGTCATTTTGGACAGCCTGGCCAATGTGCTGACCGGAAAGACCAATATCGCCCGGATCCGCATTTCCGCCCATACAGATTCGATCGGTGAATCCAAAGACAATGAAAAACTGGCGCAAGCCCGGGCCAGAGCGGTCTTTAAAGCCCTGGAAAAGCGTAAAATAGCCGTCACCAGCATAGAGATTTCCGCCTTTGGCGAGCGGTTGCCGGTGACGGATAATGTGACGGAGGAAGGGCGCAAACGCAACCGCCGGGCAACGATTTCGCTGTTTCGGGCCGTTCCGATGACTACTTACGCCGGACAAGTGCGCGACCGCGATACGGGCAAAGGCATTGAAACGACCGTTTCTTTCCGTTCCAAAACCCGGATGGATTCTACCCGCACCGATACCGCCGGGCACTACAGTGTACTGCTTCCCCGCGACAGTCTGGTGCGTGTGGAAGTGATGGCCAAGGGTTATTTGTTTCAGAGTGAAATGACGCGCGTCTTTGGCAGTCCCGAGTTGTTCAAAAAATTCAATAAAAGTCCCGATATCGTACTTCCGCCAGCCAAACCGGGCGAAAAGGCCGTGATCCGCAACCTGTTTTTTGTCGGCGACGAGGCGACGCTGCTGAAAATATCGGAGCCGGAATTGCCCAAAATCGTGCGGTTTATGGAAATGAACCCAACCATTAAAGTCGAGGTGGCCGGCCATATCAACCATCCGGGCGTTGCGCCGGATAAAATCGATGCCTGGGAGCAGGAACTTTCGGTAAAACGCGCCGAAACTGTCTATTACTTTTTACTAAGAAATGGCGTAGCCAAAGAGCGGGTGACGTATAAAGGCTATGGCAATAGTGAAATGTTGTTTCCCAAATCGTCGGCTTCGATGGAACAGCAGCAGCAAAACCGGCGCGTGGAAATCAAGGTAGTGGAGTGAAGCGTGGAGATTGAATTTAGTTACATTTGCGGGGTTATTGCAATACAGAAGATTCAATTTTGAAATTTATTACCAATGAAACATTTGTTGCTGCTACTTGCCTTTTTTGCGACCCACCTGTCTGCGCAAAACGTCCGCACCTTATCCGATAGCGTCCAGGTGAGTCTGATGACGGTAGCGCCCGGCGATGAAGTTTACAGCATTTTCGGCCACAGCGCGATCCGCGTGCACGATCCGATCAACCGGCTGGATCGCTGTTATAATTACGGCACGTTCGATTTCGATCAACCTAATTTTTTGCTTAATTTTTGTCGCGG
>JBBRDQ010000069.1:0-21311 GCA_038203695.1 Chitinophagales bacterium
TCGTAGGTCGTGATGTTGGCAACGTTGCCGGATTCGTCTTTTACTGCGATGTTGTGCGCACCGTTCATCATAAAGGTCAGTGTACCGCCGCTTACCGTTTTCAGGGTCGTTTGGTTTTTCTTGATCATCGCAGCCAGTTTGTGGAAATCGTATTTACCGGATACCACGTGGTAGGTCAATACTTTGGTCAAAGTGGCTTTGCTTTCCGGTTTCAACAGCGTTTCTACCGTACCAGCTGGCAGGTTTTCAAAGGCATCATTGACCGGTGCAAATACGGTGAATGGGCCGGCACCTTGCAGTGTTTCTACCAAGCCTGCCGCTTTTACCGCCGCTACCAAAGTCGTGTGTACTTTAGACTTGAGGGCATTTTCGATAATGTTTTTCATCGGGTACATGGCTTCGCTGCCGACTTGTACTGTTTTTTGCATTTTCTGTGCATTCATCGAAACTGCACCAAGCAGGATAGTCAGCAGCAGCGCTGCACTTTTAACGAGCATTTTCATAATTGTGTTTACTTGTTTAGATGTGAAAAAGTTTATTTGTTTGTGAACACCATCATTTACGGAGTTACCGGGTATTCGGTTTTTTAAGCGACGTTTTTTATTTAAAAAATTCTGTGCCACGTTTCAAGTACCGCGATTCTTTTACCTGAAAATAAGAAAGAGCCTTTCCCACTAACCGTGAAAAAGGCTCTTTTAAAAGCAGTAAAAACCACTAGCAATACGTTTCGTACGCAGTTTTCAGGTTGTCGGCAATCATTTCGGCCGAACGGCCTTCGATATGACGGCGCTCCAGGAAATGCACGAGTTTGCCGTCTTTGAACAGCGCAATGGCTGGAGAAGACGGCGGATACGGTGCGAGGTATTGGCGGACTTTATTTGTTGCATCGGTATCGACGCCTGCAAAAACGGTGTACAGTTTTTCCGGGCGTTTTTCATTGGTCAGCGAATGTTTGGCACCCGGACGAGCCATGGCAGCCGCGCAACCGCATACACTGTTCACCACCACCAGGGCAGTTCCCTGCTGATTTTCTAACAATTGATCCACTGCTTCAGGCGTCGAAAGAGCCTCAAAACCGTAATCTGTCAGGTCTCTGGACATCGGGGTCGTAAGTGCGATCGGGTACATCATAATTATTGATTTGTTGATTTACAAGATATTGATTGATGCGAGTCGGTGGAATTAAATGCTGTAGGGAAGTACACCTTTAAATTCTGCGGACAAAATTAGGATTTAAAACACGGAAAGAACGGCTTGGTTCGAAAATTTTCCCAATAGACCGGTAAGTGGCCCAACTTTACTACCTTGACGCTGTTTCGCTTTCAATTCTTTCAATTTTTTGAAAACCCTACAGGATGTCGCTCGACACCATTAAGCAGCCAATCACGGATGAATTAGACACCTTTGAGGTGCGTTTCCGCGATTCCATGCGCAGTAAAGTCCCTTTGCTGGACAAAATAACCTGGTATATCGTTCAGCGGAAAGGAAAACAGGTGCGTCCGATGCTCGTGCTGCTCAGTGCCCGGTTGTTCGGCCCTATCAACGAGGCTTCCTACACGGCTGCGAGCATGATCGAATTGCTACATACCGCTTCGCTGGTCCACGATGATGTCGTAGACGATTCAAACGAACGACGTGGTTTTTTTTCGATCAATGCACTATGGAAAAACAAAATAGCCGTACTGGTGGGCGACTATCTGCTGTCGCAGGGTTTGCTAATATCGGTGCGGGAAAATCAGTTTGCATTACTCGGCCTGATTAGCCGCGCAGTGAAAGAACTCAGCGAGGGCGAATTGCTGCAAATTGAAAAAGCCCGCCGCCTGGACATCAAGGAAGATGTTTATTTCGAAATAATTCGCCAGAAAACCGCTTCGCTTATCGCCGCCGCCTGTTGCGCCGGCGCCACCAGTACTGCACCGGATGAGGAGACCAAACAACGCATGTGGTTGTTCGGTGAAAAAACCGGGATTGCTTTCCAGATCCGCGACGATCTGTTCGACTTCGGCACCGATGATGTCGGCAAACCACTCGGCATCGATATCAAGGAGAAAAAAATGACGCTCCCGCTCATTTATGCGCTCTCGCATGCCGATCGTGCTACCCGACGCTACATCATGAACATTATCAAAAATGAAAGTCACCGCACCGATAAAGTCAATGAGGTGATCCATTTGGTGCGCAGCAGCGGCGGACTCGAATACGCGCAGGAAGCCATGTACCGCTATCGCCAGGAAGCATTCGACATTCTGGATACGATGCCCGACAACCCGGCCCGGCAATCCTTGCGCGAACTACTGGTGTTTGTAACCGAGCGAAAAAAATAATTTTATTAACGGTTAACGGTTAATGCATTCATATTCAGCACATTAACCGTTAATCATTATACGTTAATTATCAAAAAGTATGACTGCGGCCATTTATCACCACGGTTACTGTGCCGTCGCCATTGAACGTTAAATTTCCGCTCACGGTTTTTGTACTGCCACTACCGTTTGTAACAGTCACCTGCGCCGTCGCTGTTCCGCCTGTAATGACGTATGTGGATTTATTGACCATAAGATTGGTCAATGTGCGCGTAGTCACACAATTTAACGTCGGATCGGTCTGGCGTAGATTGCCAGTCGCTTGCCCGATAAGCGTATAACTGTCACTGACAATTTGGGATCGCTGGTGTAAAACCCTGCGCGCCGATAGCGCCGCAAAAGTGGCGGAAGTGCATGGGCGCACTTTCGCATAACAATACGCAGTGTGAAACGCATCGTGGTGTTTCACACTGCTATTCATTCAAAATCAACCACTTGTACAATATGAAATTTAATTTTTTTACCACAATCCTGCTTTTTATCGCTGCGCAATCCGCGCATAGCCAGACGGTGAACTGGGCCAATGATGTTGCGCCGATTCTTTATGAAAACTGTGTGACCTGTCACCGTGACGGCGGACTGGGCCATTTTTCGTTGGTCGGTTATGCCAATGCGTTCAGTAACCGCGATGCCATCCGGTCGGCCACGCAGTCCAAACTCATGCCGCCCTGGAAGCCCGATCCAAATTACCGCAGTTATGCCCATGAGAACCGGCTAACTGATGCCCAGATTGCTACCATCAAACAATGGGTAGATGCCGATGCACCGCCTGGCGACCTCAACCAGGCGCCCGCAGATCCGATCTTTATCGCAGGATCAGCGGTAGGAATTCCTGACTTGACATTATACACGCCGTTTTATACCGTAACGGCCAGCGATGATGAATACCGGTGTTTTGTGATCCACAATACCTTGAATCAGGATGCTTTTTTGCGCGGATTGGAAGCAATCCCCAGCAATCACCAGGTCGTGCACCATATTTTGATCTACGAAGATGTGAGTGGACAAGGCCAGCAACTCGATGCGCAAACGCCGGAAACTGGGTATGTAAGTTTCGGCAGTTCGGGCGTGTCGGGTGCCCGGCTGGTCGGTGCGTGGGTACCAGGCTCCCGCACGGCGCCGGTGCCCCCTTTTATGGGGGTAAAACTGACTGCCGGAGCCGATCTTATCGTGCAAATGCACTACCCGAAAGGAACGACCGGTATGAGTGACCAAACGGCACTCAATTTCTTCTTTACGCCGACCAATCAGAATATCCGGGAAATAAAATTAGCGCCGATACTAAACCATACGCCACTTTCGCTGGAAAACGGCCCGCTGAATATTCCGGCAAATACCGTAAAGACCTACCACGCCAAATTCAAAATACCCTTTGCGGCTTCCGTGGTGAGCGTAGCGCCCCACATGCACCTGATCGGCCGGAGCATTATTTCTTTTGCCGTAACGCCGCAAAATGACACGATTCCGCTGGTTAAAATCGACAATTGGGATTTCCACTGGCAAGGCGCTTATTATTTCCAGCATGTGCAGGTTATTCCTGCGCAGAGTATGCTGCACGCCTATGCCGTCTACGACAACACCGAAAACAACCCATTTCAGCCGAGTTTCCCGGTACAAAACGTGGTGCAGGGAGAAGCAACCACCGATGAAATGATGTTGGTCTATTTCGCCTACATGAACAATTTATCCGGCGACCAGAATATTTTGCTGGACAGTATGCTGTTGAGTTCTGCGGTACCTTTTGTGCCGGAAGCCGGCAGTATTACTACGTTAAAAGTATTCCCCAACCCGGTTCAGGATGCTTTTTCATTTGAGTATGAATTATCGGAAACCGCTGACATCCAGGCTTCCATAGCCGATGCCAATGGTCGCCTGATTCAGACTTTGGCGACCAAAAACAATCTTGTACCCGGCATCTACCGGGAAAATGCCAATTTGCACGATCAACCCGCCGGCACGTACTTTGTGCAGCTGCGCAGTGCGAATGGACTGATAAAGAGTACGCCGTTTGTAAAATTATAGTTAAGGTGCAAGGCTCGGCAAGTCGTTACGGGTGATGGATTGACTGGCGCACAAATCGTTTATGGTTGCCCAAAAGCGGGGGCAACATCTCGACGGCGATCGGCTGGTGCTCGGCGCAGCACGTATTCCGGTGGCCCCGGCTCGTAACCGGGCCGTAACGGAAAATTTATTTGGCCGGCCCCAAACATACGTTGTAGCGGAACCTTTTAGCCCCAAAAATCATTTCCTTGCCTACGCTCAAACTTCACGACCTTTGTCGCTGCATTTTGGCACACACTTTTATTTATGGCAAAAGAATGGACGCTCGGCGATAAATCGCCGAGCCTTAGAAAAGAACCTGAATTCGCAATATTGGTCAGCCTTATCACGCCCGACGTGACGGAGACGCAGGCACATGAGCACATGGACGAATTGGAGTTTCTGACCGAAACTGCCGGCGCAACGACCGTAAAACGGTTTACCCAGCGCCTGAAACATCCCGAACACCGCACTTTTATCGGCAAAGGGAAGGTCGAGGAAATCGCCCAATACTTGGAACGGCACGAAGAAATCAATATGGTCATCTTCGACGACGACCTCACCGGCAAACAGACCAATAACCTGGAAGAAGCGCTGAAAGTAAAAATCGTGGATCGCTCTTCGCTGATCCTGGATATTTTTGCCAACCGCGCCCAAACTGCCCAGGCCAGGGCGCAGGTCGATCTGGCCCAAATGAAATACCTGCTGCCGCGGCTGCGCGGTCTGTGGACACACTTGGAGCGCCAGGGCGGCGGTATCGGGATGCGCGGTCCGGGTGAAACGCAGATTGAGACCGACCGCCGGATTGTGCAGTACCGGGTCAAGGTGCTGGAAGACCGGCTTAAAGACATCGATCGTCAGTCGCAGACCCAGCGCAAGACGCGCGGCGAACTCATCCGCGTAGCCCTGGTCGGCTACACCAACGTAGGCAAAAGCACCATGCTCAACCTGATGAGCAAATCGGAAGTGCTGGCCGAAAACAAACTTTTCGCGACGCTGGATACAACGGTGCGCAAGGTCGTTTTTGATTCTATGCCTTTTCTGTTGTCGGATACGGTAGGATTTATCCGCAAATTGCCGCACCACCTCATCGAAAGTTTTAAAAGTACGCTCGATGAAGTACGCGAAAGCGATATTCTGCTGCACGTCGTGGATATTGCGCATCCGCAGTTTGAAGACCAGATCCGTACGGTACAAAAAACCCTCGAAGAGCTGGGCGCTGCTGAAAAACCCACTGTGATGGTCTACAACAAAATCGACCTGTATCGCGAGCGCTATTTTGATGATCTGCTGGACGCCGCTACCCGTCAGGACATTGAATCCGAATTAAAGGATCGCCTGCGCGAGACGTTTGGCGAGAATTTCTTTGTGTCGGCCCATACCAAAGAAGGCATCGACGCACTGCGCGAACGGATGACCCGGTTGATCAAAGAGACCTATGTGATCCGGTATCCACATCAGACGAAAGCCTGGTAATAATCCCCTCCGTAATCATTATGAAAAAATGCCACCTTCGACCAATCGGAGGTGGCATTTTTTCATAATAACCGGTTTTTTTGCGGCGCAGCGACCTGTCTGAAAAAAATGCTGCCGCTTTTATGCATTCCGGTCGCCGTCCCGCATCCATCCTAAAAATCACAGCATTCTCCACCAAAAAAGATTTTGCGTATGAAATACCTGTTCTTCCTGCTCGCCGTGGTGCCGGGCTTTGTCATCAGCACCGCATTTTTTACCAAAAAGAGCCCGATTGAAGGGCGTGTGCTGGCGGGCCAAAACCGGGCACCGATCGCGAATGCCACGGTTAAAGTAATGCTACAGGGCAAAGAGATCGCTGCGACTACGGCCGATTCACTGGGACAATTCAGCGTTGAAGTAGAACCCGGGACGTATCAAATCGTCTGTGCAGCACCTGCGTATGTCACGGTACGCACGGTAGATGTCGTAGTAAAATTGGGCAATCCGACCCGCTTTCTGTGTATTTTGGATAAAACCACCGGACTGGATGAAGTCGTGGTAAAAAATTATGTCGAACCGCCGACCGTGCCGATACCTACGGCTGCGACTGAAATTAAGACGACTGTTACAAATACCCCCACACCAGATGGCAAGACCCTGTTATCGGGTAAAGTCATGGAGAACGACTCGCATGAGGGACTCATCGGGGCTGCTATACATGTGATGAGGGGGACCGCACTTATCAAAGGAATTGTAACAGATTATGAAGGAAACTTTCGAACAGAACTGGAACCCGGTACCTATACACTGGAAGCTAGTTACACCGGTTATGCCACTGTCAGGATCAGCGGAATTACTGTTTTGGCCGGGCAATTAAACAACACAAGTGATATCGTCTTAGCTGCCCCTGCGTCCGCATTGGAGGAAGTAGCCGTCGTAGGATACAGTACTGCCGATAGACACAAAGCGCGTACTACCAGCAAATCAGCACCGGAAGCGCGCAGGGAATCCGGAAAAAAAGAAAAAACGGCCGCCATGACTTCTACATCCAAGCCAGCTGCACCGGTCACTACTGCGCCCGCAACCGCCACGGAACCTTCGGGATCACTGACTAGTAAAGATATCCGAAAACTCCCCACCAAGACCCTGGAACCTGAGATTGCAGATGACGTACGCATTAGAGGTTCCCGCTCGCCTGCCACAGATTACTACATTGATGGGATACGTGTCTCCGGTGAATCTCTTGCCGATAAAGACATAAAAAAAGTGAGCATATACGAAGAAAGTGAGCCGCCAACCGACGGCCCCGGTGTACCCGGCCAACCGGCTCCCCATGCGGGCTTACTTACGGCCGGCGAATGGAACGATTTGCACAACTGGAATAAACACTGGCTCGATTTGCTGACTGACGGCGAAACAGACGAATACCAAAAGGTCTACAATTTTTTCCCGAAACAGCGCTTTACCGTGCTTTTAACCAATGCACAGGATTTTCCGGTGGCCGATGCAACGGTGCGGCTACTCGCTTCCTCCGGCGAAAATATCTGGCAAAGTCGCACAGACAACACAGGCAAAGTCGAATTATGGGCCGGTCTTTTCGACAATAAAAATCTGCAAAAACTACGCGTAGAAGCCGAGGTAAAAGGCATAAAATATGACTTGGGCATGCCCAAAGAGGCCAAAGAAGGCATGAATCGCCATAAAATTGAAGTGGATTGCCATGCACCGAAAAACGTAGATATCGTCTGGGCAGTCGATGCCACCGGCAGTATGGGCGATGAAATTGAATACCTGAAAACGGAACTACTCGATGTTATTGGCCGCGCTAAAGCCAACAACCCCGATTTGGCGGTGCGCATGGGTACTGTATTTTACCGCGACCAGGGCGATGAATATATTACCAAAAGCAGTGGGCTTACGTCCGATATCGCCAAAACAGTCGGTTTTATCCGCAATCAGTTTGCCGGCGGCGGCGGCGACTATCCCGAAGCCGTGCACAGTGCACTGGAGGAAGCCATTTTTAACCAGCCCTGGAGTGAAAGCGCGATCGCGCGCATCTGTTTTGTCGTGCTGGATGCCAGCCCGCACCAGTCGCCCGAAATCAATGCCAGTCTCGAACGCAGCATCCGCGAAGCAGCCCGCCGTGGCATCCGCATCGTGCCGGTGACCGCCAGCGGCATTCAGAAGGACACGGAATTTTTGATGAAATTTTTTGGCCTCGCCACCAATGGCACATACGTGTTTCTGACCGACCACAGCGGCATCGGCGGTAAACACCTCGAACCGACCAGCGACGAATACAAAGTAGAACCACTGAATGATCTGCTGGTGCGCCTCATTACCGAGTACACTACGCTGAAAACCTGCCAGGGCCAATCGGCGATCCGCTTTGAAGACGTACAATCACAAAACCCGGCGCAAGCCTGGCAAGCCCTGTATTATCCCAACCCAGCCAATACCCAATTTACCCTTGATCTGCCCTTTTCGGTACAATCGGTCACGATCTATAATGCAGAAGGACAGGCCGTGCGCAAACTAGAGAAACCGCAGGAAGGACAACAGACCGTTCGCGTCAATGACCTGAGCGCCGGATTTTATACGATCCGGATTTTGAAAGACGGACAGATGCAGAGCGGAAAACTGATGGTGGTGCGCGAATAAGATTGGTTTGATGGATGATTGTTGATCACATGATTTTTGATGTGCGTGGATAGGCTTGAGATGGTGCATGGGTGCAAAAAAATGAACGCACAATAGCATAGGTATCGCTCACCGCCAAGCACCCGAATGAGCTAAGGAAAAATTGAAAATACCAGGCACCTGCCATTACTTTAAAAATCAACAATCATGTAATCGACAATCGTCCATCAAATCATTCCCTCCCCAGCCGAACCACCATAATCCCCGACTGCCCTCTTTGTTTCGCCATATATTCCGGCAACGGCTCCCGGGAAAGCATCACGCGACCCTGTAGCGAGGAGGCGTGCAGCAGGTAAATACGCCCATTCTTTTTCACGGCAAAGCCTTCGTGGGCAATATCCAGATCGGCTTTTGCCGAACACAGTAAAATGATATCGCCCTCCTGTATCCGGGATTCGATAGCTGCCACTTTTGACTTTGGAATAAAGTGCCAAGGGTGGGCATTCAGGCGGTCTTCAGCGGCTTGTATCGCCCGAAGCACCGCTTTATCGCTTACTTTTGGGTATTTCGTTGGCCTTGCGGAGATATAATGGAATTTTTTCTGATAACGAACGCCACCCAGTTCAGCGGTAATATCCCGCAGATAGTGGTATTTCTCGGCTTGCATAATCCACCCCGTAAAGTAGTGCAACCGGGAACCGAACCCATTGATCGTACCACCCCAGTAGCGCAGTTTTTGCAATTCCTGCTGATAGGCTTCAAAATCACCTGTTCCAGCCTGTGCAATGGCCACGCTGTTTTCTACAAACGTCCAACAGTCGAGTTGGCGCAAATTAACGACCAGTTGCTCCTCCGCATTTTTGTCGAGCGTACCGTGAGTATAGGGCGCGCCCAGAAAAGATTGGGCAATGGCAAGTGCCTGTTGGGGCAGCCCGGTTTGAGCCGTGGCAATTTTTTGTTTTTCGACAAAAAGCAATGAGTCCTGGGCCGTAGCCGGTGGAAAGGGCGGATTAGGTGGCGTCAGCAGCGTAGCGAACCCATCATCAAAATACCCGCCGCCTAATGGCAGCAGCAGCAGGGAAATACCACCTAAAAAAGAAGTAAGTCGGCGCATAGGGATGATTTTTACGACAATATTCCGGCAATAGTAGCCGACAAATAACTGGCCAGGGTACCACAGATCAAGGCTTTGAAACCCAGTCTCGCCAAGTCTGCCCGCCGATCGGGTGCTAATTCTCCGATGCCACCTACCTGAATAGCGACCGACGAAAAGTTGGCGAATCCGCAGCACGCAAAACTAGCAATAATAATGGCTTTGTGGGAAAGTAAACCGCCCTTGATAAGCGGTGTCAGGTTGGAATAAGCCACAAATTCGTTGATGACCAACTTGGTTCCCAGCAATCCCCCCACTGTCATAGTCTCGTTTGCCGGAACGCCCATAAGATACGCGAATCCTGCAAATACCACTCCAAAAAGATTATTGAGGGAGAATTTATCGCCGTTTATGTCGACGCCCATCGCATGCAGTGTCCAGCCAAAATTGATGAGCAGTTTATCCGCCAGGGCAATCAGCGCAATGAAACCGATCAGCATCGCGATCACATTCAAAGAGACTCGGAAGCCGTCGCTGGCACCATGCGAAATAGCGTCCAGTAAGTTGACATGGGTCTTTTTAACTTCCAGTTGCACATCGCCCTTGGTGAGCGAAGGCTCGGTCTCCGGATAGACGATTTTCGAAATGACCAGCGCTGCCGGAGCCGCCATAATACTGGCCGCCAACAGGTAAGACGCCGGGATACCCATCCCGATATATACGGCCATTACGCCGCCGGCAATACAGGCAAAACTGCCGGTCATACTGGCCATCAATTCACTGCGCGTCATGGTGTTGAGGTACGGCTTGATCATGATCTGCGCTTCCACTTGTCCGACAAAGGTAGAAGCCACATTGGACAGGGCTTCTACGCCGCTCACCTGCATAAGGAATTGCATAATGCGGGCAAAAAACTGTACGATCCGCTGCATCAGCCCGATATGGTACGCGATATTGACCAGCACCGCCACAAAAATGATCGCCGGCATCAACTTGAACATGAAAATGAAACTATTTTCGGGACCGAAGGCTTTGGCCAGAACTTCTCCGTTGATGAGTGGCCCAAATACAAACGCGCCGCCTTTATCGGCCAGATCCAGCAAACCTTTTACTTTTTCACCCAACAAATTAAAAAACCATTTGCCCGGTTCTGTTTTTAAAATAAACAATGCCAGCGCCAGTTGAATGGCTAATCCGCTCACAACCAGGCGATAATTAATGGCTTTTCGATTATTGGAAAGTAAAAAAGCAATGCCCAGAATCAAGGCAATGCCCAGCAGGCCGGTAAAGCGTTCCATGCGAAATGGGTAAATTTAAGTACGTTTCAGATGTCGGCCAATGCACCAAAATAGCATAAACCGGCCCCAAAATACGCGCCCCCATTTATTTCCGTGATTTTTTTTACAAATGCAGCTTACACGGCTGCGATAACATACTGTTATTCATAGCGCAACGACTCAATTGGATCCAGCCGCGCCGCCTTCATGGCCGGGTAAAAACCGGATACGACTCCAACGATCATACACAAGGTAAAGCCCAGCAAAATCCAGTTCCACGGTATGTAAAAACTGCTGCCCATCCACAACGTGACCATATTGCCCATCAGAATGCCTAAAATGATCCCGATCAGACCGCCAAATTGGCAAATAGCGATGGCTTCCGTCAAAAATTGCAGCAGAATATTGCGACGGGTAGCGCCGAGGGCCTTATAAATTCCAATTTCACGGGTGCGTTCCGTGACGCTTACCAGCATAATATTCATCAGGCCGATCGCCGCACCCAGCAAGGTCATTAGTTCGATCGCAATGGTGGCGATCCAGATCGTAGCCGTATTTTCTTTGATAATCGCGACCAGACTGTCGCTCGCAAACACCTGAAAATCATCGTCTTCGCCCGGCCGTAAGCCGCGAATTTGCCGGAACAGGCCCGTCGCCTCCGATTGTACCGTTTCCATATCGGTGGCATTTTGCACGGCTACCAGCAAATTATAATCGGTATCGGGCGTAGCATAAAGGGCTTTCACACTGCCTAAAGGCGCATAGATCATCCGGTCGTCGGAGTTATTCATGGAACTGCCTTTCGACTCCAGCACCCCTACCACCCGGTAGCGGTTATTCCCTACTAAAATAATTTTATCGAGCGCATTTTCAATTTTGTTGTTAAACAGTTTCTTGGCGATTTCCTGCCCGATCACCACCTTCGCTTGTCCGTCATCCACTTCCGTTTTTGAAAAGGCCCGTCCGTACGCGATGTTCATACTTTTTACGCTGAAATAATTTTCATCGATGCCCATCAGCCCTACATTGGGATTCGTCTCCGCGTCATTGTATTTGGCAGTTGCGCTGCCAGTACCTTGAAACGAGACCGATACGGTGGCTAAAAAGTCGAAACGGTCTTTAAATTCCTGCGCCTGTTCGTAGCGGATTTGCTCGCCCGCTTTTTGCCGACGCCCCTTCTGGTTACTTTTCACTTCGCCCCATTTGCGCTCAATACTGAACGAATTGGCACCCAGACCCGAAAAATTATCGCTCAATGAAAACGTGATGGCGTCGATCGCCGTCAGAATACCCACCAGTGCCATAATACCGATGGAGATAATCAGCATTGTCAAGACGGCACGCAGCAGGTTGGCGCGGATGTTTTGAAAAGCCATGCGGAGTACTTCTGAAAAAGGCATAAGCGAACGGAGTCTAAAAATTGCAAAATCAAACATAGGTCATTTATTTTTACCGGAAAACACAATTTGGAGCGGATGGTATTATTTTTCGATAAAGTGCCTTCTTTTGCAGACTTTGTGCGCGAAAATTGCAGCCTTGAAATCAGTCAGCACCGCTAACAACTGTACAAATCCTCCAGCATTCAACATTGTATTATGACAACACCACTCTGGGGCTTCGACCTCGGCGGCACCAAAATCGAAGGCGTCATTTTAGAAAGCCGCACCAACCCGAGTGTGCTGCACCGGCTGCGCATCTCTACGGAAGCCCACCTCGGCTACGAACACATCATCGAACAGATCGCCACGCTGGTCGATATGCTGCAAAAAGAATCGGGTATTACACCCAGTCACCTCGGCATCGGTCATCCGGGCACCCTGGATCCGGTCACGAAGCTGATGAAAAATGCCAATACCACCGCGTTGAATGGACGGCCCTTTAATCTCGATCTCGAAAAACGCCTGGGCATCGCCATCAGCCTGGCCAACGATGCCAATTGTTTTGCCGTGGCCGAAACCCTGATGGGTGCCGTACCGGATGTATTGCCCAGTGCAGAAGTGGTGTTCGGCGTGATCATGGGCACCGGCGTAGGCGGCGGCTGGATGCTGCGCGGCCGCGTCCACAATGGTCGCCAAGGCATCGGCGGCGAATGGGGACATAACTTTCTCGATGAAAGCGGTGGACCCTGTTATTGCGGACGATCCGGCTGTGTGGAAACACTGATATCCGGCCCCGGCTTAGAGCGCTTCTACCAAAAAACGACCGGAGAATATTTACCGATGCGCGAGATCGTCGCCCAGGCAACGGCAGGAACCAACCCGGCGGCCACGCAGACGATGGATCGCCTGGTCCACTTTTTTGGCAAGGCGATTGCCGTGGTAATCAATATAATGGATCCGGATGTGATCGTGTTAGGCGGCGGCCTGGGCCACATCGACCGGTTGTATACCGATGGCGTGGAAGAAGCACGTAAACACCTCTTTAATACGCGTTTGGACACTATATTTGTGCGCCCGAAACTGGGGGATAGTGCGGGGGTGTTTGGAGCGGCGCTGTTGTAGATTTAGTTATTAACAGTTACCAATTCAGTTTTTAATTACAACACCGGCGCTATTGCTTCGCTGGGAGGGGAGCCGGGTAATACCCATACCCGAATTGTCAACTGTTCCTTTTTAAGTAATGGGGAAAATCCGTTTCTAAAATTTTGGGGCGTAGAGAATAATGCCACTTTTGTAACCCGAATGCAACTGCTAAATTGTGTGATCTGGGAACCCCAGGCCGACGGGGTAAAACGGGTATTTTTCAACAATAATCCGGTAACTTTTAGTGTCAACGACTACCTCATTGAGCACTCGTTAATTCACCTGGCGGATTGTACCTATAATGGTGTGAATCCCTGTGGCGAAGGAATGATTTATGAGGAGTGGCCGGATTTTATTAGTACAGATGGCAATACACTGCGTTGTTATCCTAATTTCCCGGGTGAAAATAAAGGTAGTAATGTAGTAGTTGATACATTTGGTCTCACTAAAGATTTCGAGGGACAGTATCGTATCTGCGATAATGATGTAGATATGGGTGCGTATGAAACGCAGTTCAATTGCACAGTTGGTACTTCCACGCCGGATTTTGCCGCACTGCCCATAAATATTAAAATTTTGCACAATCCGATCCAGTCAGGTACGCCGATTATGGCGCAAATATCGACTGCTGCTACGGCCCTGAATCTTCGCTTGTTGCTGACCGATATACAAGGCCGCATCGTCTGGCAGGACCGTAAATTTGCGCCGACGTATTTTCCGGATATACTTTCCATCGATGCGGGCACTCTTCAACCCGGCATGTATTTGCTGCATATTATGGATGAAAGCGGCCGATCGAAGGTGGAGAAGGTGGTAGTAGTAGGATAAATGTTTGATTGCCAAGAAAAGTGGCTGTCTCATAAGTGCCAAATGCTTCCTGATTTCAATTCAATATTCACAATAACCGTTAATCATTAACCACTAGCGCAGCCGCTTTTTTCTCCGTCACCGCTTCGCCTAGCCAGAAAAAATGCTGGAGAAAGGTGTGGATATTTTTTTCGAAGATCGGGTCTAATAAATTGCCGGCTTCATCAAAACGCTGGGCCACATTGCCCACCGGCAACATTTGCGGGATCGGGAAACCGGCGAATCAGCGTACGACGCTGTGGTGAGTGGTGTGACAAAATTGATCGATATGGGCTTTGTCGATGCCGTGCATATCGGGTTGCAAGGCCACTCCTGGGGTGGTTATCAGATCGCCTATCTGGTGACACGCACCAACCTGTTCGCTTGCGCCGCAGCCACGCTGGATGCAGCGCGGAGTGCCACCGGGTGAGAAAGGGATTTTGCAGGGATTGGATTAGCAAAAGCATCGCTATTAGGTTTTATTTTAAATGCACTACGCGGAAATGCCAAAGGAATATATTGAAGATCAACATTTTAAAACGGAGCATTACACGGAAATCGCGCTGCCGAAAGGCGACTACGAAAACTGCACGTTTACAGACTGCATTTTTTATACCGCTGATTTGTCGCATAATAGTTTCGCTGCCTGCGTCTTCATCGACTGTGACTTGAGCATGGCGACGTTGAAAAACACTGCCTTCAGCGATGTAAAATTTAAAAACTGCAAATTATTGGGCCTGCGTTTCGACGACTGTAATGACTTTTCATTGTCTTTTGATTTCGAGTCCTGTACCCTCAATTTTTCTTCCTTTTACAAATTGAAACTAAAAAATACCCGTTTCAAAGACTGCAAAATGGAAAGCGTCGAGTTCACCGAAGCCGATCTCTCCCATGCCGTTTTTAAGGACTGCGACCTGCTCCATGCGATCTTTGAACGAACGAAACTGGAAGGTGCCGATTTGCGCACGGCTTTTAATTTTTCACTTGACCCGGAAATCAACCAACTAAAAAAAGCCCAGTTCTCCCGACAGAATATTGCCGGTTTGTTGAACAAGTACAAGATCATTATCGAATAGTGCAACAACCATCCTAAAGACGGGACTACCGGCAATTAAAAAGAAATCGCGATCGCTCCCGCCAGCACACGGTAGATTCGCAATTAACCCCTATTTTCGCGCCGCCTTATCCAGTAAAACCCTTGTATTCACCAACGGCCAAGCGCGCCAGCCAACAATCATGCAATCCGACACCTTTGAAGTCCTGGGCGGTCAGCCCCTCCACGGAGAACTCCAGCCGCAAGGCGCTAAAAACGAAGCCCTGCAAATCATCAGCGCCGTCCTGCTTACCGATGCCGTGGTGACGATCAGTAATATTCCCGATATCCGCGATGTGAATCAACTCATCGAACTGCTGCGCGGCCTGGGCGTGACGGCGGAAAAGATCGCCGGTGATACCTATCGTTTTTGCGCCGGCACGGTCGATATTTCTTACCTGAAATCGGACGCTTTCATGCAAGATGCCCAGCGGCTGCGCGGATCGGTGATGCTGATCGGGCCATTGCTGGCGCGGTTCGGGCGGGCGACCTTGCCAAAACCCGGCGGCGATAAAATCGGCCGGCGGCGTTTGGATACGCACTTTTTGGGCTTTCAGAAATTGGGCGCGGAGTTCAAATATGACGACGATAAGGATATTTATTATGTGCAACAGCCACCTACCGGGTTGAAGGGGGCTTATTTGCACATGGATGAAATATCGGTGACCGGCACGGCCAATGTCCTCATGGCCGCAGTACTGGCCAAAGGCAAAACATCTATTTACAATGCTGCTTGCGAACCATACGTGCAACAACTCTGCCGCATGCTCCAGCGCATGGGCGCTAAAATAGAGGGCCTCGGTTCCAACCTGCTGCACATTGAAGGTGTGGAACACCTGAGCGGCACCGAACACCGCTGTCTGCCCGATATGATCGAAATTGGTAGTTTTATCGGCCTGGCGGCCATGACGCAGTCAGAAATCACCATTAAAGATGCGGGCATCGAACACTTGGGCATTATTCCGTACACTTTCGAGCGACTGGGCATTCAGATCGAACGACGCGGCGACGACCTGCATATTCCGGCGCAAGAGCGCTACGAAATCAGCACTTTTATTGACGGTTCGATCCTGACGATTTACGATGCGCCCTGGCCCGGGTTTACCCCCGACCTGATGTCGATCATTCTGGTCACGGCAACCCAGGCCCGTGGCAGCGTACTGGTGCACCAGAAAATGTTTGAAAGCCGCCTGTTTTTTGTAGATAAACTGATCGATATGGGGGCGCAAATCATTTTATGCGATCCGCACCGTGCCACCGTCATCGGCCTCGATCGTCGCTACCAGTTGCGCGGCATCGAAATGACCTCGCCCGATATCCGCGCCGGACAAGCCCTGCTAATTGCCGCTTTATCGGCCAAAGGCAAAAGCGTGATTCATAACGTACACCAGATCGACCGTGGTTACCAGTTTATTGACAAACGCTTGAATGCGATCGGAGCGAAAATTGAAAGAGGATAATTTTCACGCTTCACGCTTTTTTCACTTCCCTTATTTGTACATTTTACTCGATTCCAAATACTCAAACACCGCATCCGGCACCAGGTATCGAATCGATTTGCCGGATTGAATGCAGGATCGAATATAGGTGGCGGAAATATCGAGCAGCGGGGCTTGTAACACTTTCACCCGCGCATGGGTGGCAAACTGCCCAAGATCATATCCAGGGCGCTGGTACACGTAAATATCGTAGTTGGCCAGCAGCTGTTCATAATTTTTCCAGAGATGCAGGGAGCCGATGTTATCGCCGCCCATGAGCAGGGCAAATTCGTGCTGCGGGTATTTTTCCCGTAAAAAAGCCAATGTATCGATCGTATACGAAGGTTGCGGCAAGCCAAATTCCACATTCGAGGCAGTGATCTGCGCATTATCGCCAATGGCTAATTGCGCCAGATGCAGTCGATCATAATCCCGCGCCAGTGTCTTTTTGGGTTTCAACGGGTTCTGCGGACTCACCACCAGCCACACTTTATCCAGGTCGGTATGCGTGACCATGTGATTGGCAATGATCAGGTGTCCGACATGAATCGGATTAAAAGAGCCGAAAAACAGGCCGATTTTCATGTAAAAAATGAATTATTTGAAGATCTGAGTATTTGATTATCCTTCGACTTTTAGGGGAAAGGTCAGCATAAAACTACTGCCTTTGCTCGGTTCGCTGCGCACATCCACCAGCCCTTTGTGTGCCGTCATAATAGCCTTTACGTAGCTCAAGCCAAGACCGAAACCCTTTACGTCGTGGATATTGCCGGTATGAACCCGGTAAAATTTGTCAAAAATCTGCTTGCGCGCTTCTTTACTGATCCCGATGCCTTTGTCCTGTACGGTTATTTCCACGCCCATCGGAACGTCGGCCGTTCGAATGACAATATCCGGCTTGTCGGGGCTGTATTTATTGGCATTGTCCAGCAGGTTGTGAATAATACTGGCAATGTGGGTTGCGTCGCCCTGGATCACCGGGTGCATCGCCATCAATTCGGTGCGCAGCGTACCTTCCCGCTTCTCGACTTGCAGGCTGAAATTATCTACTGCCTGCTGAATTACCTCATGCAGATTAAATTCATCGAGTCGCAGTTGAAAGTCTTTTTTGTCGATCAGCGCCATTTGCAGCACCCGTTCGACTTGGCTGTTCATTCGCCGGTTCTCCTGTCGGATGATATCGACAAAACGGGTGATGCGCTCCGGATTACCCATCACTTTTGGACTGGCGATGCTATCTGCGGCCAGTGAGATCGTCGCAATCGGCGTTTTAAACTCATGGGTCATGTTGTTGATGAAATCATTCTTCATCTCCGACAAATGTTTCTGCCGAAAAATGACCCGGATCGTGTACCAAAAACAGAATAAAATGATGCCGGTAAACAAAATCGACAGGAGCAGTGTCTGCACTACCGAGCCCAGCACCAGGCTAGTGCGGTTGGGGAAATACATCGATAAATAACCCGGCGATTCCATGTCCTGGGCAAACAAGGCAACTTTATACGGAGAATTGTACAGCGTCGGCGCACCGCCCTGGGTGATTTGCGGGCCGCTGTCTTCTACCACAAAGTGGTCATTCACAATGACATAACTACTGCGAACTTTGGAGTAAACGCCGTATTCATATTTGGATTTGATGCCCCGGCCGGTCATTTCTTCGCGGACCGATTGTTCGAGCAAATCGAGTTGTACCCGTTCGGCCAGCGGTTTGGCATCGAGAAACTGGCTTACTTTCAGGTATTCCCAAGCCGTAGCATTATCTTCGAAGGTCTCACCGGTTCCGGTCGGATTCGGCAGGCTATCGACGATGTTTTCCAGGCTGCGCTCGGCATATCCATTCGACAACAGGCGTTTGGCGCGCTGCACATTGCGGTTATTTTCACTCGTTTTGCCACGCGCGCTGATGATGGCTTCCAAGGCTATTCCGTTTTCGTACGATTGCAGTTTGCCCGCGACCCGGTTGAGTGCGGCAAAGACATTTTTATCAAATTGTTCCTCATTCAGCCGGATATTCCAACCAATCCAATACACCTGCAAGGCAATTATGCCGATCAAAGCGGCGGTCATCAGACCGATAATAAGACGAATGCGCTGGGAACTCAAGAGCAGAAAGGGGAGCGTGAAACGTGAAGGATGAACAAGAAAGGGGCGAAATTTTAAAGACCCCGTTCCGCATAAAACGGTTATGGGGACATTTAGTACATTTGGACTATTAAACGCAAAATTTGCACAAAAGTAATGTAAAAAGCAAAATTTGCGCCCTTTTAACGCTGGCTTAACCAAAGCAGGTTCACTTCCACTTTTCATGCTTCACTTTTCACTTCTTCAAGTTTGACCTGGCCCGCTGCACTGCAAAGTTTTCACAATTATCTGTTGCTCGAACGTTCGCTAAGCCCCAATACGCTGGCTGCCTATCTGAACGATGTGCAAAAATTTGTCCAGTACCTGGAACTGGAGAACCGGCCACTCTTGCCATTACAAGTCCAACGTGTTGATTTAGAGCAATTTATTTTATGGATTAACCACCTTGGGCTGGAAGCGACCTCGCAGGCCCGGCTTATTTCCGGTTTGCGGGCATTTTATAAATTCCTGTTGGTCGAAGATATGCTCGACGATGATCCGACGGAAATGCTGGAAAGTCCGCGCACCCGGCGCAAATTACCGGAAGTACTTTCCACGCATGAAATTGAAACGATGCTGGCAACGATTGACATTTCCGATGCGCAGGGCGTGCGCAATCGCGCCATGGTCGAGACCTTATACGCCTGCGGATTGCGGGTGAGTGAATTGATTACCTTGAAAATCAGCAATTTATTTCTCGAAACCGGTTACCTCAAGGTCCTGGGAAAAAACGATAAAGAGCGGCTGGTCCCGATCGGTGGAGCCGCGGTGAAATACCTGCACATGTACCTGGAGCATTATCGAAACCGATCGGAAAACGTAGCCAAAGGCCAGGAGAACTTTGTCTTTCTCAATCGCCGGGGCAAACACCTGACCCGCGTCATGGTCTTTTATATCATTAAAGAATTGGCGGAAAAGGCCGGCGTACACAAAAGTATCAGTCCGCATACGTTCCGGCATTCCTTCGCAACGCACCTGGTGGAAGGCGGAGCCGACCTGAAAGCCGTGCAGGATATGTTGGGGCACGAAAGCATCACGACCACGGAAATTTACACCCACCTGGATACCGAATACCTGAAAGAGACTATCTACCTGTATCATCCGCGCATGAAAATGGGAAAAGGGAATTAATCCTATCTTTGGCCTTCGATTTTAAATATTTCAGCAGATGTATTGGCTTGTCAAATCCGAACCGGACGTATACAGTTTTCAACAACTCGTCACCGACGGGAAAACGCGCTGGGATGGCGTACGCAATTACCAGGCCCGCAACAACCTGCGCGCCATGCGGCTCGGCGATCTTTGTCTGTATTATCATTCCAATATCGGGCTGGAAGTCGTGGGCATTGCGACTGTTGTACGCGAGTATTTTCCCGACCCCACGGCGGAAAAAGGAGACTGGTCGGCCATCGAACTGGCACCGGTCAAAGCGTTCGAAAAACCCGTATCGCTCCCGATAATCAAAAACAATTCGGCTTTACAAGAGATTGGCCTGGTAAGAAACGGACGTTTGTCGGTAATGCCCCTGACCTTCGACGAATTTTCAACCCTACTTTCTCTTGGAGAGACGCAACTTTGACCCATGGTTTTTTCATTCTCCAATAACAATCGCGGTGGAAGCGGCATCGGATGCCTCATTTTCGCCATGCTGGGCGTGGCCGTGCTCTACTACTTTTTTAAATTTTTGTGGTGGGCCGCTCCGGGTATATTTTTATTAGCCGTTATTATTAACTGGCGTGCCGTCGTAGATACGGGTAAACAATACTGGACGTACTTGCAACGCAATATTATCTCCGGACTGGCCATTGGTGTCCTGAGCGTCTTGTTATTTCCGTTAGTCGCACTTTTCATGCTGCTCAAATCACTGGGGTACAATCTGCTGGGGCAGTTTCGGCAGAACATGGGCATGTTTGGCAATGCGCCCAATCAACCAGCGGAAATACCCACCGAATATACTGATTTTGAAGAACTAGAAAGCACGCCGAAGAAACCGGAACGCGGTGCTGAACCCCCTGAAGTATTCCTCCTACCCAAGAAAGACGATGAAAACCCGTAACAGCAGCAGGGTTTGGTTATCACAATCTTTTAAATAGTTGCGGGGTGGGGGTTTGTGTGTTTGGGGGGGGGGGGAAGAAGAAAAATAACAAAAAAAAAAACCCCCCCCAACAAAAAAAATGAGAGAGTATATTTTAATTAGCCGTTATTATTAACTGGCGTGCCGTCGTAGATACGGGTAAACAATACTGGACGTACTTGCAACGCAATATTATCTCCGGGCTGGCCATTGGTGTCCTGAGCGTCTTGTTATTTCCGTTAGTCGCACTTTTCATGCTGCTCAAATCACTGGGGTACAATCTGCTGGGGCAGTTTCGGCAGAACATGG
>JBBRDQ010000070.1:0-21187 GCA_038203695.1 Chitinophagales bacterium
CATGAAAATGGTCAACCAAGTGGTCGTAGCACTTCTTTTCGTCCAGTAAATTGTCGATTGCATAGTCCATAACTGCTTCTTTTGACCGCAATATTAAGCATTCAGCACCAAAGGAACATGAGCCAATAATGTTTCAGTGACAAAGCTTGAGATTTTAGAATCTTCGTATACTCCAGATGGTAGGGCATCTACAAAATCCGGCCTAAATGCATATTATAAGAATAGTACTGGACGATTTTATATTTTTAGTTGGACTGATCTAAGTGTAATAACTAATAATTTTGATGTGACATGGGACTGTTTAGATGGATCTTCAAAGGCTCCTATATTAGCAGATGATAAAATTGTAGGTCTAACTGAAAATAGTTTGCATGATTATCGTGCTAAAGCGATTTTTTTAAAAAAAACTGAAGTAGCACCTGTTGAATTTACATTGACCATTTTGAATGGAGCATTAACTAATAAGTATGAATTTTTAGTAACAGTTACGCCGCCGGGAGGAGGTGTCTCAATTCCTAAAAAAATTTGGGAGAAAAATGCCTTTGGTGAATATCAAGAAAATATTAAAAAGTATAAAAATGGGGATACTGTGGGTGACCCGACTAAACAATGTGAACTCCCTATTAAACCTGGCTCAACAGTAAAAATTGAAAGTTTTAAAAAAGGAGGAAACTCTCAAAAAGGCAATTGGTCAATCAATACCGCTGGAATAATTACCTCTCCTTCAAATAATGTTTCTGTAATTACTATTATCATTAATAATGGTATCAATGAAGGAGTATCTAAAATTAGTTTTAACGCTAATGGAATAACTGAAAATATTTATATTAAAATAAAAAGTACCGAATTGCCAATATCAATATCGTCGCCTACACTTCCTTCTTCGAATATAGAAACTCCTTTAACAATGACTGTTAATGTGCTATCGGAGCAAACTATTACTCCATTAAACATGAATCCTACGGATGCTGCTACTTTTACAGCACCATACAATATATATCTTAGCGCTTTAATAAAGACTCCTTTGTTATGGAATGAAGTAGCGCCAGCAGGCGGAGGAAGCAAAGTGCCTGTAGACGTGATTTTTGCACCTGACTTCTGGGTGCAAAAGAAAGCCCCTGGTGCGGCAGGTTTTACATTAATCCAAGATGCTACTGTAACTATATTTGGAGATTTAAAAATTACAAATGTACAATTTGCTACTGAAAAAGGAGAAAAAATTGTTCAATATGGATTTCTAAGTATTAAAATGAAGTCAGAGGAGGAGGGATGTATTTTTAAAAATATTGCACCCATACCTAATGAGGTTTTCAATAATTACTTGACAAAGTTGAATCATCCAAATCCAATATTACCCGATGAAACTTTGGCACCGATTGATGACCTTGAAAGTGATGTCAAAGGAGCACTTTTAAATGCCGCTAATACACATATTACTCCAATTATTACTATGCCTTCTCCGAATGAAAACAAATACCTATATCGAAATATTCGTGAGGAAGAAATAAGTCAATATATTTTTGCTAAATACGGTTATAACAAAATATATCTGTCAAAAGAGCAATTAATAAATTTGGATAATTCACAGGATGAGTATCACAGGGTGATGGATCATGAGATTTGTCATGCAATTTTTCCTTACTATTTTAAGTTTCATAAATTACTATGGAGTGTTTTTGAATATGAACAATCATTTATTACCCCGCCCCGTGCATTTGGAAAATCAAGAACTAGTTCAGGATCTGGTCATCAATATTTTAACCAGGAAGACCGCTTTACAAATAATAGGAATGGCATTAGGCCAATTCCAAAATAATAAAATTATATTAAGTCTTGTCAGATTTGATATATAATAATATGTAAAAATTAGATGTGTTGCAAATTTTGTAGCACATCTTTCAAACATTCAAAAAAATTATGAATAATAAAATTTATTTTATTTTTATTACCTTATATCTCCAATTTCCTCTTTTGGCATTAGCCCAAAAGCCTTGGGCTGATGAACCTGATTCGCTCTGGCGTTGGGACTGGAGAGCAGACACGGCCGAAATATTGAGTGTGTCGGATCAGGAAAAGATGGGACAATTTGTGCAACAGGAATGCGTGCGTTTTATGGCGGCGATGTACGCCCAAAAATATAATATCGATAGTTTGTTTCCTGATAAATTATCCCGTGAGTTGTTTTTCCGCAATCCATTTATAGCAGAATTTCCAGAGGGAAAAGCATACGAATTTCATCCGGAATTTCTGATATCCAACGTGATACTTAATCAGTGTTATGGTCGTAACTGTTACTTAAAAGATGTTTACGAAGTGATAAAATTAAATTATTTTATTCGCCCTGCTGATCCTGTATTGGGTATACAGGCTGACACGCTATGGCACCTTGCTCAAATTAATAATCGGCCCGTGACTGCGGAAACACAAGTAACAGATGATGATCGCTGTTTCGCTGTTTATTACGAAATAGGGAAACCTATGCGAATGGTAGGCGGGAGTGCTTTTTTGGCAGGATTCCCTGAACCGGTTCCTTTCCATAATAGAGATGCTCAAGAGTCGATGGCCGAAACCCTTGTTCGGGTAAGGATGATTGGAAGAATTAGTCCAAATCCAAGACCCAATGGCCTCCATCAATACCCAGTTGGCTACATTGATAGACTAGACACTATTGGTAGTTTTACGAACGGATTGCGTTTTTTTGTCCCGGATACGTATTGGTCAGGAGATAGTCTGCCAAGTAAATCTGGCAGGTTTGATCTAATACCGCATCCTTTAGCTACTTTTTATCTAACTGAAGGTACTTATGAACGATCGAGCAATAATCCTGAACCAAAATTAATAGTTGTGCCTTTTCCCATTTACATGGACTATAGATATTCAATACCACATAGTCCCTATCCAGCCAAACATATTATCCTAAAAGAATCATTGGCGGCGATGGATATTTTTACGATCTTTTTTACGACCGACTTAGAGAACTGGCATAAAGAAGCTCGCTTCGGTTACGTGCCGGGTTTTTATGCCTATGAAGTCAAGCGGGTATTTAAAAGCAGACCAGAGGGGCCAGAAGATAATTTTCGGCGTGTGCGGGGCATGAGTAAAGAAGAGTTTGAACGTATGAAAAGCAAACCGTATCTTAAACTTGTTTGTCATGAAGGCAAACTATAGTCAGGTAGCAACATCTCTCCATATTGAGCCTACATGTTATTATCCTAAATCCATTGCAATACCATTCAATTGATCCAACTTAGATTCTTCCATATTTTAAACGGCTCCTTTGTCCAATGCATACTACTACTTCTACCTCGTTAATCTCTATGGTTAAAATTACCAAAAACACTTTTTGGGTGGCAATTTTAGCACTGCTTCCTTTGTGTGCTGCTTTTGCGCAGGCCCCATGTTCTTCTCCGGCCGGAGTCAGGGTTGCATCCATCCTTTCCGCTGAGTTGTCACTTGCCTGGGATGCCTCCAATACCAGTGCAGGCTCCAAAATAAAGGTAGCGTGGGCTGTATATCCCACCAGTAATTTTATTTTCAAAACCTTTGATTCGGGCACATCCGGTATCATTGAAGATCTTAAGCCGGATACAAAGTATATTGTACGGGTATCCCGGTTATGCAGTACAGGGTCTTCTTCCAATATTTTAGGGCTGGGTACTTTGCGTACCCTTAGCAAGGAGGAAGAAAAAGCGCTGTGCGCCCCCCAACAGAGCGGCGACATTTGTAAAATGCTTGAATTGGTACAAACCGGCAGCCGGGGAGGCACTTATATTGATATTCACTTTCCGGAAATGCCGGCAGCGGCGTTGGCCGCTTACCCTAATCATAGTGTTACAGTTCGTTTTCGCCCGTTAGACCAGTCGGGTACACCTGTAGGCGTGTGGCAATCCGAGACCCGCCTCGCTACGGAAATATCGGATCCCTGGCAATTGTCTGGTTTAACGGCTAACACTTTATACCAACTGATCGTCAAATGGGAAACCTTTGATGCTGCAGGCACTCTGATAAAAACGTGTGATGTATCGCTGAACAATACCCCTACAATGGGAGAAAATTATGTAGGCCCTGTATTTACGCTCAATCTGCCGGATGTTACAACCCTGGATTGCAGTACCCCGGAGCCTGTCGAATTGATTTTTCCATACGTTTCCGGAGGTTGTACGGCACCGCATATTTCATATACTGATGTGGTTATCCCTGCTTCCAGTTGTCAAAAGCAAATTTTAAGAACCTGGCTGGCCGTTGATGATTGTGGAAGATCTTCCAGCATTACCCAAACGATCGTATTGGTCGATAGCAAGCCACCCGTCTTTGTCGATGTTCCTGCTAATGATGCTACCATCGCATGCGGCGAAAATCTTCCTACGGAAGCACCTAATGCGGTAGATAATTGTAGTGCTGCAACAATGACATACGCGCAGCAAACAACGGTATTAAGCGGCTGTACAGCAACGATTACACGTACCTGGACAGCAACCGATGCATGTAGCAATTCAGCATCTTACCAACAAACGATCCACGTAATAGAATCTTTAGCAGAATCGAATGATGAAGATGATGAAGTGCCTCCATTGCCGGTAAATTGCGGTCAGGCCTACACACCAAGCCCAATTACAAATAATACCCCGTTGCCAACCGCTGAACCAGGACAAAACTTGAGTATTTCGGGATTTCCTGCTAAACTTAAGACGGTGAGCGGATCAAACGGCAATTACAGTGGCCGGGCAAAAGTGCGGCTTCCTTTTGGTAATAAAGTTGTCTATTGTGATTTCAGCTGTATACAGGTAAATACCGATAAACAAGTCACGCAGGGAACCTTAATTGCAGTGTCCGACCCCAATTTTGTAATGCCTGATACCGGCTCGGTCAATTTCGGGGGGGATATTTGTTTGCCCCAACCGCCCGCATTAGCTGCCGGGTTTAATGAAGATGGGGAGTATATCGAACAACCGCCCTATGACGGCTGGCAGCCCGGAGACCCAATAGATCCGAATTACGATCCGAATGGCTTCGATGCAAATGGATACAACTTTGCGACAGGAACTAAATACAATGCTCAAGGCTGCAATCAACAGGGGTTGGATAGCCTCGGTAATATTTGTAATCCGGGTTCGCAAGGACCCTACTATTGGTTGCACAATAATAACAACCCAAATTCGCCTACTACACCTGAAGGTATTGCTTATGCGGCTGATCTACAACAAAATAGCCCTAATATACGAGAACTGGTATTAGAAGCGATCAATTTACTGCTACAGACCAATCAAACAGCACTGAGCACCCAACGAACTACCTGTGGCAATGTCAGAACGGCACTGAATGCACAGATTGGTTCTTTAGACCGGAAGTTCTTTTTTGGCGACAATGATATTTTCTTTAAGGAAGATATGAATCTTAGTTTTACCGCTAAACCACTCGCGTTCCAACAAAATATTCCAGACCGGAGTACCCAGATAGTTGCCATTGAAGATAAACATATTGAACTGTACTACTGCGATAAATTAGTGTATAAATTCAAGCAAATTGACTTGATTTTAAATGAAATGAAAACACCATTGGGTCTGGATATGATGGTTCCTGAAGTTTTAGAGGCGATTAAACATTTGACCCAAACACAGATTGATGAATTTAAAGCCGATCCTAATAAATTGAAAGACTGGATTCGCGCATTCATCGATGGTGAAAAAAACAAGAAATTACAGGAGCAAGGACTTGTTATGGTAACCCCGGACGAGGCAAAGTATCCTTCCTATCTTGTTGAAAAACAGGTTAAAAGTATCTTTAATATTACTTCTGATAATCAATTTCCCCGCACTGGCACCATGATGGCCAGCGCAGATCAGGAAGAGACGATGCGAATACTGGCCGCACAAAACTTTAAGATCCCGCCGGAGGAACTGCACTTTGAGTATGAGCAAGGTTTTGAATATGTGGGTGGCATCCATCGTGCATTTTATCTGGATGCGATCGCTAAAGCACGCGATCTTACGCTTGCGCCTCCCGGAGATGACGACGAAAGTCTGCTGCCTATCCGCATAGAAAAAGAGGTAGGCGGGCGAACTTATACGATTTTACTGGATCAGATCACTTTTACTCCGACTGGCGGCACGATGAATGCCTATTTTATTCTGGACGTCCCTAATTCCGGTCAAAAAATAGTGTTTCGTGCACAAAATATTCCCTTTACGCCTGGCGGATTAACCAGTACAAATGCCAAACTCAGCCTGGTATCTGACGTGGGTATTCGACTGAACAATGCAGCAAAGTTGATTATTAAAGGGGCCAACAATAATACCTATGTGGAATGGGATTGCAATGGTTTCAAAAAAATGGGCATTAAGGCAGAAGTTGAATTTTGTCGCGAATATCTTATACCGCTTGATGTCACCACTCTGGATGTAGACCCGGACCAAAATAAACACGTAAAAGCATATTTTATCGCAACCATGCCTGCTTGGGGTGAATTTGTGGCTACCTTGACCATGGACAAATTTGCTTTGACCCGGCATCCTGATTATAAATGGGAGATTGTCAATGCGTCGCTCGATTTTAGCGAGACAGAAAATCCACCCAACTTTACCGGGATTACGCCAAACTACTTATCTGAATTTGGTTCCGGAAGTTCATTTAGTCCTCAATGGAAAGGCTTTTTTCTGGAAAGGTTGAAGGTGACCTTGCCAAAGAGTTTTTCCAAAAATAGTAGTACTCCAATCTCAATAATGGCTGAAAAACTCATTATTGATGATCGCGGTTTGACGGGTTTAATAACAGTTAATGTACCGGTACTCAGTCTGAATAACGGAAACTTAGATGGCTGGGCTTATTCGATCGATCAATTGAGTATTGCTGTAGTAGCCAACAAGATACAAGGAGGTGGATTCGGCGGAAAACTCCACATACCGCTTTTTAAAGATGTTGCGAATAATACGGATAATATTACCGCAGCCGATTGTTTTAGTTACAATGCGAAGATTATTGCTACACCTGCCGGTGAGTTATATGAGTTTGCCGTTACGCCTTCCGTTACGCCTAAAAAACTGGATATTATGGTTGGCACGGCCATATTGGATCCAAGTTCATTCGTGAAAGTAACTTATGCAAATAATGTATTTACGATCATTTCGAACTTAAGTGGCAGCATTACCATAGACGGCAAACTGGATACTGCCGCTAATACCATACTCAAATTGCCTTCCGTGCGATTTGAAGGCGTGCGGCTTTCCAACCAGGCCCCTTATTTCCGGGGAGGTACGATTGGTATATCCGGTACATTAGGGGCTAGTATAGGGGGATTTGGACTAGAGATTACAGGTCCGCAATTAATAAACGGTGCTCCAATGCAGTCCACTTTTTTAATTGGAGCCGCTATTACATTAGTTGGGGATACCGAAAAAGATAAAAAAGATGGATTGAACTTTGGCGCATCCACGGTTGTCAAAGTGTTTGGGGAATTAAAGGTTGTTAATCAACGCCAGATCTGGAAGTACAAAGACTATGAAGTACAGCGCATCAGTATCAATGCCAGTTTTAAAGGCGTAAATTCTGTAAAAGGTACGATTGACTGGTACAAAAATGATCCTGTTTTTGGCAGAGGGTTCAGGGGACGTGTCTCTATTCAACTGGCCGGTTTAGGTAAAAAAAGTGGTGATTCGGGTGGATTAGGGATTGATGCGCTGGCTCAGTTCGGCAAAAAAGATGACTACAAATATTTCTTTATTGATGCTTTAGCCAGGTTTGGAGCAGGGCAGGTCAATGTAGGAGGGCTGGATATCCGCGGCATCGGTGGAGGTGTCTATTATCACATGAATCGGGATACAAATGCCTTAAAAGGTATGGATCAAGCGCCTAACGCCTTCTCTATACCGGACGCACTGGGTGTATCATTGTCCGGTATTCAATACTTTCCGAGTGATACAGTAAATTTAGGCATAAAATTCAGTGTAATTGTAGCACTTCCTAAAGAAGAAGTATTTAATGCGGGCGTGACCCTGGAGATTAGATTTAATTCTGCCACCTCCACTTCCGGGGCTGGTATTAAAGATATTGCGCTGTATGGATCAGCGCAACTCATGGCGCCGATTACATTTGGCCCTTATCAAGGACATCCCACACCCGCCGCTCCGGTATCGGCTAATGTATCGATTTTGTTCGATTTTTTTTCCAAGACACTACACGGTGAATTGGGCGTTTTTGCTGATGTGGAAGGCGCTTTTGTGGGGGCAGGACCCAATAACAGTGTAGGCAAGGCGGTGATTCACCTTGCTCCGGATAAGTGGTATATCAATGTTGGTACACCTACACAGCCGCTTGGGATAAAGTTAAAGATTCCGGTTGATAATGCTGAGACAGACATATTCGAAGTAAAGACGTATTTGTGCATTGGTACCGGTATTCCACCTATGCCGCCTCTTCCTGGATATGTATCTCAAATGGCGGGTGCAACTAATTTTTTAGCTAATGAAAGCCGACGGGCTACTGGAAAAGGTTTTGCGATGGGCGCGAATCTAGCAATTGCAACAGGTGAACTGGAATTTTTGATATTTTACGGACACTTGAATGCAGGCTTAGGTTTTGATGTTATGCTACAGCAGTACGAAGGCATTACCTGTGCTAATAACAATAATAAACCGCTGGGTATAAATGGCTGGTACGCTGCTGGTCAGGCCTGGTCTTATTTAGACGCGGAACTAGGTGTTAAATGGCGGAACAAACATTTTATAATCATGAAAATAGGCGCAGCCGCAGCTTTGCAAATTAAACTGCCCAACCCATTCTGGGCCCGCGGTGCGGTTGGCGGCGAATATAAAATCCTGGGTGGCCTGGTAAAAGGAAAATGCAATTTTAAGTTTACCCTGGGCAAGAATTGTGATGAGAGTGCTGAAGATGATGTTACTTCCGTTAAACTTATTGAAGAACTAAATCCAAGCAACAATGCGGAAAGTGTAGAAGTTAATACCAAACCGACTGCTTATTTCGGAGTGCCGGTAAATTCACCGTTTACATTGTATAATAACGCGGGAGATGAAGTAAGTTATACCGCTACCATTACCAATATGAAATTACTTGATGCCAGTAATGGATCGTTGGTAAATAATAATTCTTTTAAAATAAATGCGGATAATCGCTCTGCAACGTTTAAATTATTTAGTTTTTTGCCAGGTAATACAGATTATATATTTATTGTTACTGTAAGTTGCGTGAGCAATGGAACATTGGTCAAGGAAGAAAAAGATACTGTTTATTTTACTACGGCAGCTTCACCACGCGTTATTCCTCCTTCTAATGTTCGAACCAGTTACCCACAAAACGGCATGTACAATTTCTATAAAAATGAGTGGGCTAAAGGTTATATTGATTTGATAGATGGCCAACCCGATCTATTTCAAGAAGGTCAGTTTGCGATGCAGTTTTCTACTAAACTAGATGGCATAAAGGCATCAATGCCGATTGTTATTTCATCTGGTGGCACAAATATTACCTTCGACATACCTGCTAATTTGGTTAATAATACAATATATAAGATGGAATTGGTGAAACTAGCACAGGTCGCCACTCCACAAGTCTCCGGAGGTGCATCTCGACCGGCATTACGCAGTCTTTCCTCAAACGATGATCCGGCTGAACCGATTGAATTAAAAGATCGGGCGCTTTTTACAATTTACTTCCGTACCAGTCAGTACAATAAATTCTTTAATAAAATAGATGCTTTTAGGAGCGCAACTACCCAGGGCTCAGAGGGAGCATTACTGATGTATCGTTCCGCTTCCAACTTCGAACCGTTCGATCGGTTAGAAGTCTATGGCATAGGACAGGTGCCATCTCTGTTAAGCACCTTTGCAGGATCTAGCGCTTTCACCGATTCTGTAAATATGTGGTATACCGAAATGAAAGAACTCGCATTTGTACCGCATAGCCGACTGGTCACAGGGAGTAGTCTGGTGCCTACACAACTTATCGCTACCCCTTCAGATACATCGCTTGCAGTTACTATTGATATGTACGAAGAAGGTACTCAGGCTGTTCCGGGTTTGATCAAGTTGGAGTATCGCTTATTTTCCATCTTTAATTATGATTTTTTCTATTTTAAAGATGATGTAAAGGCTGCGATCCAAATGGAATGTGAGGAATGTTGTACGACTATCCCGTGTACTTTTTCATATGGTAGTAATAGCGGTTTTCCGCCAGGTTCTGGCAGTCAGACAATTTGCTTAAATGGATTTAATGGAGCTCCCTCATACAATTGTGCTAACCTAACACAAACCTGTTGCTGTTGCTCTTCCACTAATACCATACTGGCTAACAAAAAGTTAAAGCCGTATGTATATGGGTATATAGCGCCTAAGCCTTTACAAAATACCACGCATCCTCTAAATTTTGCTTATCGCTTGCCAAATGGTACCGTGACGACACCAGCGTCACCAGCAACAGTGGTAAACTTTAAATATCAATAACCATAATATTGTCTTTACCTGTAGCGTAAATAATCAATTTTGGCAGCATTACGCTACAGGTATAACAATAATAAATAAATTTAATGCGACTTTGGTCAAAATAAAAGCAAGTGATTGATGTAAATTATTTTATTATTAATTACTTGCTTTAAATGATTCAATAATAATTTTTACAGTACAGAATAATAAAATTCAAAAAAATGAGTAAAAATTACGTAATTCTGTTTGTGGTAATGATCGGTACCTCACAAACACTAACCGCCCAATGGAGCACAACACAACTGCCTGACCCACGTGTGGAACCGAGTGGTATTTACGCAGCTGGCAAAGTGTTTTTTGCCGGTGGGTTTACCCAGTATACACCCAGCTATATAACTTCCAAAGAAGTTAGCATTTATGATGTCACAACACAAACATGGTCTTCCGATACGCTCTCTGAAGCAAGGTGGGAAGTGGCAACTGCTGTGGTTGGAGACAAAGTGATTTTTGCCGGTGGTACTTTGACCACTGTATTTTCAAATAAAGTTGATATTTACAACACCACCAGTGACACCTGGATACGTACTGAAATGCCTATTCATCGGGGAGCTATGCAGAGTGCTGTGATCGGGAATACTGTTTATTTTGTTGGTGGCTTTAGCAATAATTTCGACAGTATCGGATATATAATGACATACCAAGCCGATACGGGTATTTGGGGATTCATCAGTACACCTACGATAAAATATAGTCCGGGCGTCGTTGCTTTTGGCAATAAGCTCGTCATTGCCGGTGGTTACAATTCTGATAATTTACAGTTATTTAAATCTGTGGATATTTATGATACACCATCCGGAACCTGGACAACGATCCAAATGCCTGCGACAAGGGAAGCACAATCTGTATTTTCAGTGGGCAATAAATTGTATTTTGTAGGCGGCTACGATTCCAATGGTGATCCGGCAACTACAATTTATATTTATGATTACAATACTTCATCGTGGACAACGAAATCTTTTTTACAAAAACGTATAGGAGCGGGCATCGCTCTGTTGGGTAACCGAATTTATTTGGCTGGCGGTGCTTTGTTTAGCACCAAGTTCAAAAGTGTAGAGGTGTTTAATACAACTACTGCTTCTTTCGAACCACAGATGCAACTTTCGCAGGCAAGATATTCAATCAGTGCTGTTCCTGCTTCCGATCGGATATTTTTTGCCGGGGGGATATATAATGTTACTTTTATTGCAGAGGGTAACAGTGATGTGGTAGATATTTTTGCACCTGCATCAAGCACAAATGATTTACCCAGAACAGGCCACTTGGAAGTACAACCAACACTCGCCAACGAACAAATTCTGCTAACTGTTGAAGAAGATAAAGCAATCGCATCATTACGGAATCTCACCATCTCTGATTTAGCCGGTCGTATCTATTCGTCAAAATATCAGATAAAATCAGACAAACAAATCCAGGTCAATATAGCAGACTTACCCTCGGGATATTATGCCATTCGATTGACTACCAAAAATGGAATCTGGGCGGGTCGTTTTATAAAACAGTAAACCATATTATCCTAAATAAGTCATGCCTGCTATTCGGTGCGACACTAAAAATTATCCTATTATGAAAAAACTGATATTGCTCTGCTTGTTTACTTTGCTGATTTTGGCATCCTCAAATGCACAAATAGGCACAACGCCGCCGAAAGTCTACGTTTCAGGGATAGTAGTACAGGGAACCGTTCGGTTGCGTTGGGTTCCGGCCGATTTTGGCATCTTCGAGAAAGGCAATCAGTATGGGTATCGGGTTACCCGACGCTTGCTGGCGGTCAATGGCGTCCCCTTGCCAACTAATCTGCAACAAACCAGCGTAAATATGCTGAGCAGCCCTTATAAAACCCTGACCGATACGCAATGGGATGCCATTTCTGATACGAGTGATGTTGCCGGGGTGGCACAAGGCGCTATTTATGCGGATGATTTCACGGTCACGCCTGGTGGAGATCCTTTTTATGAAGCCGTGAATGCCGGTTCGCAGAATGACAGTCGGTATGGTTTTGGTCTTTTTGCTGCGGATCAGTCTTTTCAGATCGCCCGCTACATGGGACTGGCTTTAATAGACAATACGGCAGTAAGCGCAGAGCCTACTGGTGAATATTCATATACAGTTGAGGTGTTGACACCTGATTCAACCAATCGGCCGAGGGGAGTGGGCCGGATCATTATCAATATGAGTTCGGTGCTGCCTGCGCCGACCGACCTTAAAGTCACCACCACGGTCAATATGGCTTTACTAAGTCTGCCGCGTGGTGATCTGGAGCGTTACTATACCAGTTTTAATATTGAACGATCTGCAAATGGCGGCACTACCTGGCAACGCCGTAATGCAGATCCGCTTATGTTTTTAAGCAATAACTCCGGCAGCGAGCGGATGATTTTTAATGACACCATAGAGCAGCCGGGAGTAACTTTTAAATACAGGATAAAAGGGCATTCACCATTTGATATAGATGGGCCGCCGTCTAATGCTGCGGAAGGTGCTGCTGCATCGCAGGCGTTGGGTATTTATCCTGATCTTAAAACGATTACGGAAGCCGACGGGAAGTTGACGTTAAATTGGGAGTTTCCTTCCGCCAGTAATTCGAGTATTTCAAAATTTCAGGTTTTGCGCTCTGATAATTCCGAAGGAAATTTTGTGGTATTAGCTGAACCGGGTGTAAGCATCCGACAGTATACCGACTCCAATCCCAGCCTTTTGTCAAATTATTATAAAGTGATTGCCATTGATAATGGAAATCATGAGAATGAATCGCTGGCTAAGCTGGGCCAACTTAATGATAAACAGGCGCCCGCTGTTCCGACAGGAGTGACGGCTACCGTAGATAAAAATGGTTTAGTAACCATCAAATGGACAAAAAATACGGAACCGGATATAAAAGGATATCGGGTGTTTTTTTCCAATAATCCAAGCGGGCAATTTGCGCAGATTACCACTACCGTACTGGAAACGAATGAATACAAGCAACAGTTAGAACTTAAAGTATTGGGTAAAAAAGTGTACTACAAAGTATTAGCGACCGATCTTCGCGAGAACGATTCCGATTATTCAACGGCAGTATCCATTACGCGCCCGGATGTAGTACCTCCCAGTAAGCCAACCCTTGCAAAAGCGGATCCGTTGCCATTGGGTGTGCAATTGGAATGGATCAACAGTAGCAGCCCAGATGTGGCCTACCATCAGTTGGAGCGTAAAATTAAAAATGATATCAATTGGACAACGTTGCGCACAGTGCGCATTGCATTCACCGACCATACGTTTATGGATTCCACCACGACTGGTACCAGAGAATTTTCGTATCGGGTACTGTCTGTTGACTCTACCGGCAATGCGACGTCCTCTTCCATTATAGATGTAAAGCCATTGCGGATCAATCCGGACAGTATCATGCGATTTAAAGTCGCATCGGCGGTAGAAGGTACTGAAAAACAGGCCAAACTAAGTTGGGAATATCCCGATGCTGCCACTGTTGCTGAATTTCATATTTACCGTAGTATGGATGGCTCTGCACCTCATTTATACACCACTGTTGTGGTCGTTCCAGATGACCTGAATGTAGATCCGGTGACCAACCGTGCGATTCTTATTTATCGTGATAAGGATATAGATGTTACGAATTCCTATCAATACAAGGTGTTGGCTAAATTTAGGGATGGCAGTAGTTCTCTTTTTTCCAAAACGATTGCTTTTCAATATTAAACTTATCGCAGCATGATAAAGCAGGCATCAGAGATAAATTCGTTAAAATTAACTTCACAAAATATCATTATGCGTTCCGTATTTACTATTCTCTTGATTAGCACCATCCTACAAGGTGCTTTCTGCCAGAGCTCAAGCGTTTTGGCCACTTGGCTGGCTGCCGATGTCTGCGGCACAGAGGCATCCAGTCAGTATTTTGTGTTGTCAGCTGTAAGCGGCAGCGTTAAGTTTGCCGGGGCTCCTCCATACGTACAGGTTGCCTGTCCAGCAAGTGACGCGTACACAAAATCTATTACATCCTATAGTGCCAATGCCACGGCAGTAACTACGCTTAATACCAAAACCGGATCTTGTGGAAGTACGGTTTTTTATGATGTATCCGCATCGCCCTATAATGGCACGGCACCAGTAGGAAGCAGGATTATGGTATTCGTATCAGCGGCACCGAATGTTTCGTCCCTGCCATCTAATGCATTTGCAAATTTGTGTGGACAGGGACCAATTCTGGTCGCCTTTGGTAATTATACGGGTAGTACACCCTTCTTTTTTAATAACCAACCTTATAATTCCTCGTGCGGAGCATACGCTTTAGTTACTTTTAAGATTAACGGAGTATCGCAAAAGATACAGTATAACCCGGCATTAATGAATGCAAGTGACGGCGCTTTTGTAGCAGTCGATGAAGGCAATAACGTTCGCTATGGTGTGGCATCGAACTGCTCTTGCCCTGAACTATCCTGCCCGAATCCACCTGTGATTAATTTTTCCGGGGATTTGACGATCTGCGAAAAAGAAAAGACGACCATAACAGCTAATGCAGGTTCTGGATATCAGTACACCTGGAGCACTGGCGCTACAAGTGCTTCAGTTGAAGTTGGTCCCGCAGTTACAAGTAGTTATTTCGTTACCATAACCAGTACAACAGCCGCACAATGTCAGTCTTCTGCCAAAGTAACCGTTGACGTGTTCAATTTTCCAGCTACCCAGCTGTACACAGAAGGAACAGGCGGTGGGAAAGCATGTTATCAGGAAAAGTTGTTCTTGCGTAAAAATATTAATTTGCAAGGGGCCACGCTTTCAAGTTATCAATGGAAGGCAATAAGTACAAGTACTATAATTGAGCGAGATGAGTCGATAATTATCAACGAAAGATCAGCGGGCACCTACCAGTGTGTATTGCAGTATAGCAACGGTTGCATTGATCGTCCATCAGTTGAGGCGTCCTATTCAGTACAGATGCCGCTGCGAATATGTACAAACTCTCCTGTATGTGTAGGACAGAATGCTACCCTGGAGGTGTCTCAGCCAGGGTCTATGTATAACTGGACTGGACCCAATGGTTACAGTGCATCCGGACCAAGTCAGGTGATCCCGAACCCTACTGCTGGTAACTACCAAATATCGCTAAAAGATGAAAACGGATGTACCCTGTCCGGGACTAGTACCATCATTCTGAAATCTTGCGGACCACTGGGTTTAAATGCTATGCTCGCATCTACGCAAACTACTTGTGGGAATAACAACGGTCTAATAACAGTAACAGCCTTGCATGGAACGCCACCTTATACCTATAATTGGTCTCATCTTAACTCAGCAAACCAGCCTGCAACCGTTAGTAATCTCGCCCCGGCTACTTATACCGTTACGATTAGCGATACAGCAGGAAATACACATACGGCCAATAGTACTATTGTACCATCAGACGGTGTAATAATCACAGGGACATCTATTAACGCATCTTGTAATGCCAATAATGGATCAATAACACAAAGTGCTTCCGGAACAAACGCACCGTATGTTTATGATTGGAACCATATAACAGGTACAGATAATCCGCAGAACTTAACCGGGCTTGCATCCGGCACCTATACCGTAATAGTTACTGCTGCCAATGGTTGTACTAAGATCAAAACGTATGTTCTAACGAACACTGGAAATATTACTTTAACGCCTGCAATTACGAGTGCAGGTTGCGGAACGGTTGCAAATACAGGGGCCATAACAATAACTATCAGTGGCGGCACTTCACCGTATTCCTATAATTGGAGTAATGGAGCAACGACACAAAACATAGCCAATGTGCCCGCAAATAAATACTGGATAACGATTACAGACGTCAACGGATGTACTAAAGTGATGGATATAAGTGTACCTAACTTCGATCCTGTTTTTAGTGCCAGTATCTCTAATCCTCCCGGGGCTAATAATGGTGCGATTACCTTAACAGTCTCTTCCGGGGCATCTCCTTATACATTCGATTGGGCTCATATTGCAGGAACAAATAATGCACAAAATATAAGCAGCCTCGCCAATGGGAATTACTCTGTAACAGTTACGGGAAGTAACCAGTGCACTAGTTCAAATACTTATACGATTATCCCTAATGATATCAATCCATTAATAGGAGGCGACGACGATAGCGATGCACTTGTGGAATCCTCTGATTCTGTTACGATTACAGTAGGGACGTCTCTAATTGATGCAGTAAAAATCGTAAAAATATACCCTAATCCGGCATCTACCGCTTTTACGATTGCCATTCCTCAGGTAATTGGAAAATGTGATATTGAAATTTATGATGCTTTATCCCGGCAGATTTTGCGTACTCAAGCAATAGGTGATACAGTCATTGATACACAAATATGGTCTTCAGGATTGTACTTTGTATTTATTAAACCTCAAAGTGACAAACTTGCCAACCCAATTTGGAAAAGTATAGTTATTAGTAAATGAACTGATATAATTTGGCTGACTGCTTCTATGCTTTGATTTAATGGTTGGATGTCAACAAGTTTGCATCACAGGGGTCATTCCTACCAGTTTTGCAGGCAGAACGGGTTCAAGTGAGCGGGGTGATGTAGGATGAATGATTAATCATTTCCTGCCGTTGTTGGCGTCCTCGCCTCTTGATTTGGACAGCGGTTCTCGCTTTGTAAAAAATTGTGATATGATTTATTCAAGGAGATACGGTGTTCAAGTTTCAAATACAACATCCGATTCAACGCAAAGGACAGTATCTTTTTGTCCTTTGCGTTGAACAATAGATGCAAAAACTGAATGTAGAACTAGTGCTTAATATCGGTGCTTTTCTGGTCGGAAAAAGGGGGGAACTTCACTTAGTAGCGGGCTGATCGCTGTTAAGCAGGTACGCGTAGGGTGCGAGGTTAGAAAATGCCAGACCCACGCGCGCCATCAAAAATCTTAATTCGTCCGGCAGCATCTATAAATCAAAAAAAACTCCTGCTACCTTTGCGCCCATCACCACACCACGCACAATATGACCACCTGGTTTCCCGTCCCCGACCACTCCGATTTTAGCATTCACAACTTGCCGTATGGCATCTTTTCCACGCCGGCGCTTACGTCCCGCGTCGGCGTAGCCATTGGCGATAAAGTAGTGGATATGCAGGCTGCAGCCGCGCTGGGCCTGTTTCACGATGTGCTGACCGAAAAATGGGTTTTTGCCAAACCGGTGCTGAATGATTTTATCAATCTGGGCCGCCCAGTGTGGCAGGCGGTAAGGGCGCGTTTGCAGGAGTTGCTGACCAATCCCAGCTCGCCACTGCGGCTACATGCCAGTCAGGTATTGCTCGATCAGTCGGCCGTGCGCATGGAAATGCCGCTGCACATCGGCGACTATACCGATTTTTATTCGAGCATCGACCATGCGACCAATGTCGGCAAGATGTTTCGCGATCCTGCCAATGCCCTGTTGCCCAACTGGCGGCACCTGCCGGTGGGCTACCACGGCCGCGCTTCTTCGATTGTGCTGTCCGGACAGCCGCTGCACCGCCCGCTGGGCCAGATGCTGCCGAAAGGTGCCGAAACACCCGTATTTGGCCCGTCGCAACGCCTTGATTTTGAACTGGAAACCGCGTTTGTGATCGGCCAAAACACCACCCTCGGCCAATCCATACCGGTCGAAAAAGCCGAGGAACATATCTTCGGGATGGTATTGTTCAACGACTGGTCGGCCCGCGATATCCAACAATGGGAATACGTACCGCTGGGGCCATTTCTGGGCAAAAACTTCGGCTCTTCGATCTCGCCTTGGATTGTGACGATGGAAGCGCTGGAGCCGTTCCGAGTCGCCGGTTACCAGCAGGAACCGGAGCCTTTACCGTATCTGCGGTATACCGGTTTGGGCAATTACGACATCCAGTTGGAAGTAAGCCTTCAGCCTGACAACAGCATCGAAACCGTCATCAGTCGCTCCAACACCCGTTTCCTCTACTGGAATATGGCGCAGCAACTGGCGCATCACACCGTCAACGGCTGCAATATGCGCGTCGGTGACCTACTGGCTTCGGGTACCATCAGCGGGCCGGAGCCGGAGTCGTTTGGCAGTATGCTCGAACTGGCCTGGTCGGGCTCGAAACCGCTTACGCTAAATGATGGCAGTACGCGAACGTTTATCCAGGATCTGGATACGGTGACGATGCGCGGTTTTGCGGAAAAGGATGGGGTGCGGGTTGGCTTTGGGGAGGTGCGGACGCAGATTTTAGGGGTGATCGAACAATAAAGAAGGTTCAGAGCGATGAATCGGTAATTGTCTCGTAGCCTGCGGGTATTTTCGCTTACTGCATCGTACTGCTTTCCTTATACATCGCCCCCATCGCCCCAACCACCCGTCCAATCCGCTTCACTAACAAGCGCGGCCCTAATACCCGGATACCCGCCCCATAACCCAGGATCACCCGCTCTAGTTCAAAATTCAGGACTACTTCGATCTGAAAAATCGTCTTGCCATCGGCCTGGTGTAAGACGGTCTGGCTGTGATGCAGCGGCTTGGTCAATATATAAGGTGCGGTATTGCGGTCGGCTTCGATGAGTACTTTGCAGGTGCGGTCGTTTTCGGATTTGGTCACGCCCAGTACATTATCGAAATAATGACTGAAATCGACGGTCGGGTGGGGGAGGAACGGCTCGCGCGGCAGTTCCTGGACGGATTCGATGCGGTCGAGGGCCATGGTGACTAAGTGGTGCTGGGATTTGTTTTTGGTGATCAGAAACCAGCGGTTGCGGTATTCCTTCAATAAGTACGGGAAATAAATACCCTGTTTGGCCTGGCGAGCACTAAATGACTGATACTCGATCAGCAAAGTCTGCTGCGCGGCAATGGCCTTGTACAGCGGCGTAATCCAGTCCAGCCCTTTCAGCAGCGCATTGGACTCGAACTGGAGGATGTCGCGACCGTCCTTGCGGTTGCGGTCCAGGTTGTTTTCGAGTTTGGCGATCATCTCGCTCATCTCGCCAAAGTGGTTGAAGCCGTTGAGGTGTTTCAGGATACCAACTACCTCGTTCATTTTTTGCAAATCGGCCGAAGTCAGTTTAGACTGGGTAATGCTGAATTTCGGGTCTTCATAGGTGTAGTATTTTTTATCCACTACGCTGATCGGCGCGCTGTAGAGTTTGTCGCTGCGCATGGTTTGCAGATCTAACTGGATCGTGCGTTTGCTCACGCCGTCGCGAATGCCTTCATACTCGTACAGCGCGGACGAGACTTTTTCAATCAGGTCTTCGAGTGTCCATTTGCGGGCGCGGTTGGTCAGACAATCGTCAATGGTTTTGTAGCGAATGAGGGCGAGTTTGTTGAGGGCCATTTTTTTTAATGGTTAATGGATAATGATTAACGGTTAATGCGCCGATTCCTGGGGTGGAGGGAACTTGTAGGAAGTCCACAGAGTTAAAAAGATTCGGCAGTGCGGCGAAAATACGGATTCTGGTTGGATGTGCTGCGCAATAGATTTGCGTAGTATATTTGAGGGGCAAGTTTTTTCGAGAAAATTTTGTTTTTAAAATGTTGATTATCATGGATTTAAAATTAATTTGGAAACTATTTTTAGCATTAATTTTTACTGCGCAAGTCGGTTGCGTAGTACCCTGTTCATCTTTGCAGCATCAACTTACGAAGGCATCGAACGCCTGCCAACCAATAAAATTAAAAAACCATGATTAAAGGAAACGACTTACTGGCACTGGGTTATATGGAAGGGGAAGCCCTCGGAATGGCGCTGAAAATTGCTACGACTGTGCTGGCCGACCATCCGAAACAACAAACCCTGACGCTGTTGAAACGCGTGCAAAAAACGCCGGAAAATTATTTGGACGACGAGACGCTGGCACCATTGGCCAAAATCATCATCGAAGCCGCGCAAAAAGCCGCCGCTGCTGCAACCATTGAACTGAAAGAAACCGCCGACGCCTATACCATCTTTGGCAAAGACCAGATCGAGGAAGGCGCGCTCAACCAGATGAACATCGCCATGCGCCTGCCGGTCACGGTGGCGGGTGCGCTGATGCCGGATGCACATCAGGGCTACGGACTGCCGATCGGCGGGGTGCTGGCCACGAAAAATGCCGTTATCCCGTACGGCGTCGGGGTGGACATCGGTTGCCGGATGGCGTTGTCGGTGTTCGATATCCCGGAGGCGCATTTCTTAGATAACCGCTCTTTTTACAAACGCGAGTTGATCGCCATGACGGCGTTTGGTGCCGGAAATGGTTTCAAAGGCCAGGATCGCGCCTATCATAATGTACTGGATCGCAAGGAGTTCGATCTGAATAACCTGTTGCGCGGCTTGAAAGACAAGGCATTTACCCAGTTGGGTTCGTCCGGCGGCGGCAATCACTTTGTGGAGTGGGGTATCATCGATTTTGCGAAAAAAGACGACGTGCTGAACATCGAAAAAGGGCGTTACCTGGCTTTGCTGACGCACTCGGGTTCCCGCGGATTAGGGGCAACGCTGGCCGGACATTACACCCGCATCGCCAAAGAGCAATGCAAACTGCCACCGTATGCTGCCAACCTGGCTTACCTCGATATGAATAGCGAAGCCGGACAGGAATACTGGCTGGCTATGAACCTGGCGGGCGATTACGCATCGGCGTGCCACGAGGTGATCCACCGCAAACTGACCAAAGCGATCGGTGCAACGGTGCTGACCAAAGTGGAAAATCACCACAACTTCGCCTGGAAGGAAATGCTGAATGGCGAAGAA